>CAKZKQ010000093.1 GCA_937123825.1 uncultured Pseudomonadota bacterium
CACCAACAATGACGTCAACAACGACCAGAACAACGATACCGGCAACAACGACGTCAACAACGATGACAACAACGGCAACACCATCTCGGGTGATTGCACCGACAACGACGATAATGAGCCCAACAACAGTCCGCAGGAGGCGTCGGCCTTTGGTGGCGCCGCGCAGAGCGATTTTATGGGCCTTTGCGCCCAGGATGAGGACTGGTTTGCCGTTGGCGCGGGGCAGAGCGGTCAAACGCTCCTGGTGATTGTGGAGGCGATTGCCATTGAAGGCGGCAATCCAACCGCTGACATTGTGGTGGAGGCCTTTGATGACCAGGAGAACCTCCTGGCTCAGGCCACCGTGGTCGATGGCAACCTGGAGGTTGAGCACCCGTTGGATGCGGACACTGAGGTTCTGGTCAAGGTTCAGTACGCCGGCGCAGATGGCGACGGGTTCATCTACGACTTTGACGCCGTCTTTGTGGATCCTTGAAGCCTGAGCCGCCTTTGTCTGTGCGCTTTGGTCATCGTGCCCGTTGGACGAGCCTCGCCGCTCTTGGGTGAGCGGCATCGTGGCGTCTTCAGGCGTCCGGCACCCAGGTGCCGTGGAAGCCGTATGGGACGCGCCGTGGCAGCTTGATGCTCGCCACAGGGGGCGCCTGAAGGTTGGTGGCGTCAAAGATGTCCAACGAAGAGCTGTTGTTGGCCTTGTCGTAGACGTAGGTCATCAACCACCCCTCATCTTCTCCCTCTCCGCCCGGAACAAAAACAGCTTCACCAGGCACTCGGCCTTGCGCAAAGCGGTGCTCCTGGACCTCTCCGGTGCTCAGGTCGTACTTGAGCAGCGCCTGAGGGTCTCCGGGAGAATCTGCGCCCGAGTTGTCGCTGTACCCCAGCGCGTAGCCGTAGCGCATCGATAGGCCCTGTCGGCTGAGGTTGAGCTGGGGGAACTCGATGAAGCGGTCGTCGATGGCCTCCTCGGTGCTCTGTCCGGTGGACAGGTCCAGGGTCCAGCGCCAGAGGTTGGCGCCCCGGCTGAAGGAGTGGGGGCCGTCGGCCCACATGTCGGCGTGGCGTGCGCCAAGCAGGACAATGCGCTGGTCGTTGTCGGGGTCGCGGAAGGCGCCCATGGTGTGGAAGACAAAGCAGTTGTCGATCTCAAACCACTGGACATCGTCGTCGCCGGCGCCGTCGAGCGGCATGACGCCAAGGCGCGAGCCGTTGTCGGGGCGCCAGGCGAAGGGGAAGTCTCCGCCGATGGCGGCCTGGAGGTCAAAGAGGATGGGCAGGTCCATGAAGACGGCGTGCTGATCGGTGATCTGGAAGTCGTGCATCATGGTCGAGGCTGGGGTGTTGAGGTCGACCTGCCGGATGAGGTTGCCGCTGCTGTCCACGCTGGAGAAGCTCAGGTAGGGGGCAAAGAAGTTGTAGCCAAAGAAGTGCATGTGCCCGGTGGCGGGGTCGATCTTGGGGTGCGCGGTCATGGGACCCTGAAGCGCGCCGTCAAAGTCAAAGACGCCGTGGGTGGAGAGGTCTTCGGGGTTGATGTGGTGGGGCAAGCCGACCTCGTTGAGGGTCAGGAGCCTGCCGGCGTGCTGGATGATGCTGGTGTTGCCGTGGTTTTTGCGGATGTCGGGCGCGCCGATTCCGCCGTCTTCCCCCAGCAAGCCGGTCTGGACGTAGCGTGAGCGGTACCAGCGCGCCTGCCCGTCCTCAATGCGCACGCCGTGGAGCATGCCGTCACCAAAGAACCAGTGCGATGACAGTCCGGTGGAGGGATTGGAGCCGTTGCGGACGTAGAGGCCGCGCAGGCCTGGTGGGATGGCGCCCTCGACCTCCAGGTCAAAGGCTTCGAGGTCATCTTCGACCGGCGCGTAGTTGTCTTCGAGCCACCAGCGATCCTCTTGTGGCGGCTCGTCGGCGTCCATGGGGGGATCGCCGGTGTCTTCGACCGCGTCGGGCTCCATGCCAGCGTCCGGTATGGGATCGTTGTTGGCGGTGTTGTTGGCAGTGTTGTTTGAGGTGTCGGCCGGCGCGCTTTCGTCATCGGAGCAAGCCAGCAGCGCCTGGCCGCCAAGGAGCGAGACGCCCGTAAGCCCGGTGGCGCGCAGAAAGTCGCGCCGGGTGATTTTGTGTGTCATGAGATTCCCCTCTCTTGATAGTGCTGCAGCCGGTTGAGGTGCGGGCGAGGATGTGCAGAGGCTTGAGCGCGGCGCGGGTGTGGGGTGGGGCGTTTGGTGTGGTGTGTCACAAACGCACCGGTCCCTGGGCTGGCGGCAGGCATCTGCATCTTGCGGCATCTTCCGGCGCTTATGAGTTTAGGCGCACAGGAAAAAGGACTCAACCACCGTAATCAAGTGTGGGGGGTTCTTTGGGGTTTTCGAGGGCGTCCTCAAGCATCTCCAGGAGCATGGCTGGGACGGGGTTGCGGGTGTGGTGGGGCAGCGCCTGGGGGTGGAGGGATTCGATGTAGGTGTTCAGGTCCAGGGCGGCGGTGCGGATGTTGAGTTCAATGCGGGTGGCGTTGAAGTAGAAGGGTTCGTCGACCATGAGGTCCTGGATGCGGTCGGCGGTTTTGCTGGCGACCGAGCGGTTGCATTCAGGCAGGAGGACGACAAACTCGTCGTCGCCGTAGCGGACAAGGACGTCTTCTTTGCGGACGATGGAGCGCAGGCGGCGGCTGAACTGGCGCAGGATGAGGTCCCCGGTCAGGTAGCCGTAGGCGACGTTGACGCGCTTGAAGCGGGCGATGTCGAGCATGATGAGGCTAAAGACGCGGTTGTACCTCAGCCCCCGGCGCATTTCGCGCTCAAGCAGCTCGGTGAAGTAGCGCTTGTTGTAGAGCCCGGTGAGGCTGTCGTGGGTGGTCAGGCGGTAGATCTCGTCGCTGTAAGCGTCGTCGAGGTGGCGGCGGTGCAGGAGCT
>CAKZKQ010000094.1 GCA_937123825.1 uncultured Pseudomonadota bacterium
GCCGCCGCCTGCCCGCCGCCGTCTTCATGCAGGCGCTGAGCATCGACGAGTTGGGCAAGCACGTCTCCAAGCTCCTGGCCACCACCTACGGCGATCTGGACCGCATCCGCAGTCTGACCGTCGAGGAGATGTCCTCGCTCAACACCATCGGCGAGACGATCGCTGTGAGCGTGACCGAGGGGCTTAAAAACCGCGCTGAGTTGATCGACGAGCTTTTGGGCTTCGTCACCCTCACCTGGCCCGGCCAGCAGGATGACAATCGCCCCGAAGTGACCGACTCGCCATTCTCCGGCAAAGCGGTCCTCTTTACCGGCGCGATGGCGTCCATGACGCGCGGCAAAGCCCAGGAGTTGGTCCTGAGCCTGGGCGGACAAGCTTCGAGCGGTGTGTCCAAGAAGCTCGACTTTCTTGTCCTGGGAGATAAAGATATGGGGCGCTATAAGACTGGATGGCGTTCCAGCAAGCTCAAGAAGGCAGAGAAGCTCATCTCCGATGGGGCCGCGCTGAGGATCATCTCCGAAAGCGAGTTCCTGGAGATGGTCAACACCAGGGAAGGATAAAGATTCGCCTGTGCGTGCGTTAAAGCATCGAAGGCAGCGTTGATGTGTGGGGCAACCCCCCGATTTTGCACTTCAACAATGCCCCGTGCGCCGCAGCGATGGCGAGTCTTCACAAACGGGCTCGGAGACCTTGAGTGACACTTGAGGTTTTGGCCGCAAGCCACCATGACGGCGGCTTGCACCACTGCCAGACAAGGGCAGCCGTGGACAGAGCCCGCGCAGGACAGACGCCCTCGCGCGTCCCCTGCGGAGGAACGATGCCATGAGGCCACTGTCGACGAATGCACGCGGGCGCGTCAGCGCCGGTTTTCTCTTGATGGCGCTGCTGAGCACCACCATCACCTGCACCACCCCTCAGGCTGGCGGCATCACCGATGACCCCGCCACCCGCACGCTCAACCGAGACGACAAAGCGGACGAGGGCGCAGACAAAGAAGCCCCCAAGACCATCTGGCAGGCCCCACCGGCCGACCCCGCCACCCTGGCCCCTGCCCCCGAGCAGGACCCGGCCCCGGCCAAACCGGTCAAAGAAGACCTGCCCTACACCCGCATCATCGACCCCAGCCGTCAGGTGCCCGGCTCCATGAGCATGGGCACCTCGGCAGACGGCTTTTTGATGCGGCACGCCAGCCTCCCCATCGAAGGCCAGCACCACGCCGTGCTGCCCAACTGCCGCGAGCGGCACACCAACTACGGCACCGAGGAGTTGGTCGAACTTTTGTTGCACACCGCCGCCGAGGTCTCCCAACACCACCCTGGCCCGCGCTTGATGATGGGCAACATGTCGGTGGCGGGCGGCGGCGACATCAAGTGGAGCCGCTCCCACAACTCGGGGCGCGACGCCGACATCGCCTTTTATGTGCTCGACCCCGACGGCAACCCCGTGGACGCCCCGGCACTGCTGCGCTTCAACGACGAGCTCAAATCCGGGCAGTACACCTTTGACGTCCCGCGCAACTGGGCCGCCGTCAAAGCCCTGATGAACCACCCCACTGTCCAGGTCCAGTGGCTCTTCATCGCCACCTACCTGCGCGACGCCCTGCTCGAACACGCCGTCGCCCAGAACGAAGACCCGACCCTCATCGAAAACGCCCGCAAGCTCCTGTGGCAGCCCACCGACTCGTCCCCGCACGCCGACCACCTCCACCTGCGCATCTACTGCTCTGAGGGCGACCTGCTTGAAGGTTGCCTCAACACCGGCCCGGTCTGGGACTGGATCGACACCTACGAGTCGAGCTTCAACGCGCGCGTGGCCTCATTGGTCAAAGGCCTGGTCGACCCCGACGAGCGCATCCGCGCCCAGGTCCTGGAGTACATGAAGCGGATTGAGGCCCGCTCGGCCGCCGTCGATGTGGCCAAACTGGCCCTCTACGACAAAAAGGCCGACAACCGCCTGGCGGCCCTGGAGTTGTTGGCCACCTGGCGCGCCAAAGACCCCACCATCTACACCAACCTTGAAGCCTTCATCCGGGGCCCCGGCGGCGGCATCGCCAAAGACGACCCCGACTTCACCATCCAGACCGTTGCCCAGGAGGGGCCACCCGAACCCGCCCCCCCGCGCGAAATCGACACAATGGCCGGACCGCTGCCCCAATCCCCGGCCGCCGACCCGCACACCGCCGACCCGCTGCGCAACGCCGCCCAACTGCGCAAGGCCTACGACACCCTGCGCCGCCTGGGGCACCACAACGCCGTGGGACTGCTCATGCAGGCGCTGACCAGCCAGCGGCGCATCGGCGACCAGCCCGGCGGCAAAGGCGTCCATGAGCGCACTCTGGCCGCCCGCGCCAGCCGCAACATCATGGCCCTGCGTCTGGTCCCGGTCCTCATCGACGCCCTCGACACCCCCGACCAGGACGCCCGCGAGGCTGTGGCGCTGGTCCTGCGCCGCATCACCAACCACACCTTCAAGGTCAAGTGGGAGCGGCCCATGAAGGACAAGAAACGCAAGGCTTCGGTGGAAAAATGGCGACGCTGGTGGAAGGACAACAAAAAGCGCTCCCGCACCCAGATGCTCCTGCGCGGCTTTAAAAAGGCGGGCATCAAAATAGACAACCTCAACAGCCACCGCTCCATCAACAAGCTCGTCAAAGCCGTCGGCCGCAACGACCACATCGGCTACAACGCCGCCCGCGTCGTCGCCGCCCGTTGCGGACGCTGGCACGGCTTGAGCGACCGCGACGCCAAGGTCCGCGCCAAACGCTGGAAGCGCTGGTGGAAGAAAAATCAACGCCGCCTCAAACGCCGCTGGGCACGCAAAAAGTAACCCCCACCCGTGTCCAAGCACACCGCCAACCCCAAAACACCACCCTCCCCCACCCAATCCAGCCTCACCAACCCCCTTCC
>CAKZKQ010000095.1 GCA_937123825.1 uncultured Pseudomonadota bacterium
GCTTGGAGTCGCGCAGCGACTCTCCGTCACTGGGGCCTTGCGCCCCAGAGACGTGACCCCTTAGTGAGCGCTATAATTGCCTGACCCGAACTGCTTGGGTCATCCAACAAAGCCGCCTGCTGGAATCAAACACCACCTTCACAACAACGTCACCCGCGGGAAAAATTACGTTCCCCAGTGAAGCGTCCTGCCGGAATCAACCGACACCCTTGCATCAAAGCCACCTCTTTGATTCGACCACGACCCTCCAACAAAGCCACCTGTGTGAATCGACCGCGTTTATCAACAAAGTCGACAGGCTCTCAAGGGGCTTGGGTTGGGGTTGCTTGATTATCGGGGCCATATCCTCTAACCATTTGTGAATGGATTTATGGTCATCGACACCGTCAGCGCGGTGTTGGATTGTGCTGCCCACGGAGTGAGGAAAGAAGGCATGATGAGGCGGAGAACGGAGCTGACAAACCTGGTGGCAGCGCTGAGCTTGATGGCGGCGTTGGGTCTGGGTGCTTGTGCGGAGGACAACAACTCCGACAACACCGGCGAGACCGGCAACAACGAGGTCAACAACGACCAGAACAACGACACCAACAACGACACGCCCGAGTGTGGTGATGGTGTGTGTGATGAGGGTGAGACGGCTGAGAGCTGCGCTCAGGACTGTCAGGACGACGTCAACAATGATGTGCCTGAGTGCGGTGACGGGGTGTGTGATGATGGGGAGGATGAGGATTCCTGCCCGGATGACTGCGCGCCGGTGACGGGTTGTGATCCGCCTTGCGCCGATGGCGAAGAGTGCGTTGAGGATGTGTGCGTGCCCATCGTGATGGATGGCGATGAAGACGGCGTGCCTGACGAAGACGACAACTGCCCGACGGACCAGAACGAGGACCAGTCTGACCGCGATGGTGACGGCATTGGGGACGTTTGTGATGCGTGTCCCGATGACAATGACCCCGAGAATGACCCCGAGGTGTGCGCGCCCATCTTTGAGATGGAGCCCAACAACGATGTGATTCAGGGCGAGCAGGGTTGGGAGCTTCCGCTGCGTGTGGAGGGCAACATCGCTGCGCCTGAGGGCAACGTGGCCGACCAGGACTTCTTCAGCTTTCGGATTGAGCAGGGCAAGGCGCTGCGCATCCGGTTGACGGCGCAGGGGGACAACTTCTGGGCCGCCATGCTGATGCTTGGCTACGACTTCACCAACCAGGATTACATCCGCGTGCTCTTTACGCCCGACCTTGGCGCCGAGGAGACCCGCGAGATCTTCATCACTCGCCCTGGTCGCTTCAGCTTCATCGTCAGTGACCTGCGCAACCTCATCGTCAACCCCCAGAACCTGGGCGGACCCGACTTCAACTACCAGATGGAGATCACCGAGTTTGAGTTGACCGAGATTGAGGAGCTTCCCGGGCTGCCTTTCAACGACCTGGTGCAGTTTGACAACCGCTTGCGCGTTTGGAGCTTCCCGGCCGGCGACCAGGCCTTTGTCAACGCCGAGGCCAGCGGCCAGTCCTTTGACCAGAACGCCTTGATTCGGCCCACCATCAGCATCTTTGACCCCGAGAACAACACGATCCTGGCCGAAAGCCTCGACACCCAGGTCGACGAGGACCAGAACGTGTCTTTCCGGTCGTTGACGCCGGGCGATGGGCGGTTGTGGTTCATCCTCGACCCTTCCCAGGCCTTTGGGCCCAACGCCACCAGCGTCACGCTGACCCCTGGCAACACCGACGGCGGGGAAGAAGAGCCCAACAACTCCTTTGAAGAGGCCTTCCCGATGGAAGTCCCCGGAGACATCGCCGGGCGGATCAACCTGCCCACCCCCGACCCCAACACCAACCGCCTGCTGCCCGATGAAGACTTCTTTGTCTTCAGCGCCAGCGCCGGGGATTTTCTGACCTTTGAGTTGACCAAGGCCGAGCCCGACAACGACTTTGATGCCTTCCTGAGCATCGGCGAGATCGACCGCTTCAACCGCTTTGATGTGCTGGCCACCAACGACAACATCGAGCCCGAGGGGGCCAACACCAACGCGCGGTTGGACTTCCTGGTGCCCGAGACCGGCATTTACTATGTCCGCGTCGAAGATGAGGCCAACAACAGCATCGGCCCTGATGAAGATCCTGTCGGTGGTCTGGCCCACGCCTACACGTTGAGCGCCACCGCCGCCGACATCAACGTCATCGAAGACCTCACCCCGCCGGCCACCGCTGAGGGCTCCATCCCCGGCCCTGGTCAGCAGGCCTTCTACACCGTCACCGCCGAGCCCGGCCTGGCGGTGGTCCTTTCGGCCAACACGACGGGCGGCACCGCGCCGTTCCTGCGCGCTTATGACGGCGAGAGCCGCGCGTTGATTGGTCAGGACGACTTTGGCAACGCCTTTACGGCGCTGATTCCTGAGAGCGGCAGTCTCCTGGTGCAGGTCGGTGACCGCAACGGTCGTGGCGGACCCGAGTTTACCTTTGAGTTCAACGTGGCCGAGCGCCAGATCGAGACCATTGAGGAGCTGCCCTTTGTTGAAGAAGGCGTGCTGGCTGTGGCCGATGAAGCCGACCTCTTCATCTTCAGCGCCGAGGCCGACGTGCTCTACGACATCCGCGTGGACCAGTCCAACAGCTCCATCAGCCTGGCCGAGATCGCGCTCTTTGACGCCGACAACCTCTCGGTCTCCTTTGCCAACACCTTCAGCCGCACCATCCTGGTGCGCTTTGATGAGCCGCGCGAGGTCGCCATCCGCATCCGCGACATCAACAACAACGGCGGCGACAACTTCATCTACCGCCTGGCCGTGGACGAGGTCGTGCCGGAGTCTTTTGATGCCCTGCCGGTGGAGGTCACCGCCGAGCCCGCCGAGTCTGGCGACGCCACCTACTTTACGGTCCCGTTCAGCACCGGGCAGCGTCTGCTGGCCCAGCTCTCGGCCGAGGGCGACGTCACCGCGCAGGCCACCTTCTACAACTTTGACACCCTCCAGCAGCTGCGCTCCACCACCGAGGCCCAGTTTGCCTTCACCCGCAACGCCGACCTGACCCTCCTGGTGGCCATCCACGACAACCAGAACCGGGGCGTCGAAGGGGCCTCCATTGACTTCACCCTTGACCTGCTCGATCCGCAGGAGGTCGAGGTGCCTTTCTCCGAAGAGGTCACGCTGACCTTTGCCGGTGATAAGCGCTTCTACGAGTTTGATGCCCCCGCAGGCTCCATGGTCGATGTCCTCATTGACCTGCCCGAAGACAGCCCCGTCAACCCGCGCCTGACCCTCTACCGCGCCGACACCCTCGGCTTCCTGGGTCAGGCCTTTGGCAACACTCGTCTTGAGGAGTTTTCGGCCGATGGTGGGCGGATGCTCCTTGAGGTCTCGGACCTGAACCGCTCGGTGGATGTGTCCTTTACGGTCAACATCAACAGCTCCATCCCCACCGACATCACCTTCCCGGCGATCGTCGAAGGCGCGCTGCCCGAGTCTGGCCAGTCGGTCTACTACCGCCTGACGGCGACCAGCGGCGAGCTGATCGCGGCCAGCGTGGACTTTGAGAATGGGGACTTCTTGCCGGTCTTGAGCTGGTTTGTGGCCGAGGGCTTTGAGAGCGACAGCAACCCCGAGGCGCTCTTCTTCGCGGCGCCGCGCGATGGCACCTACATCTTCTCGGTGCGCGACGCCCAGGGGCGCGGTGGTGAGGATTTTGCGTACACGCTCAACATCACGCTGGTCAACGATGACACGCTCCAGGCCCGCGACGAAGCCGAGCCCAACAACGACTTCGAAGAGACCACCGACATCATCGATGCGCTGCCCGCCCGCATCAGCGGCACGCTGCTGCGCAACGGCGACGAACCCGACCGCGACATCTTCCCCATTGACCTCGTGGCGGGCGACAAGATCAGCGCCCTGACCACCTTTGGCCTCTCCGAGCTCTCCACCGACACCATCCTTGAGCTCTACGACCCCGAGCAGACCCAGCTTGCCCGCGACGATGACGGCGGCGAGGGCTCCTTCTCCAACCTGGGGACCTTTGAGGCGCCCGTTGATGGCACCTACTTTGTGGTCGTCACGCCCTTTGGCAGCAACGAAGGCGACTACAGCCTGATCGTCAACGTCCAGTAAGCCTGCCCGGTGTTCAGCCCAGCGGCGCAGCCCTGTGTTCCGCTGGAATCCATTCCCCCTTTCAATCCCTTTAGCTTTAGGCACAAACGCACAGCAGCCTCCGGGCGAGCTGGCGCCGCCCTGCGTCTGCTTTTGGCGTGCGTGGGGTAGGTTTTGAGTGAGGAGTTTTGGTGTGAGCGATGCAAAACACGATGTGGAAAGCCTTTTTGAGGCCGCTTTGGAGCGGCGATCGGTGGCCTACAAGGTCGCTGGAGGGTCTTTGTACGAGGTTCAGGTGGGTGAGACTTCGCTGACCGTCAGCCTGGACAACGTTCGGCGCAATTACGAGCGCGATGGTGACGCGGGCGCCGTGGAGCGTTTTGCGGACATGGTATGCGGAGGGGGCTTTGGGCCACAGTTGCCCTGGGAAGAGGCCCGCGAGCACCTGCGCTATGCGCTTGAACCTTCAGATTACGCCGTCGAGCTTGAAGACGTCCTGCACGAGCCAGTCACCGATGGGCTGGTCAAGGTCTTTGTGGTCGCCTCGCCCGATGGCGCCAGGCTCTCCTGGGTGTCAGACGGCATGATGGAGGGGTGGGGGGTTGGGCGCGAAGAGGTGGTGAAGCAGGCCAGCGCCAATATGGATGGGCTGGTTCGCGGCACGCGCCTGGAGGTTCAGGACATTGATGGCGTGAAGCTTGGGATGCTTGCGTTGAAAGACACGCACTTCAAGGCGTCGCTGCTCTTGTCTCCAGCGTTTCGGGAGCTTGTTGAGCCCGTGCACGGTTGGCCTGTCTTTGCGGTGGCGCCCGCCCGCGACTTTGTCTACGTCCTTTCCCACAAAGAACGGGGCTTTCTGGGGCGCCTGGGTCATGTGGTGCTGCGCGAATACAATGGTTCGGGCCACCCCATCACCGCGGATGTGCTGGGGGTGGATGACAGCGGCGTGACCGCCATTGGCTCCTTTGCACCCCGTGAGGCTTGACGGGTATGTTCTTTGGGCCGTCGATGGTTTTGTGTAGGTGTTTTGTGGATGGAGGGGGCGATGTTTGAAAGAGGATGGGCGCTGTGCGGCCTGGTGTTGTTGGCGGTGGGTTGCCAGACGGGTGCTGGGGCGCAGGGCAGCGGTCCAGAGGTGATGCTGAAGGACACTGAAGTTGTCAGGGTCGGCAATCTGGAGAAGGCGCTGAACAAGCCCGACGCCAAGCGCGGTTTGGTGGTGGAGGAGGGCGGCGAGCCTTGGTTGGCGTTTAAGGCCAGCGTGTCTGATGAGGCGATTTTGTGGTTGCCTGCGGCGTTGCCAGAGGGGCTTGAGTGTGCCCAACCGCCAGCGGCGGATGGTGTGCCGGCGACGTGGTGGTGGTTTGAGACCCCCGAGCCGATGGCGGCCCGCTTTGCGCACCGCTCTGTGACGATCTGGGCGGTGGATAAGGCGCGTCAGTGTCTGGTGTCCTGGCCTGTGGTCTCTGAGCAGACCCTGGATCCAAAGGCCATGACCGCCTCTTTTAAGCAGAAGGCGTCTTTGTCCATCGCCGACAAAGACGTGACCCAGAACCTCGATGAGGACGAAGATCCCGAGGCCGTGGCCAGCGAGGCGTCTTTTGAGGCGGTCTTGCCCATCGGTGAGGGCCAGGTGGCCTCTTTTGATGTTCGCCTTGGTTACAGCATGCTGGGCGTGGCGTTTTTTCCCGATGACGTCGTTGAGAAAGACGAGGAGATCTTGCAGTGGGATGTGGAGATTCCCGAGATCGAACTCGACAAAGGCCTCAGCTGCGACTTTGACATCCACGCCGACATTTTTGAGAGCAGCGGCGCTGTGCTGTGGGCGTTGGTGAATGGAAAATCTTCCCACGCGTACGGGATGGGAGGCGATGAGAGCACCTGGAGCACCATAGACACCTCTTTGGCGGACTTCAGGCAGGAGGACGACGATCCGGGGCGGCGCGTCTACAATTCCAGCACGACCACCCAATGGGAAGAGGGCGGCGACGACACCTCTGAGCGCAACACAACGGTTGAGCAATACATCATCCAGGACCAACCCCGCGCCGAGCTTATCTGGAATTTTGTGCTCATGTCGTCTGAGACGGTTTTGGTGCTCGAGGGTGACAACGTGCTGTGCTACGAGACGCTGACGTCTGAAGAAGCTGAGCGCGAGTGGTTCATTGAAAACGACGATGGGCTCAATGCCGTCCTCCACACACACTCATTTTCGGAGACGGATGCTCTTTACGACCCTCCGGGTTGCGATGCAGGCGTTGAGTGAGGGGAGGGTTTCCCTTTGGACGCCGTGTTGTAGCGGTGGTGCTTGGAGCGGCGCCCGTTTTGGCCTTGGAGTGAGGCTTTTGAAGCCTGAAATGGTCGTCGCTCAGGGGATCATGGGGCAGGCGCGCGCGGTTTCGCTCTCAAAGAGGATGCCGCCAGCGGCAAAGACGCCGCTTTGGGTGCGGACGTTGAGGCCTTTGCGGGCCGGGCCTGCCGGGAGGCGGCGCACAGACTCCAGGGTGTGGGGCTGTCCGGCGCTGTTGAGGACCACATCACCAGCTTTGAGGTCGCCCGCCATGACGGGGCCAGTGGGGGTCATCACGCGGTGGTCTGCGGTCACATCCACGGCTTCATCAAGCCTCATCCAGGGGCCCTGGGTCCAGTGATGGTCCTGACCTTGAACGTCGACGGCGTCGATGGCCAGATTGGCATCGACGCAGAAGCCGCAGATGCAGGAGGTCGACCCGCCAAGGAGCATGTCGGCGGGATCGTAGTCCAGGCCTGAGACTTCATTGAGCCAGCATGAGTTGCTGTATTCGTCGTGGGTGCTGCGCTTGATTCCCTGGCCATCGGTGGAACTCTTTGGCGGGTCGCCAAGGAGCAGCAACACCTCGTGCCGTTCCGCCACAGATTGCTCCAGGGAGTCGAGCATGGAGGGGCCGACGCCCTTGAGGGGTTTGGTGTGGTTGGCTCGAAATTTGGTCCCGTTGCGGTTGGTGTCAAACTGGCGAAACACGCCGCGCAGCGTGCCTTTGGCGCTGCGCTCATAGAGCAGCCGCATGTCGGTGGCGAAGGCCGTCTCCTTGAGCCTCCCCTCGGCGTCAAATTTGTCGATGCGGATAAGGCTCTTGTCCTTCTTCCACTTTATCTTGGCGCCCCAGTCGCCGTACTGAATCTCCAAGCGCGCCTCATTGTTTTGCGCTGGAGTCCGTGCAAGCACGCGGCCTTCGGTGTCGGTGGTGTAGCTGTACTTTAGCGTTTGGCCGTGGGCGCCCGGGCCGGTCACTTCTTTGGAAACCAGGTGCCCTTTTGTATCATACTTAAAGATGCTGACGGTCCACTGCTCGCCGTCGACCTGCGTCTCTTTGCGCGTCACCCCGTGTGGGCCGTAGTCAACGAGCCAGACGATGCGTCCTGCGGGCATCATCTTGATGGTGCTGCGCTGGCCCTGGGTGGAGACCTCCAGGTAGCGCGCCAGGAGCTTGCGTTTGCTGGCCAGCAGGGGGGCCACGGGCTTCATCTGAAGCGGGGAGTAGGACTCGTAGAGCCCGGAGGCGGCAGGGATGGGGGTGGGCTTGAGCACCGGCGCGCTGGCTTTGGCCTTGTTGTCCCGGTTGCTCTTGTTGGCCTTGCTTGGCTCAATCTCGGCATGGAGCACAGGCAAGCCGCAGAGCAACAACACAGCGCACACAAATAAAGCTCGACCTGGTTTCATCACGGGACCTCCAAGCGTTTGGGAACACGCAGCGCGAGACGTTCACGGAGTATGTCAATGACGGCCCAACAACACGAACTTGATTTAAATGCCTGGACGCGTGACGGTTTTGCCATCATCGAGGGCTTTCTCCCCACCACAACCTGCGACATGGTCCAGGCCCACATGGCCAAGCTCGTGCGTGAGCACGCCCCCGAGGCCCACTCGGTCTTCTCCACCCGCACGCGCCAGCACGCCAAAGACGATCACTTCATCACCTCCAGCGACGCCATCCGCTTCTTTTTTGAAGAGGACCAGCTCCTCGATGCTGCAGGCGGGCTCCAAAATCTGAGCACCTTTGACGCACTGAACAAGGCCGGTCACGCCCTCCACGACCTCGATCCCGTATTCTGGCGCCTTTCTCGTCTCCCCGCCCTCGCAAAGCTCGCCGCGCAGATTGGGTTTGTCTCACCTCGCCTCATCCAATCCATGTACATTTTTAAGAATCCCAGGGTTGGCGGCGAGGTGAATTGGCACCAGGACAACAGCTTTATTTATACGGCGCCGCTGAGCACGGTGGGGTTTTGGTTTGCGCTGGAGGACGCCACGGTGGCCAACGGCTGTTTGATGGCGCTGCCCGGCATGCACGTGGAGCCGCCGAGGACCCGCTTTGTGCGCTCCGAGCAGGGGTTGAGGCTGGATGTGCTCGACCCCACCCCGTGGCCCACCCAGGAGGCCGTGGCGCTGGAGGTCCCCAAGGGCTCGCTGGTGATTTTGCACGGGTCATTGCCCCACGCCAGCGCTCCGAACCTTTCACCACACCCGCGCCCGGCGTATACTTTGCACATTGTGGACGGGGCCGCGCAGTACAGCGACCAGAACTGGTTGCAACGCCAGCGACCCTTTTATGGCTTTGATGATTGTGGTTGTCCCTGAAATGGCCTCACGTTTGGCTTGAGGTTGGGAAGAGACAAGGCTGGTGATGATGAAGAACGCATGCAGATGGTTGTGGGTGCTGTGCGCAGCAGCGCTCCTTGTGGCGGGATGTTCGGACGACGCGGACAGCGACAACCCCCAAAACCAACCCGACGCGGGCATGGATGAGCCCGATATGGTCGATGAACCCGACGGCGATGACGACCCCGACGGCGACGATGAGCCCGACGGCGACGACGAGCCCGACGGACCCCAGGGGTGCAACCCGCTGGCGCCCGAGCACGACTGCCTGCTGCCGTATCCCTCGGACCATTTCCTGGTCGCCGACGCCAACATGCCCAGCGGCAAGCGCGTCCAACTGACCGAGTCCGCCAAGCTGGTCAACGCCATCTCTGGGGAGTCCTTTGACTTCATGGACACCAGCCCCGTCGATGGCTTCTCCATGAACCAGCCGCTGATGGCCTACTTTGGCAAAGAGGTCGACACCGAAGGGCTCATTTTCCACACCGACGACCCGGCCCCCACGCTGACCCCCCAGAGCGCCACCCTCATCATTGAGGCCGACAGCGGCGAAGCGGTGCCTCACTGGGTCGAGGTGGATAAGTTCACCGAGGAGAGCGACCAGCGCGCCTTCATCATCCGCCCCCTGGTCCGCCTCAAAGAACAAACCCGTTACATTGTGGCCCTCAAAGGCCTCAAAGCCGTCGGCGGCGGCGACATTGAAGCCCCCAGCGGCTTTAAAGCCATCCGAGACGGCGCGGCGAGCACCGAAGAAGGGCTCCAGGAGACCGCCACGCGCTTTGACGCCGACGTCTTCCCCGCCCTGGAAGCCTTTGGGGTCCAGCGCGCCGACCTCCAGCTCGCCTGGGACTTCACCACCGGCAGCCAGCAGTGGCTCACCCGCGACATGCTCGCCATCCGAGACGACGCGTTGCCCCGCATTGAGGCCACCCCCCCGGCGGTGACCATCGACAACGTCATCGAAGACCACAACGACTGCATCGCGCTTCGCCTCGAAGGCACCATCCGCGTGCCCCTCTACATGACTGAGGCGGGCGAAGAAGGCCTCATCAACCGAGGCGACGACGGCCTGCCCGCCTACAACGGCGACGTCGAGGTTCCCTTCACCCTCCAGGTCCCCTACAGCGCGATGCCCGAAGACGAAAACTTCGATCCGGCGCTGATCATGGTCTACGGCCACGGCTTCTTTGGCCTGCGCGAGGAGATCAACTACGGCAGCTTCATGCGCTGCTACAGCGACGAGCAGCGCTACATCACCGTGGCCGTCGATTGGTGGGGCATGAGCGAGCCCGACGTCAACCTCATCCTCCAGCGCGTCGGCCGCGACATCAGCAAGGCCTTTGACTTTGTCCAGCGCCTGCACCAGTCCATGGTCAACTTCATCGCCCTCCAAGCCGCCGTGCAAACCTCGTTGGCCGAGGTCGAAGAACTCAAGCGCTTTGATCGCCTCCTCTACGACCCCCAACAAATGGTCTACTACGGCATCAGCCAGGGCCACATCTTTGGTGTCCCCATGCTGGCGCTCTCTCCCTACACCGAGCGCGCCGTGCTTGGTGTCGGCGGCGGGGCCTACTCGCTGATGATGTCTCGCGCCAACTCGTTCAAAGAACTCTTCCTGGTCATCGGCGCCTTCATCGGTGATCCCGTCCAGGTCCAAAAATTCCTCATGCTCACCCAGCACACCTGGGACACCATGGATCCGATGACCTACGCCGCTCACCTCCTGGAGAACCCGCTGCCCGGCGCGCTGGGCACCGACCGCAAAGTCCTGATGCACATGGGCATCGGCGACCACTCCGTCAACAACCTCGCCAGCGAGCTGCTCGCCCGAGAAGTCGGCGCCCCTGTCCTTGCCCCGACCCCCAGGGAAGTCTTCGGGCTGCCCACCGTCGAAGGCCCCGTGGACGGCGCCGCGCTCATGCTCCTGGACTTCAACCTCGACGTGGTCCCCGGCATTGAAAACCGACTGCCCGAAGACGAAGAACTCAACGACGTCCATGAAGGCGTTCGCCACGTCGAAGCGGTCAAAACCCAGATCGACACCTTCCTGCGCGATGGCATGATCATTCACCCCTGTGATGGCCCCTGCGATCCCGAGTGACGGTGGTGCATGGGGCAGGGAGGAGGCGATGTGCTGACACTGGGTTACGTGCTGATAGGGGTCTTTGCGGTGGGCCTCTTGATGGTCCTCCACGGGATGTTCTGGAGGCGCTACTACTGGCTCGACCACAGCGCCGATGAGATCCACATGGTGCAATGCGCCGACGGCGCCCGCATCGGCCTCTATCGCCACAGAGGCGCCGCCCCCTGGGCCTCGCGCCACCCCGTGGTCGTCTGCCACGGCTTTATGACCCACGCGCTCTTTATGGACTTTGGACGCCAGAGCCTGACAGCCTGGCTCTCGCGCCTTGGTTTTGAGGTCTGGAACATCGAACTGCGCGGCACCGGCCGTTTTGGGCGCCCCGTGCCCTTTTCTCGCAACGGCTGGCGCGTCCACTTTGAAGACTACGTCGACTACGACGCGCCTGCGGCGCTGCGCCACATCACCCAGGTCACCGGCGCCAGTCAGGTCCATTGGGTCGGCCACAGCATGGGCGGCTTGCTGGGGTGCGCGTTGGCCCAGGGACCCGTGGCGCCCACGCTGGCCTCGATCTCAGCGCTGGGATCACCTGCACGGATCAAGGTGCCCTCATCTCTGCGAGCTCTGGGCAGCGTCCTCTTGCTCCTCTTCATCCTGCCCATCGTCCCCATGGGGCTGCTGGTCCCGCTGCTGGCGCCCTTTTATGTCCGCCTGCCGTTTGAGTTGCTCTTCATTCGCCAGCAAAACATGTCCCAGGAAGACATGAGGCGCGCGGCGTCGCACATTCTGGCGGACGTCCCCATGACTCTGGCGATGCAGGTCACCGGCTGGGCCGACGGCGGTGACGTGGTCGCCCAACAAGACGATCGCAACTTTTCTGCGGACCTGTCCAAGGTCAAGATCCCGCTGCTGGCCATCGCCGGAGACGAAGACGGGGTGGCGCCGCCATCGCAGGTCAAGCTCCTCTTTGACCGGGTCTCCAGTGCTCAGAAACGCTTTTTAAACCTGGGCGGGGAGGGCGAAGGCAGCCGCTACCACCCTTATGGACATGGGGACATGGTCTTGGGGCGGCGCGCGCCGGTGGATGTCTTTCCCCATGTGGCGCGCTGGATCGCCCAGATTGCTGGTGTAGAGGTGGCCCTGGAAGAGGCCTCACCCCTGCGCCAGGAGCAAATCCCTGTGCGCGCCGAGCCCGTCTCGTTGGCCGACGCCGCGACCGAAGATCTCACCGCCCCGCCCATGGCCGGTTATGGCCAGGAACCGGCCACACCAGAGGCCCCTCTTGCCGCGTCTGCTGCCCCTCAAACCCCTGCAGAAACTGAGCCCAAGGGGACGCCGACCGAGTCGGCGCAGCCCCAGCCGTCGCTCACCATCGTGGACGACGATGACACCTTGTCAGAAGAACCAATAGAGGCCGACACCGACGATGTGGATGCTCTTGGAGAGGGGGCGCATAAAGAGGAGAGTGCGGACACCGTTGTGGACACGCTGACAGCGTCTGCATCTCCTCCTTTGCAGGTGTCCACGGTGGACGGTGAGGCCGAACCCGCCGAGCCGCCCAAAGAGGGCGCGGCGGCGGTGCATAAAGATGTCCATCAAACCCAAGAGCGCGCTGTGTCTGATGATGACGACGCGCCGCAAGTTCAAGACACAGACCCGGTGCCGCCTGACCATGGCGTTGAGTCACCCGCTGGTGTGCATGCATCTGACGCGGAAGATGTCCCGGGCGAGCAAGAGGATGCGGCGCCACTGGCTGCGCCGCAAGAGCGAGCGACTGTGGCTGTATTGGGAGGCTCCAAAGCAGACAGTACCCCCGATGGGGTGGTGTCCGCCGATGTGGATCCAGACAACGCTTCCGAAGTGTCTGCTGGCGCATCGCCCATTCCCGTGAGCGTACCCAGGCCTCCGGCGCCAGCTCCCAGCGCGGTTCAAGAGATGGTTGCGCTGGCGCGATCGGGAGAGCTTGGTTCGGGGGCGTCCTTGCCCGAGGGGCCGGGGGTGACCAGCAAACTGCGCAAAATGGCCCGTCGCCTGAGCGCGTTGGAGAAGCGGCGTCAGGGCCACGAACACACAATCCGCCGCGAGCCGCCCAGGGGTTGGAACCCGCGCGCCTCAAGCCCCCAGAACCGCCCGCGCCCCCAGCGTCTCCACCGCAGCCCCGTCGACAGCGGCGCGTTGGCCGATGCCCTAAGGCTCTCCGCTCGCCGGGCCGAGGCGCACTTGAGCCAGGACCACCCCTCCCGGCGACTGTCCAACGACGATGAGGACGCATGAAGTCATGGCGTTGCGCGCTGGAGGCGCACCAGAGCGGTGATCTCTCCGAGGCACGTCGGGCGCTCAAGGCGCTGGGCGCCGATCCCCTGGAGCCAGCGCTGGATGGTCTCGGGCGCCTCCACATCCTGCCCATCCATGACGCCGCAGACCTGCTCCAGGGCTCGCCCGATCCCGTGGGAGGCCTTTTGGCGCTCGAAGGCTGGTTGGAGTGGGCGCCAGACCACCCCGATACGCCGCGCGCGGTGGTGCGGTTGCTGCGGTTGGGCGGGCAGAGCCGTCACCTTGGGCGACAAGCCGCGCGCCATCCGCACATTCTGAAGCCCCTGCTTCAGGACGACGCCTTGAGGGTCGCGCGCCATCGCCAGGGACTGCTGGAGGTGGCTCGCCAGACGGCCACGGGGCCGATGGAAGAGGCCATGGCGAGCTTGCGGCGGTGGCGTCAGGCGGAGTTGACGCGGGTTTTCTGGCGAGAGGCTGTGGATGGGGTGGGGCTGACCGAGACGCTCGGTGAGGTCAGCGCGTTGGCCGAGGTGTGTTTGCAGGTGGTGTTGGAGCGCGTCAGGGCCATGAAGGCGGCCGCCACCGGTGACGCGCTCGACGCCCAGGGGCAGCCGATTCCGATGGTGATCATGGGGTTGGGCAAGCTCGGCGGGCGCGAGTTGAACTTCAGCAGCGATGTGGACGTGGTCTTTCTCTATGGCACCGATGACGGCCACGTGGCGTCGGCCCCCGGGGAGCGCTGGGGGGTCCACCGGTTTTTCATTCAGGTGGCCCGCGAGGTGACGCGTTGGATGGACACGGCCACGGCCGACGGGCGCCTGTGGCGGATGGACTTGCGGCTGCGCCCGGGTGGGGATCGCGGGCCGCTGGTGCTCTCGCTGGTCGCGGCCGAGGCCTGCTCCGAGGCCTGGGGCCGGACTTTTGAGCGCGCCGTGTGGCTCAAGGCGCGCCCCGTGGCGGGGGATATGGCGCTTGGTCAGGCGGTGGTGGCGCGTTTTGAGCCTTTCATCTACCGCCGAAGCCTGGATTTTACGGCGTTTGATGAGCTGCGCGCGCTCAAGGACCGGGTGGATCGCCACGCGGCTTCGTCGATGTCGTCCAGCCTCAGGATCAGAGCCCAGGTGGCCCGGCAGATGAGCCCTTCGACGCCCAAGGCCCACCTGGAGCTTTTTGGCTGGGACATGAAGACGGGCCGTGGGGGCATCCGCGAGATCGAGTTTGTGGTGCAGGCGCTTCAGTTGGTCTACGGCGGTCGCAAGCCGCAGGTGCGCGGTGCTTCGACGCTGGCGGGCTTGAGCGCGCTTGAGGCCAGTGGGTTGCTCTCGGCCCAGGAGGTTCAGGCCCTGGGTGAGGCGTACACGTTGTTGCGCTTGTGTGAGCACCGCGTGCAGATGGAGGGCGAGCGTCAGACGCACAAGATGCCGGTGAAGGTGGAGGGGTTGGAGCGTCTGGCCAGGAGGATGGGGGATGGGCCGGAGGCCTTTTGTGAGCGGTTGACGCAGGCCCGCGCCAACGTGGGGCAGATTTTCACCCGTTTGTTGGCGGCGCAGCGGCCCAGCGATGCCTCGCGCAGGCCGCCCGAGGCGATTGAGCGGCTTCTGGACCACCCGCGCTGGAGCATGGACGAGGCGTCGTTTGTGGAGATGCTGGCGCAGGTGGGGTTTGCGCGCCCAAAGCAGGCGGCGGGTCACTTGATGGTCTTGCAGGGGCGCCCCACGACGCCGTTTTCGCCCTCGGCGGGGGTGAAGCGGGCGCCTTTGGCGGCGCGGCTCCTGGTGGAGGTTCTTGCCAGCGCCGATCCCGACCTGGCGTTGGTGCATTTGACCGGTTTTCTGGTGGAGTTGGGGTCGCGCGGCTCGCTCTACGACATGCTTTGGAAGGCTCCGGCGGCGCTGCGGCTGATGGTGGGGCTCTTTGGGTCATCGAGGCACCTGTCCAGGCGCTTCATGCGCGATCCGTCCATGTTTGAGGTGCTGACCGGGGTCAGCGGGTGGGGCTCGTTGGGGGCTTTGGCGGCGGGCCTCGAAGAAGGCCGCGCACGTCAGGCGCTGGAGGCGGAGTTGGTGCGCGAGGTCATGGCGCTGGCGCCGGTGGGCCTTGCGGCGCAGGAGGCGCCGGAGTCCTTTTTGGACGCGGTGGGACTGGCGCACAGCAGCCCCGATGAGGTTTTGGAGGCGCTGCGGCGCTTTAAGAACCGGTGTGAGCTGCGCGTGGTCGTGGCCGACATGGCAGGTTTGCTCGATGTGCCGGGGGTGGGGCAGATGCTCTCGGCGTTGGCCGAGGTGTGTGTGGAGTCGGTGCGCGATTTGGTCTGGTACGACTTGATCCTGGCGCACGGCGAGCCGCGAGACGCCGAGGGAAAGCCGTGCGGGTTTTGCGTGTTGGCCCAGGGGCGGTTGGGGGCCAGGGAGTTGAGCTACGGCTCGGATCTGGACCTGGTGTTTGTCTACCAGGGCAGCGGCCAGACTTGCGGCCTGCGCCCCATCAGCGCCCAACAGTTCTTCTCCAAGCTGTGTCGCCGGATGATCTCGTGGATGTCGACGCAGATGGTCAGCGGCAGGCTCTATGAGGTGGACACGAGGCTGCGGCCAAGCGGCAGCCGAGGGGCGTTGGTGGTGACGCTGGCCCGCTTCGAGCGCTACCACACCGAGCGCGCCGCGCCCTGGGAGCGTCAGGCGCTCGTGCGGGCGCGGGCGATCGCGTCGGTGGCCAATTTGGGCGCGCGCGTGAACGCCTTTGTGCGCGGGGTGCTCTACGACGAGGTCCCTTCGGCGCAGGCGGTGGGAGAGATTTGCGCGGGGGTCGATGAGATGCGCGGCCGTCAGCGTGCTGAAGTTGCGGCCGCAGGGGACGGCGTTTATAACATCAAGGTCGGTGATGGCGGCATTGCGGATGTGGAGTTTGCGCTCCAGGCCTGTCAACTTGTCTGGGGAGCCAGCGAGCAGGCGTTGACCTCGACGTCGACCTTTGTATGCGATGATGTTGGGGGCTGGAGCAGAGTGCTTGGCAATACAGGATTGGTGGA
>CAKZKQ010000096.1 GCA_937123825.1 uncultured Pseudomonadota bacterium
CAAGCAGGCAGCTTCGTTGGGGGAACGGAATTGCTCCCGCAGGTGACCTTGTTGTGAGAATGGCGATTGATTCGAGCAGGCGGCTTTGTTGGGGAACGTAATTTAACTCGCAGGTGACCTTGTTGTTGGGATGGCGGTGAATTGCAGCAGGCAACTTCGCACAATGGAACGTAATTTATCCCGCAGGTGACTTGGTTGAGTCGCTGGCGATCGATTCAAATGCATCCCATCACAAACCAAACGTAATCAGAACCCCGCAGAGTGCCCTCAAGGTGACATCCACGAGAGTTTGAGAAAGCTCTCCGCTTCATCCACCGTTCGTTGGGCACTCTCAAGGTGCCATCCACGAGAGTTTGGGAAACTCTCCAACCAACCCGCCTTTCGTTGAGAAGTATCAAGGTGGCATCCACAAGAAGTTGGGAGAGCATCTGCCCCCCTTGTGGGGGCTGTTTTTGCTCCCCCGATGCTCTGCTGCACCTCGTGGCTCTCAACGAAAGACAAGCCACTGAATGGTTTACGCCATATACGGGACCGGTTTGTCCGCGTTCGGGGGTGTGGGGGTGCGCAGCCCCCACGAAGCGACCGGGGTCGAGGGGTGGGGGCGCCAGCCAACCCCTGGCGGGGGTTTGGGGCGCGCAGCCCCATACAGGAAAGCCGATGAAAGGATAGAAAAGGCGGGAATGGGCAAAGACAAAGATGGACAACCCCCGCCGACCAAGCGTCAGCGGAACCACCCAAGCCCCAGAAACGACAAAACAAAGATAAGAAAAGAGGAAGAGAGGAAGAGAAGCCCTCAAGCCAAGCGCCTACTTGCGCCCCTTGCCGGCCTGAGAGCCCTTGGCGCCCTTCTCCAACCCAGAAGCCGTCCTCGACGACGGAAACGGGCTGAGGTTGTTCAGCGGGCCGCTGAGCAGGATCCCGTACCAATCCCCGGCCTTGGCGTTGCGGACCTTGGAGTTCATATCAAGGATGACCTTGAGGTTGTTGACGGTCAGGAACTTGGGATCGGGCTTGATGCGCGCGTTGATTTTGGCGCGGCTGGCCCCAAAGGGCTGACGCAGGGTGATGTTGCCGTTGGCTTCGATGACGACGTCGGGGCCGCTGCTGGTGACGCTGTCGATGAGGAGTTTACCGGCCTCAACGTGTGATTTGAGGACAATGTCGCCAAAACGAACGCTGTTTTTGAGTTCAAACTGGCCCATGCCGGTGTCAAAGGGCAACACCCCTTTGGAGATCGAGGTGCGGGCGATGGTGACATCGGTTTTGCTTTCGAGCAGTTCACCGCGTTGCCCAACCAGGACCGAAACGTCGCCCGAAACGGTGCCATTGAGGGGCAACCCGAGCAGTCCCTGAATGAGGCCGATGCGGTTGAGGGGCAGCTCGGCGATGGTCATGTCGATCTGGTGGCCCTGGGCAAGCTTGCTGCCTTCGTCTTGGCCTTCAGCGCCATCTTCGCCGCCTGCGCCGTCTTCGGCGGGCGGGGCTTGTTGATCGCCTTTGCCGGAGAGGGTTTTGCGCTTGGAGCGACGGCTGGCGCGGGAACGTTTGGCGGGCTTGACCTCGACGGGCTCGTAGGTGACCTGCTCGTAGGACCCTTCCATGGTGCCGCCGCCCATTTCGACGACGTAGTCGGCCGCGGGGGTGCCGGTCAGGGTGGAGATCAGGCGCAGGTCGACCGAGAGGCGGTCAATGGCCATGGTGACGCGCTTGAACTTCTTCTTCTCTTCTTCAGAGATGTTGGGGGGCGGTGGTTTGCTGGAGATCTCGATGTCGGTGGCCTCGAAGGCGCTGACGCCGGAGATGTCAAAGGTGGTGAAAGAGACGTTGTACTCGTATCCCAGGGCGGCTTCGAGTTGGGACTCGGCGATGCTCTTGAGGCGATCGACGGGCAGCATCATCCAAAGGAAGAAGAGGAAGCCCATGATCGCGATGGTGGGATAGAGGAGGACTTTGACCCAGAGGCGATCCATCAGGAGTCCCCCTTCTTGAATGTCGAGATGGTCATGGAGACGCGGACCTTTTGGGGTTCATTGGCGCGTCGGGGGCGCTGGAGCGAGAGCCGCTTGATGACGAGGAGCTCGGGAGAGCGTTGGATTTTGTCGACGAAGCGGGCGAACTGGGTGTAGTCGGCGCTTTCGATGTCAATGACGACGCTCTCTTCCATGACACCGCCGGCGTCTTTTTTGGAGCGTTTGCCACCGACGGGCGCGCTGGACTCTTTGAAGTTGTTGATCTTCAGATCAAAGCGGGTCGCTTCCTTGTCGAGGAAGGTTTGGAGTTTGATCTCGTTGGTGGCGATGCGTTCGTCGAGGGACTTGCC
Source organism: uncultured Pseudomonadota bacterium (assembly GCA_937123825.1). Taxonomy (GTDB): domain Bacteria; phylum Myxococcota_A; class Bradymonadia; order Bradymonadales; genus CAKZKQ01. The sequence continues at coordinate 2,321 of CAKZKQ010000096.1, forward strand.
GCCGCCGGTACCGCCGCCTTTGGCGGTGGCGTACTCGTCCTGGCGCTCGGCGATGAGCTTGAGCGCGCTTTCATAAGCGTCGATGTTGACGCGGCGGTCTTCGATGGCGCCGTTGATCTTGACGGTCGTGATGAAGATCACGATGAAGATCATGGCGACAAACCAGACACCGACGAGGCGTTGTTCGCGGTCGCTGAGGTTTCGGTACCACGCGACAAGTTTGTTTTGGTCTTCCATCGCGTGGCTCACTTCTTCTTGTCGTCTTTCTTACGGGCGCCGGGGCATTCGGGGGCAATCGAGAGGTCAAAGCGCACGCGCTCGCCCATGGACTCGGTGCTGCCTTTGGTGACCTTGCCTTTGAAGCACTCGAAGGTTTCGAGCGACTCGACATAGGCGTCGACGACGGTGGCGTTGACGGCGGTCGCCTGGATCTTGACCAGTTGGCGGAAGAGGTCGACTTCAAGGTTGGTGAACTCGATGTCTTCGCCTTCGGGGACCCGCTTGGAGGCTTCAAAGAAGTAGTCGTAGGCGGATTTGCTCGGGATGATGCTGACGCTGCTGCCCAGGGATTGAAGCTCCTTTTTGACGGCGTCGGGGGCTTTGGCCTCTCCAAAGAGCCGCTTGGAGGTCTTTTCGAGGGAGGCTTTGAGGGCCTCCTCTTCCTGGCTGATGGCATAGTAATTGGAGCCGAGCATGGCGCCGATGGAGCACAGCAGCAGGGCCACCAGGACGACCAGGCCAACGACCTTCTCGCGGAACCAGCCCTGGGCGCCTTTGTGGGCGTAGGGGCCAGAGCGGAAGTTGAGGCCGATGCGCTCCAGGTTCCTGGGCATGGCGTCGTTGAGGGCCAGCGCCAGGGACTGGGCAGCGGTGGCGGGCTGTCCGGTGGACAGTTGCAGGCTGGCCAGCTCGTCGGAGGCCACCGGGAGGGGTTCAACGGGGACGCTGAGTTCCTCGGCGAGCCATGGGGCGAGGTTGCGCAGTCGGCTGGTGCCGCCGCAAATGAAGAGTCGGGTGACGTGGGTGCGGCGCTCGTCGAAGTGGGCCTGGAAGGTTCGGCGCAGTTCTCGGATGAGGGCGCGCAGGCTGCGCTTCATGGCGTCGGAGGCCCGAATGTCATCAATTCCGGCGATGGCGGTCTGCATGGTCAGCTCGCCTTGACGGTGTTTGTAGGCCTCGGCCTGGGCGTAGGAGCAGCCCATGACGTCTTCGATGGCGGCGGTGAGGTTGTGGCCGCCAAATTTGAAGGAGCGGGCGTAGCCGAGCGCGGCTTTGCCGCTCAGGGCGCCGTCTTCGGGGTTCACCTCGGGTTCGAGGCAGACCACCTTGGTGAAGCGGTGTCCCAGGTCGATGATGGCGTAGGGCTCGTTCATGTCGCTCAGCAGGTAGCTGCCGAGGTTGAGCAACGAGGCGTCGCCCATGACGACCTTTTGGGGGTCGATGCCGCCGTTCTGCCACAGGTCAAGGAAGACTTCGAGGTCTTCGCGTTTGACGCCGGAGACCAGAATGTCGTTCTGCTCGGGGTCCTGGTTGGAGGGACCGACCAGGTGGTGGTCGAGCATGAGGTCGTCGATGTCGACGGGGATCATGTCCTCGAACTCGGCGGGGATGACCGGGCCGAGCTGGCGAGGATCGGTGAAGGGGAAGGACATGCGCCCGGAGATGATGAGGTCGGGCGGCAACGAGACGACCATGGCCGCGGGCTGCTCGGGCAGCGCGCCGCGTTGACGCAGCTCTTCGAGCGCCTGATGGATGGCGGCGTCTTCGGCGTCGTGGATGGCGTCCTGGAGTTCTTCCGAAGAGAGCCCCTCTCCATCAGCGGTGTCTTCGCCTTCGGGGACCAGCAACGCGTCTGGCAATGCCACGACGGTGTCCAGCACCTCCTCGTCGAAGGATTCGGCGACAAAGCCCTTGTAGCTGGCGTTCAGCCTCAGGACTTTGACCGAGTAGTGTCCGATGTCCAGGCCTATGACCTTTTGGCTCATCTCTGCCCTCAGTATTCACGCCAGAAGAGGTAGCGGGCCTTCTTCTGTTTGGAGAAGTCCACCACGCTCACCAGCGTTTTGCGCGCGTCGCCGTAGGAGCCCTCGGCCACGATCTTGAAGATCTGGGGGCTCTTGGTGGTGACCTGACGCAGCATGTTGCGGTAGTTGAAATCGATGATGATCTGCGGGGCAGTGGTGGCCACCTGGAGCGCCAGCGGGCCAAGGAGCTGCTGGGCGGTTGGGGAGTAGCCAATGAACTGCTGCATGACCAATGGGTTGCTCTTAAACTCTTTGATGTAGCGCTCAAGCTGCCGGGTGTTGAGATAGGCCACGGTCTGGCCCGTCTTGGCAGATTGCATGATCTTGGAGGCGTTGTCGCTGTTCATGTAATAGAAGAGCAGGTTGATGGGGTTGGCGAAGAACTCGCGCAGCCCATCGAGCGCCAGCGCCAGGTAGGTGACCTGGGTCAAGACGTTGGGGTCCCGGCAGGGCCAGTTGTCCAATGCGGCGCCGGCCACGTGGGAGCACAGCAGCGACTGCAGGACCATGAAGTTGGCCAGGTTGAGGTTGACGCGGTCCACGGGATAGACCGTCATGCTCTCGGCAAAGCGGCTGAAGACGGCGTCATCGACGCCCGAGACCAGGCGCAGTTCCTCAATGGTGGTCAGCTTGGCGTTCTTGGGCTCAATGTCGGAGCGCGAGTACGCCCCGCCCTCGTCGCCGCTGCCGGATCCTTCAGAGACACAGAACTCGTTGAGGACGACCTTGGATTTGTCGGGGTCGATGTAGTCAACGATGTTGGCCACCAACTCGCTGCGGCGGATGGTGTTGCGATCCGAGCCGATCTCGGTGTCAAAGAGATCGTCGTTGTTTTCGCCTTCCATCAACATGCACAACCAGGTCATCTGGTTCTGGTTGGCGCTGCGGCTGAAGGTGTTGATGTTCAGCTTGCCCTCTTCGGGCGAGACATCGACCTTGAAGTTGCCGTGGAAGCCTCCAAAGCCGGTGGCGCCGCCTCCGGCCAGGTCGATGCCGCCAATGGGGGTGTCGAGCGAGCCGCTGGAGAAAGGCGTCAGAAAGAGGTTGATGAGCGGGTAGAGTTGGAAGTTGCTGTTGCGCATGAAGCGCCCGATGAGCGGGTCGCGCTCCAACTCGTATTGGAAGGCCAGCAGGAGCACCGTCAGGTTCATGGCGCTCTTGGCCATGTAACGGGCTTTGAGTTCGTCGCGGTTGTTGGCGGCGACAAAGACGTTGATGTTGGTCTGGTAGGCAAACTCGATGACCGACGTGCTCATGATGGCCACGGTGGCCATGACGATGATCAGCGCGATGCCTTTGCGGCTGCCCTGGCGCACGGGGGTCGAGAGGCGACGGGTGGCCCAGCGGGTGGCCTGGGCGATTTGATCAAATGGCTTCATCGCTCGGGCCTCCTTAAAAATCCAGAATCCGGGTCATCATGATGGGCGCCTGGGAGACAAACGTGCGTCGGTTTTCTCGCCGTGTGGAGCCCTCTGCGGGGACGGTGATGGTGATTTTGACGCGGGTGGGCAGCTTGCCGCGCTGGTCGAAGTTGCGGCTGTCCCACTTGTTGGTCCAGCGCCCTCCGCCTTCCTCATCGCCGTCGTCGCCCTCTTCCCAGTACTCGAACTTCACGTCTTCGACGTTGTCGATCATGGTATAGATGATGCCGCCGCTCTCGACATCGTCGTCAAGGGAGCGGTCGGCGCGGCGGACCAGCTCGCGGCTAAAGCGGCCATCTGGGCCGCGACGCTTGGAGTTGCGCACGAAGTAGGCGATTTCAGCCTGATCGCTGGCCTCTTCATCGCGCTGGGTGCGGATGTGGGCCATGGAGGTGAAGTGCACCTCGTCGCTTTTGCCCACAAAGGCCGTCTCGATGATCACGTCCTGGTTGAAGAGGCTGTCGCTGCCGTCGTCGGGCAGCGGGGGCTCTTCTTCCGGGTCGATGGGTTGGGCCAGGACGTTGCCCGCCAGTTCTTCGGCCGAGGGGATGTTGCGCCTGTTGTTGGCGTGGACGGTGATGAAGGCCGAGGAAAACTCGCGGCTCATCCGCTCCATCGCCAGGCGAATCTGCTGGTGCTGGTCAAAGGAGCGGCGCATGTAGTCGCTGCTCTCAAAGCTGGCGCCCAGCGAGCCCCAGACAATGATCACGATGCTGACCACGATCGACAGCGCCAGCATGACCTCGACCAGGGTAAAACCTTTGTTTTGGCGGTGGGGAGACATCAGTTGGCACCTCCCAATCCGGGCACGGCGGGCGGCGTCAGTCCGCCTGCACCTCCGGGCAACCCGCCGGGCACTGCCCCGGGACCACCGCCCTGCTGATCGCTCTCATCGCCGTCCAGATCCGTCACGTACTGCACCAACGTCAGCGTCTGCTCGCCGCGCACGTTCTCCCACGTGATCGTCAGCGTGACCTTGCGGACCTTTTCACCAAGGCGGTTGATGAAATCGGGCAGCAACCCAACGACCATCGGCAAATACGAGGCAAACGCCGCGTTGCCGGTGAAGCTACCACCACCGCCGTCCTCGCCTTCGCCAAAGAGCTTGCCGTTGGCCTCGCCCAGGAGCGCTTCCTGGGAGGCGTCGTCGATTTCGACGGGGTCAATGACCACTTCCCAGTTGTACTGGGCAAAGCCCTCCTTGCGGAAGGTGCCGCTGTCTTTCTGGGTGCCTTCGCTCAGGCCGTCGGCCAGCATTTCGCTTTCGACCTCAAGCATCTTGGCCTGGCCAAGGAGCGAGGCGGTGCCCATCTGGTTGGCCGTGGAGCCAATTTGGACCTGGTTGGCCTGGGTCCCCAGGAGAATTGTCATCACCATCGCCAAAATCACGGTGGCGATGAGGACCTCCATCAATGTGTAGCCTTGCCTGCGCATCCTTCAGTCCTCCTCCTCGTCAAAGAAGTCACTGTCGGCCTCTTGCTTGCCGCTCCAGATGTAGACTTTGCCCGACAGCGGCTGAATCTCCAGGGTCATCATCCCTGTGTCTTCGTTGCCGATGACGATCATGCTCTTTTCGACAAAGCCGTTGGGGAAGAAGGTGATGGCCGTGCGCCCCTGGGTGCGCTCGCGCTGCTCGGCGGCGGTGGTGATCGAGTTGAACTCCACCCCTTCGAGCTTGCGGCGCTTGGTGAGGAACTCTTCGGACGGCTTGTACTTGGGACGACGAGCCCCCAGCGCGTTGCCCTCGGGGTCATCGAGGGCGTAGCCGCCGGGGCCAGAGACGGGGATGCTCGGCGGCCGACTGGGCTGCGCCTCTTCCTCATCGCCTTCACCGGGCAAGCCGCCGATGATCTTCTGGTCGGGGATCTGGGGCGGGCTGCCGATCTCGTTCTGCTCGGCCACCTCGATCCAGTACTCCTGGGTGTCCAGGTCGATCATCAGGCGATAGTACTGCTGGTGGATGGCCGCCATGCCGTAGGTGTGCTTGATGTAGCCCGACAGGCGCATCGCCTGGCCCTTGACGTTGGACCGGGTGACGCTGTTGACCAACACCACCGTGCCGATGGAGAGCCCCGCGATGATCACCAGCACCAGCATCGTCTCAATGAGCGTGATGCCGCGCCGGTTCTTCAGCGCGCCGCCTTGACGGCGCGCTGGTCTGTCAGATGCTCTCAGAGCCATCGGCCAGACCTCTTCATTCGCCGCTGCTGAGCACAACGTCGTCGGCGTCGCCTTCAGAGCCATTGGGCCCCGGGGAGCGCAGCTCGTAAGCGCGGTTGCCGCTCTTGCTGTAGCTGATGGGGTTGCCCCACGAGTCCTTGATGTCCTGATCGCGCAGGTAGGCGGGCTCGCCGCCGGGCGGGCTGGTCAGGTCGCTGATGTTGTCGGGCATGGCGCTGGGCGACTGGAAGGCGTAGAACTCCTGCACCTTCGAGCTGATCTTCTCCAGCTTCACGCGGGTCTGGGCGATGTTGGCGCGGTCAAGGGCGTCGAAGGCGTAGACACCCACGGCGACCATGATGCCGGCAAGGATCGTCAGCACGATCATGATCTCAACCAGCGTCATGCCCTTGCGGTTGGGCAGCATGGAGGCGGCGCGAACCACCTCGACGTCGGTCACATCGGCGCCGCAGTCCACGGCCATGTCGTCGTTCTGAACCATCAACTCTTCGTTCGTCATTTCGTTCATGTCCTCGTAGCTCGTCATTGGTTCCAAACCTCTTGTTCAACACCGGAACGGCGTCCCTTCCATCCCGGCGCGGTGTTTTAAAGCATGCCTTCGTTCAGCTGGAGGATGGGCAACATGATTGCGAAGACGATGAAGGCCACCGCCCCACCCATGGACACAATCAGCAGCGGCTCCAGGAGCGTCGTCATCGCCTGAACGCGCATGTCGACCTGCTGGTTGTAGCTCTCTGCGACGTTGTCCAACATCTCTTCGAGTTGCCCGGCCTTCTCACCGACCGAAATCATGTGGGTCACAATCGGCGGAAAGTGTCCCGAGCGCTTGAGCGGACCGGCGATCGACTCACCCTCGCGGATGTTGATGCGGGCCTGCTCGATGACTTCGATCAGCGTCTGGTTGCCAAGGATGTCTTTGACGATGTCCATGGCGGTCAAAAGCGGCACGCCGCTGGCCAGCAGCGTGCTGAGCGTCCGTGAGAAGCGCGCGATGGCGATCATGCGCACCAGCCCACCAAAAATCGGCACCTTGAGGATCCCACGGTCCCAAATCGGGCGACCCTTGGGAGACACCTTCCAGCGCCGGAAGGCAAAAAATCCTGCGATGCTCGCCGGCAACAAGACAAACCACCAGTTGCCAATGAACTGAGACACCCAGATGAGCGCCTCGGTCACAAAGGGCAGCGCCTTGTCCTGGTTTTGGAAGAGCTTGGTGACCTTGGGCACAACAAAGGTCATCAGGAAGATCACGATGCCGCCGCCGACCAGGCTCATGATGGCCGGATAGACAAAGGCCGCTGTGATCTTGCCGCGCAGCGCGATCTGCGCATCCAAAAACTCCGTCAAACGCGTCAACACCGAGTCCAGGTTGCCCGAAGACTCCCCGGCACGGACCATGTTGATGTACAGGTCGTTGAAGAACTTTGGGTGGTCCCGCAACGCAATGTAAAACGCCGTACCCTCGCGGACCTTGCGACGGATGTCGTCGAGCGCCTGACGCAACTCTTCCTTCTCGGTCTGCTCCACAAGCGCGCTGAGCGCGTTGACCAGCGGGATGCCCGCCTTGAGCAGCGTGGCCAAAAGGCGAGTGAAGATGGCGATGTCGCCTAGCCCCACGCGGCCGCCGACCAATTTCTTAAGGTCGACTTCCTTGGCGCCAATGTTGTCGGCCTTCTTCTCGCCTTCCCAGATGTCGCTGGCGTAGATGGACTGGCTCTTGAGCCAATCCTTGAGCGCCCGCTGACTCTCGGCGTCGCGCGATCCTTTGACCGCGCGGCCCGCCTTGTTGATCCCTTTGTAGTGGTAAACCGCCATGTGAGCACCGCCTAGAGCTGGTCATCCTGGGTGACGCGCATCACCTCTTCGATCGTCGTCACACCCAGCAAGACCTTGTGGGCACCATCTTCACGCAGGGTCTGCATGCCGTTGGCCTGAGCCGCGCGCTTGATTGTCCCAGCGTCGGACTCCTTGACCACCAACTTCTGAATCTCGTCGGTCACCACCAGCAGCTCGTAGATGCCCCGGCGACCCGAGTAACCCACCCCAAGACACTCGTGACAGCCCTTGGCACGGTAGACCTGGTACTCCTCGTTGGAGTTCAACATCTCGGTCGTCAGGCCAATCTCGTTGAGTTGGGCTTCGCTGGGCGTGTAGGGCTCGCGGCAGTGCACGCACAGACGACGCACCAGACGCTGGGCCAGCGCCGCGACCAAAGTCGAGGCCACCAGGAAGGGCTCAACGCCCATATCAATGATGCGGGTGAAGGCGCCCGAGGCGTCGTTGGTGTGCAGGGTGCTGAGCACAAGGTGACCGGTCAACGAGGCCTGGATGGCGATCTCGGCCGTCTCACGGTCACGGATCTCGCCGACCATGATGACATCAGGGTCGTGTCGCAGGTACGAGCGCAGCCCTGAGGCAAAGTGCAGCCCGATCTTGGAGTTGACCTGCATCTGGCTGATGCCCTTGAGCTGGTACTCGACCGGGTCCTCGACCGTCAGGATGTTCTTGTCGGGCGTGTTGATCTCGGTCAGCGCCGAATAGAGCGTCGTCGTCTTGCCCGAACCGGTCGGCCCCGTGACCAGGATGATGCCGGGGGGCAAGCGGATGAGCTGGTGCATGAGGGAGAGGTGGGCCGGACCAAAACCCAGCGTCGCCATGTCCAAACGCACCGCTGACTTGTCCAACAAACGCATCGTGATGCGCTCGCCGTGGCTGGTCGGCGCCGTCGCCACGCGGATGTCGATGTCCTTACCGGCAATCTTGATGCGGATACGACCATCCTGGGGCAGGCGCTTCTCGGCGATGTTGAGCGCCGCCATGATCTTGATGCGCGCGATGATCGAGGCCTGAAAGCGTTTGGGCGGCTCGGCCACCTCTTTCAACACGCCGTCCACGCGAAAACGCACGTGGAGCTGCATCTCGCTGGGCTCGATGTGCACGTCCGAGACGCGCTCGCGCACCGCGCGGACAAAGACCGAGTTCACAAACTGGATGACGGGCGCCTCGTCGCCGTCTTCCTGACCCACGAGGATGTCCTCGATGACCGGCACGTCGTCCACCTCGGCGGTGGGAGACTCGGCCTCGTCCAACCCCTCGGTCAACCCACCGGTCAGGCGCAGCTTGCGGTCAAAGGCGCTGTTGATGGCATCGCCCAACACGCGCGCGGGGACCAGAACTGGCATGGGCTCAAGCTGGAGCACAAAGCGCAGCTGGTCGCAGATGCGGATGTCGAGCGGGTTGCTGGTGGCCACGACCACATAATCGCCCGAGCGGCTCAGCGGCAGCACGCCGTTGTCGCGGCTCCAGCGCAGCGACAGCTCGCCGAGCAGGTCCAAATCCAGGGCGTCAAGGTCCACGGTCAACTGCACGTCGTAGCCCAACTGGCGCGCCAGCGCCTTGGTCACGTCGTCCTCTTCGCAGATCCGCTTCTCGACCAGGATTTCCCCGATGCGCCCACCCTTCTCTTCCTGGTGGGCCAGCGCCGACTGAATGTCGGACTCGGAGACCATCCCCATCTCGACCATGATTTCGCCCAGCAGAGGCCACTTGAACATCTCTTGACTGCTCCCTTACTGCCCGCTGCGACGCCCAGGGCGCCTTTGCCTGACCCTTTTGTGGGCCAACGTGGCCTTCCCCGGCCACTTCGATGCTTCCAAACTCCCCTTTTGGGGATGCACTGGGTGGGTCAGCGCAGCCGCCGACCCCTCCTCACTGCCCTCAACCGCTTTCAGTTGCCGGGCACGACGATGATGTCGCTGTCCTCAAAGGCCGGCACACCGCCCTCGATGTCTTCGGGGGCGACGGGCTGGGCCTCTTCTTCGGGCAGGCCAAAGGCGCGACGGCGAGCTTCCTCGTCTTCAACGGCCTTGCCGACCTTTTTGTTCATCTCTTCGACCATGCCGTGCTTGCGGTTGAAGTTGGTGCGCGCAATGTAGTCGTTGTCGTACTGGCTGAACCAGCGCAGGTAACGGTCGCGCTCTTCCATCTTCTGGTCGGTGATCTGACGGATGTCCTCTTCGGAGTCGATGACGTAGGGGGTCAGGACCAGCACCAGGTTCTGCTTGACCACTGTGGTGTTGGTGCGGCGGAAGAGACGGCCCAGAATCGGGATGTCACCCAGGAACGGCACCTTGACCTGACCTTCGTTCTCGACGTCGCGCATCAGACCGCCAATGACGATCGTCTGCTGGTCCTCGGCCACAACCACGGTCTTGAGTTCACGGTTGGTGGTGGCGGGGGTGGGCGAGTCGCCAGCGCCGGGCTTGAGGTCCTCGACGGTGACTTCGACTTCGAGGCGCACCAGACCGGAGGCGTTGATCTGGGGGACAATCCGCAGGGTCAGGGCCACATCGACACGGTCAACGCCGCCGAAGCCGCCCAGGCCACCAAGACCACCCAGGCCGCCGAGCGCGCCCAGACCGCCAAGTCCAGCGGCGCCGCCCTGCTGGCCGCCAAGGCCGCCGAGGCCACCAAGACCACCGAGCGCGCCCAGGCCACCAAGGCCGCCCAAACCGCCGCCGGTGAAGAAGGGCACGCGCTCACCGACGACGATCTGCGCCTCTTCGTTGTCCAGGGTCAGGATGGACGGGGTGGAGAGGATGTTGACGTTCTGGTCGGTCTGCGTGGTTTGCAGGAAGAGCAGGAAGGCCGGCAAGCTGAACTCGGTGCCGGGGATGGTGACCGACGGGCCGATGATGCCCAGGCCCAGACCACCCTGGCCCTGAATGGCCTCCAGGAACTGGGTGCCGTCAAAGTTGGCCTGACCAAGGATGAGGCCGGTGGTACCGATCTCTTCGGCGGCGTCGTCGGGGATGAAGTCAAAGTCCTGGGGCAGACCGGCGTTGACGCCGACGCCGAAGCGGCGGTTGCGGTCCAGGCTGATTTCCATGATGGCGGCTTCGACGTAGACCTGCTTGCGCCGGCGGTCGAGCTGCTCGATGACAGATTTGATGGCCACGTAGTCCTTGAAGGACGCCACGATGATGAGCGAGTTGGTGGCCGCGTCGGCGGTGACCTGCACGTCGCCGCTGAGCAGCGCCGCGCCGTTGGCGCCGCCGCCACCGCCACCACCTGCAGTGCGTCCACTGGTGCGTCCAGTGTTGCCGCCAGTGCGGCTGGGCGTGGCGCGGCGGTTGTTGCCGCCGTTGTTCTGGCTGGCCAGGTTGCTCAGCACGCCGCTGAGCTCCTCGGCGTTGGCGTGGGCCAGCGGGTAGACCCAGATGCGCCCAGAGTTGGTCTCGACGTCGAGCTTCTGGATGAGGTCCACGATGCGGTTGTAGCTGCGCTCGTTGGCGATGATGATGAGCTGGTTGGTGCTCTCATCGGCGATGAGTTTCTTGACGCTGACCTCGCTGGCGCTCACGTCGCCGCCAGTGGCTGCACCTGCCGACGACTTCTTGCTTTTGCTGGTCGTCTTGCGCGTGGTTGTCTTATTGGCACCGCCGCTGTCTTGCTCAAAAATCTCCAGCAGCTTGCTGGCCAGCTCCGTCGCGTCGGCGTACTGGACCTGATACATGTGGATCTGGTCGCCGCCGCCGGGACGGTCGAGCAGGCTGATGATCCGCGCCAGGCGGCGCATGTTGGTGCCAAACTCGGTGATGATGAGCGAGTTGGTCGGCGGGTAGCTGATGATCTGGGCGTCGTTGCTCTTGAGCTTGCTGATGACCCCTTCGACGTCCTGGAGCGAGACGTGGTTGATCTGCACCACGCGGGTTTCCATGATGTCGGAGTTGGGCACGCCGCCGGTGCCGGTGCGCAGCGGGATGGTGTTCTGCTGGGCCTTGTTGGCGTCCACGATCTTCAAGAAGGCGCCGTGGGGCACGATTGTCAGACCGTTCATCGCCAGCGCCGACAGAAACGCCCGGTAGGCCTCCTGCACGGTCACCATGCGGGGGGCGATGATGGTGATCTTCTTACCGGCCTTGAGGCTGTCGGCGATGATGAAGTTCTTCTTAAGCTGACGCGAGAAGAACTTGACCACGTCCTCCAACTCCGCCTTGCGAAAGTCCAGCGACACGCGCTCGTTGAGCGGCACCGAGGGCTCCTCGGAGGCACCGGCGGGGAAGTTGGGATCAAAGTTGATCTCTTCACCGGCCAGGGGGTTGTTGGCCTCGGGACCGCCAGCGCTGTCTTTCTTGGCCCCGGCGTCCTTCTTGTCTTCCTTCTTGTCGTCCTTCTTGTCAGACTCGCGGCTGATGACGCCGGGACGGTCCCCGCGCTGACGGACCACGTTGTCATCGGGGTCCTGGGCAAACGCTGCGCCCATCGGGGTTGCCACCATGGCCAGCCCCACCAGGGCCGCCGTCAACCCTCTGGCTCGCCATACGCGAGCGCTGCTCTTAGCCGTCATCATGCCCACTGTCCTCCTCTCACACACAAACATCTGCAAGTTATCTGATATCAATTGGTGTTCTTTAGCGTCTTTGTGCCGTCGGCGCGCGCCCTGATGCAGCGCCTTACGCCAGCGCGTGCATACCGGATTGCGGCCCCCAGGTCCACCATCGCGCCATCGGGCGCCGAGGTGGTCACTTGATGTTGGCCGAGACCTCTCGCTGGGTGCCGTTGCGGTCGATGCCCAGCCTGACGTTGCTGATGGTGCCGATGTTCTGCACCAGCTCCAGCGCAGCGTTGGGGCCGTTGAGCGGCTTGCCGTTGATGCTGGTGATCACATCGCCGGGGCGCAGCCCGAGGTCGTAGTAGATGCTGCCGGGCTTCATGCCCACCAGCTTGAAGCCGTTGATCTTGCCGCCCTTGTAGTTTGGAATGGGGCGCGTGCCGTCGCGGTATTTGCCGGGGTTGGTCAGGACTTCCTGGATGGTCTTGCGGTCGACCTCAAACTTGTTGTCGTTGAGCTTGCGGATGCCCTTGCGCAGGTCCGAGAACTTGTCGTTCTTGCCGCCGCTGGCCGCGCTCTTGGCGGCGGGCTTGGGCGTGGTTTTGGAGAGCGCGGGGGTCTTGGGGGCGCGCGAAAAAGTGTTGCGCTTGCTGGCGCCGCCGCGCTTGCCGCCCTTGCCCGCGTTGGGGTTTTCCAACTCAATCTGCTCCAAACGCCCTTCGCGCTCCACGACCACACGGTCGCGCTCGATCTTCACCAGTTTGGCGCCCTCTTCCAGGATCGCCTCGCCCTCCACCGCCGAAAAGCTGGCGCGGCTGGAGTTGTCGATCAACAGCGCGCGGCTCCAACGGGAGTTGCTGGCCACCATCGTCCCGCTGAGCGACACCGGCAGGTCACTGACCGGATACTCGCCCTCAGGCTGGACCTCGGGCTCTTCTTCGGCCACGGCCTCGTCAGGCTTGTTCTCGTCTTCGGGCTTGTTGGGGTCTTCGGGCGCAGGCTTGCCCCAGCGCTCCTTGTCGGTCGCGGCCAGGTTGCTCGCCCCGACCTTGCTGGCGTTGCTCTTGGCCACCTTCTGCGGCGGCGGGGGCGACAGGACCGCAAAGGGCGAGATCAGCCCATCGAGGACGTTGCTGGCCGCCACGGCAAAGAAACCGGCCGCGGCCAGGATCAAGACAAGGTGCAAAACCCAGAAATATCGTTTCAGGTACGTTTCCATCGCCACCACTCCTCGACTCGGCGCCACCACCGGACCGTCCACGCAGTCCAGGCGCAATCTGATACCAAAGCAACCTCCATGCCACAACCCCCAAACCCATCAACACGGGGTCCTTCATTCCCACACGGCGGCCACTTTGACGCATCGGCACACCAAAGGCCTCCGCACAGTGACATTTTGTCAATCGGGCACTTGAAGCAACGCCACTTGTGACAAAAAGTCAAACAATCGGAACCTCTCAATTAAACTCCATACCCCATACTGATCATGTAAACGCGCAAGGGCGATCTGCCCAACCAGAGTGTTCCCCTGCTGGATCACCGCCGCACCGCCCTCAAAACCCCACACCAGCCGCGCCCCACAAACCAGACAGGCCCCACCGACTCCAAGACCAGGCCCGCCACCCCACCCTGTCACAACGTCCATTGTCATTGTGACACAACGCCCCACAAAGGCCTTGACGCACCATCGGCCCCTGTGGCAGTCTTTCTAATTCCTGGGCGGGAATAGCTCAGTTGGTAGAGCGTCAGCCTTCCAAGCTGAATGTCGCGAGTTCGAGTCTCGTTTCCCGCTCCTT
>CAKZKQ010000097.1 GCA_937123825.1 uncultured Pseudomonadota bacterium
AAGAGCGCTTTGGCGAAGAGGTCACCGAAAAAGACCCTGCCAAACGCCTCGAAACGCTGCGCAAAATGGACAAAAATGCGCAGCGCAGCCTCAACTCCTGCCTGGGCATGGCCGCCAGCGGCGTCTGGCAGGTGGCGGTCCTGGCCTTTGTCTACTTGACCTGGGATCAGGAAGGCACCGTGGCCTACAAAATTGCTGCGGCGCTGGCCTTCATCAGCATCTGGAACGTCTTTGTGCTCTTGATTTTGGCCGTGGTGCTGCCCGTCGTGCTCCTCTTTGCCTTTGCCTGGGCCATGTTCATGCCCTCCAAGCCCAGCCCGGACAACGACCAGGGCGAACAAGAGCAAGACCACGAGGCTGAGGCGCTGGCCAAAGACATTGAGCGCCACAAGAAGGAGCGCGAGGCGTTTCAAGAGGCCGTGGACAAAGAAATGGAGCGCTTCGCCGACACCCCCTCGTGGCCCGTCCGGCTGCGGCGGCTGACCCAGGCCGCCTTTGTGCCCATGGTCTTGCTCTACATCGCCTCGTTCCTCTGACACACATTAAGGCGCGGTCGCAGGCTGCACCGTGGCCGACGCAGGGGCTGCGGTGGGCTGGGCCTTTTTGAGGTCCTCTTCATAGATGTCCCTGGCCGAGACCAACATCTGCACCTTGTGCACCACCTGCTTGCCCAGCAGCGCCGTGCCTTCATCGAGCAAGTCTTGCTTCAAAGAGCGCCGCTTGGCGTCGTTGTACCAGACGCTGACATTCTCCTCCCCGCCCACGCGCTCAAAGACCGTGAACAAGATCGTCCCCGTGCGCACATCAAAGAGGCTCGCTTCCATCACGCCGGCCGCCTCGAGCGTCTGGTTGGGCGTCATCAAGCCGCCCACACCCGTCAGCCACGCCCACCCCCAGGGGTTGGTGTAGTCGCGGTGCTCAAAGCGGTGGCGGTAGAGCAGCAGGTAACGGACCCGGTAGCGCGCCGCCAACTCTCGCAGGCCTGCCACGCTGCCGTTGGCCGGCCAGTCGGTGGACACCTCGGTGATGACATCAAAGTGACCCGTCGACTCCAGTGACTCGCTCAGGCGCTGCGGTACGGTGGCCAGCGGCAAGTCCTGATCCACCTCGTACGCTGTGGCCACCGGCACGATGCCCACCCTGGCGCGGTCCTCCAAAAAGACCGGCGCGTCCAGAATCTCTCGAAGCTGCTCTTCGCTCAGATTCCCCATCCGGTCGCTGCGGAAGTGGTTCTTGTCCAGAACCTGGGGCTGAGGGTTTTGCGGGATGTTCATCGGCGCCATCTGCACCTTCTTCATCGGCGCGGCGGCGCCGCAGGCACCAAAAATCACAGCACACAAGGACACCAGCACACCACACAAGACAGAGCGGTTCATCGCGGACATCGGGGACCTCCGTTGGGCAAAACAAAAGGGGTTGAAATCAAAGCTTCAGACACCGCCAACCCACGACGCGAGCTGGCGCTGGGGCCGCAGGGGGTGTCTGCTTGGCGCGTTCGGGGGTTGAACGCAGCATTTCGCGGCCCCTTACACCGCTTTGGAATAAAAACGTCTTTTTGCATCCCCTTGCCCTGAAACACGACGTTGGACATGGGCTTGGGAGACGGACAGAGAGGGACTGTGGGGCTGAAAACCGGCAGGTGGTGCGGTGTGTTGCCTGGGATTGTTCGACAACGCGCGTTCTGGCAGCAATGTCAGGGAGAAACGGCCAGTGTCAGCACGGTGTACAAAAGGGCCACTTTCAAGCTCAACCTTGGACTCAATCCAATACGACACGCACGTTTGAAGCGTCGGGGCGGCGACCGAGGATGCGTTGCACTTCGCGCTGGCTGACGCCATGGCCAGCAAAACCAAGGCGCCTGATCGAAGGCAGCGCGTTGGGACCCAGAAGCGCCTCCAGCCCAACCACGGTCATGTTGTTGTGGGAGAGGTCAAGCTCTTCCAGGCGGCGCGTCGCCAGCCCACGGGCCAAGAGCCCAGCGTCGGTGTCTGTGAGCCTGTTGCCCCGCATGCTCAAGCGTTTGAGGTGATGGGGACCATAATCTGAAAACCCAATCATGCAGCCGCTGCCCACCCCACAACGGCCCAAATCAAGGCTGGTCAAGCCGCGACTGGCCGGGGCCGCCAAAAGGCACAACACACCGCCGTCACCAAGGCGCGCGTTGGAGTAGAGGTCAAGCATCTCAAGCGCGGGCATTGAGGCGGCCTCCATCGCCTCAATCGCGTCGCGGGATCCCACCGCACCCCTTAAGACAAGCTGCGTCAGCGACCCCAGATCTGGCGATCGCCACAAGGCTCCCAGACGCGGCTCAGGTTGGCGACAGGACAACTCCAAACGCGTAATGCTGGCCAACGCTTTGGTTTGAACCAGGCGCTCGGGGACGCGAGCCTCGGCAGTGCACTCAAACACCGACAGGTGGCGCACCAACGGCCAGCTTGCCCGGCTCAAAGCGGTCGCCAGCTTGTGCGGATCGCGGACCTCCACGCGGCGCCAGGCATCGGGCCAGGCATCGTCCAGATGGTCACAGGCATAGTTGAGGCCTTGTTCGAGCGTCTGCGGGCTATCCTGGCGCCAACGCTCCAGGAGCCGCACCAACGCGTCCCAATCCCACCGAGATGGGCGCGCGTAGAGCAGCTCTCTTAAGGATTCGAGGTGTGCGTTGAGGCTCAAAACTTCAACGCCGTCCCCAGCGTCATAAAGAGCCCAAAGGCCAGGATGACCAGGCTATAGCTGTGCAGGTTGAGAAAGCCATCGAGCTTGGCGTCGTTGGGCTCTTTGGGGTTGAAGCGCACCTGGACCTTGTCCCCAATCTTGTGCTCTTGCCAGAACTGGAGCATGGGTTCATCGGTCATCGTCCAACTCTGGCCGCCGTACTCGTAGGACACCTGGTATTTGGCCCCCACTCTGCCCGTCCAGGAGGCGTAGACCACCTGACCTGGGGCCGTTTCGGTGCCCGCGCGCCACCAGACCTCTCCGGCGCCGACCAGGCCCGTCAACGCGGCGGTGGCCAGGAGGGTCAAGATCACCATCACCCACCGCCGCAGCGGACTGACCTCTTTATTGCAGCCCTGAGCCATCGGGGGCCTGCTCCTCTTGTGATGTCGCGCTTGTGAGGCCCAAAATGGCCGTGGGCCACAGGAGCGTGGTGGTGTCGCTCGAACCCACGGCGAGCAGCGCGCCGTCGGGCGAAACGTCCAGGCAGGTGGGTCCGCTGGCGCGCATGTCGAGCGTGCCCAGACGTTGGTGCCCTTCAAC
The DNA here is from genome assembly GCA_937123825.1 of uncultured Pseudomonadota bacterium. GTDB lineage: Bacteria > Myxococcota_A > Bradymonadia > Bradymonadales > CAKZKQ01. The sequence goes on from CAKZKQ010000097.1 coordinate 3,256, forward strand.
GTCCCAGGCCAACACATAGCCGTCGGCGTGCACCGAGAGCGCCGCCTGACCGTCGGGGCTAAAGCGCCCATCGAGCACTTCACCAAGCTGCGCGTCCCACACGTGGAGCGTCTCCAACGTGCTGGCGTCGAGCAGGTGCAGCAGGCGCCCGGGGCCACCGGCGAGCAGCTTCTGGCCGTCGGGGCTAAAGCGCACAAACGAGAGCCTGGGCCACTGAGGACCCGACGCCATGGCCTGCCCCGTCTCCAACTCAAAAAGCGCCAGCCCGGTGTGATCGGTCAGGGCCACCGTGCGCTCTTGAGGGTCGACGTCAAAGACACAACCCGCCCCGCAAGGCAGCGACCAGGCCCCATCAAGCACCTGATCGAGCGCCGACAACCGGCGCACCGCGCGCGCCTTGGTGCCCGCCGCCGAGTAAATGGAGCCCTTGTGGCCAAACCACACCCCCGAGGGGTGCCCCAGCGGCTCCATCGGGCTGGCTTGCCCTGTCTCCAACTCCCACACCTGACCGTCCGGGCCCTGATCTTTGGCCCCCACCGCCGCCAGCCAGACGCCATCGGGCGAGATTGACATATGCGCCTTTTGCGGTCCGTCTGGGACGACGCGCGTGATGTCGCCGGAGGGCAGCGACCAGGTCACGAGGCGACCACCACGGCCCAGCGAGGCCAACCCAGCGCCGTTGGGGAAGAACGCCAGATCGGAGATCGCGCCGGTGTGTCCCCTGGGCTCGCCCAGACGCAGCCGCGAAGCGCTGGTGGCATCCCAGAACGCCACCCCCTGGTGGTCGACGGTCACAAATTGCTCCACTTGCGGCACAAAGGCCAGGTCCATAAAGGGCTTCGGGTCGCTTTGGGCGACCATCTGATGCTGGCCGCTGTCCACGTCCCATCGAGACAATGGCAGCGCGCTGCCGCCGGTCATCACAGAGCGCCCGTCGGGCGAAAACTCCAGCGCCAGGATCGCCCCCAGCGGGTCGTCGATGCTCTGCTCCCAGCGGTGGCGTTTGCGGCCGGTCAGCGCATGAAACGCCACCACGTCGCTGCGCCCCATCACCGAGGCGATCAAATCGCCATCCGGGCTCCACGCCAACATCGAGGGCAACTGGCGAGTGCTGATTTGACGCCGCAGGCGCTTCCTGGCCACGTCCCACAATCGAATGGACATGTCGGGGGAAGACGACGCCAGCAAATCTCCTTGCGGCGAAAACCGCACCGCCCCAATGTCGTCCCTGTGCCCCTCAAAGCTCCCGAGCAGCTCCCCGGTGGCCACATCCCACACGCGGACCACCTTGTCGGGGCCGCCCGTGGCCAGCAGCGCGCCATCGGCCGAGATGTCCAGCGCCTGCGGCGCATTGTCCGCATCGACGATGGGGATGCTCTGGATGACCTCACGACGCTCGAAGTGCCACAGCCGCACCACACCGTCGGGGCCCGCCGTCACAAAGCGCTGCCCATCGGGCAAAAAGCGCATCGCCTGCACCATGCGCTCGCCGTTGCCCACCACGCGGTCGCCAAGGGCCACGCCGCGCTGCGCGTCCCAAAACCGCACCGTGCCATACTCGGTCCCGGTTACCAGGCGCGCGCCGTCGCCAGAAATGGCCAGACTCACCGCATCGGCCTGACGCCAACCCGCTTGACCCAAGCGGGAAAACGCCCCCACGGGCAATTCAACGCCGTGGGCGTCAAGACCATTTTCGGGGCGCTCCATGGACGGAGACGTCGACGGCAACGGGTAGGAGACCGGCTCGGAGGCTGCCGGCGGCAGCGGCGGCGGCATTGGAGGCGCCATCTTCACAGGCGCAGGCGCCTGCGCACAGCCCGTCCACACAAGGACAGCCCCACACCACACAGCGCCCAACACACCCGCGCGCCGCCCCTCTTTCCACCATCCTCGCCAGAGACTCACAAAACCACCTCATTGGCAGGCACAAAACCCCGCACATGATCAAACGCCATCCCAGACCCCAAACGCAAGCCCCAAAACCCAAAGAACGTCACAAAGCCGTCCGTTTTGAGCCACAAAACCACCCCAACACAGACCACACCTGGGTTTGACAGGGCCGATGGTGTATTCTTGACGCCATGAAAGGCATCGCTTGGAACACAGAAGCCAAAGTTCTGGCCGGGCTGGCCCTGTGCATCACCATCCCCATGGTGATCCTGGCCGCCATAGGCTTGATGCACGCCCTGCCCACAGATCTGCGCGCCGTCTCGGAGTCCACCCCTGCGCTGACCGACCGCGCCGGGCGCCAAGCCCCCACCGAGGGCTGCGGCCTCAACCAAAAGGCGCGCGGTGACCAGTGCGCCGCCACCAAAACCCAGGCGACAACCACCGACGTCTCCTTCCCCAGCAGCATCGCCAACAAGGGCCTGGAGACGCTCTCAGGCACCCTCTGGATGCCCAAGACCAAGGGGCCCCACCCCGCCGTGGTGCTCATCGGCGGCAGCGGCCCCACAGACCGGCACGCCACCACCCCCGGTGACCTCCTGACCAGCCTTGACCAACCCCTGGCCCCCTTTGACCAACTGGCCAAACACCTCTCGTCCCAGGGGCTGGCGGTGCTCCAATACGACAAGCGCACCTGCGCCGCGTGCTACAAGGACGCCACCGGCGAACACCTCAAAGCCTTTGAGTTTTCGGACCTGATCGCAGACGCCCGCGACGCCGTGGGCTTTGTCGCCAAACAACCCGGCGTCAATGGCCGCGCGGTCGTCGTCGTGGGCCACAGCCAGGGCGCCGCGCTGGCCCCACTGGTCGCCCGGGACAACCCATCGGTGCTCGCCGTGGCGCTGCTGGCAGGCACCACAGAATCGCTGGGCGCGCTGCTGGCCAACCAAACACAGCGCAAGGGGCAGGCGCGCGCCAAGCGGTTTGATCTCTGGTCCAAGTGGTCTCATCAAGCGCTGGCCGACGCGATGCGCGCCTGCGCCCAGAAGACCACACAGCCCAAGCACGACCCCAACGAAGCCTGCATGGGCCCCGGCCTGACGCTGGCCATGCTCGCCGGATACGACGCGCTCCAAAACGACGCCAACGCCGCCTTGCCCACATTGAACGTTCCCATCATCGCCCTCCAAGGCACCCTGGACATCAACGTCTCTCCCCAGCAGATCGACACCTACAAGACCATGCTCAGCGGCCGCGACGCCGAGTTTCACCGCCTCAAAGGTGTCACCCACAGCCTGACCGACGGCCTGGGGGCTGGCGCCGGGGCCACCGGCGTGGATCCGCGCGTGTTGGACCTCCTGGACACCTTCCTGGGCACCCTGCGCGCCCCAAAGGAGACCCCATGATCCGCACCGAGGGCCTCACGAGGCGCTTTGACGACATGGTCGCCGTCGATGGCCTGGACCTGGAGATCGCCACCGGCGAGATTTTTGGATTCCTGGGACCCAACGGGGCCGGCAAGACCACCACGGTGCGCATGCTGGCGGCCCTCATCGCGCCGTCGGCGGGAAAGGCCTGGATTGCCGGGCACCAAATCGGCGCGGGCAATCAGGAGATCCGGCGCGCGGTGGGCATCTTGACCGAAACGCCGGGACTCTACGCGCGCCTGACCGCCATGGAAAACCTGCGACTCTTTGGGCGTTTGCACCAGCTTGACCACATCGACGACACCATCGAGCGCTACCTGAAGATGCTCGACCTCTGGGAGCGACGCCACGAGCCCGTCGGCGGCTTCTCCAAGGGCATGCGCCAGAAGGTCGCCATCACCCGCGCCCTGCTCCATGAACCCGAGGTCGTCTTTCTGGATGAACCCACCTCGGGCCTCGATCCCATCTCTGCGCGCGTCGTGCGAGACTTTGTCGCCAACCTCAAAGATCAGGGCCGCACCATCTTCCTGTGCACCCACAACCTCGACGAGGCCGACCGCCTCTGTGACCGCATCGGCGTCTTCAAGCGCCGCCTGATCCGGGTCGACACCCCCCAGGCCCTGCGCCAGAACCTCTACGGACACACCGTGCGGATCTCGCTGGCCCATCCCCCTTCCCCCAACCACCTCCTGGCGCTCAAAGGCATCGACGGTGTGGAGAAGGTCGAGGAAGCGGACACCGACGATGGCCACACGCTGCGCCTGTCGGTCGGTGACCCCCAGACCCACAACCCGGCGATCATCACAGCGCTGGTGGGCGCCGGTGCGCAGATCCGCTTTGTGGAGCAGGAAGAAGCTTCGCTGGAGAAGGTCTACATGGATTTGCTCGGCGATGACCCCCCCAACACAGAGGCACAACCATGAACTCCTGGCGCATCATGGCGGTGGTCATCAAAGAATGGCAGGACCTGCGCAAAAACCGCATGGTCCTGGGCACCATGGTGGGCATGCCGCTGATTTTTGTGCTCATGTCCATCGGCACCAGCGCCCTGCTCCAATCCATGACCCCCGAGGAGGCCGCCCAACAATCCAGCGGCGCCCCGCTGGCAGTGCTCGGCATGACCGCCGTTCAAGCCTCCCAGTTCGTGGTCGCCGACCAATACATGTTCTACATACTCATGGTCCCCATGAGCATCCCCATGTCGATCGTGGCCTACAGCGTGGTCGGAGAAAAAGAATCCAGGAGCCTGGAACCCTTGCTGGCCACCCCCGTCACCACCAAAGAGCTTCTGGTGGCCAAATCCCTGGTTGCCGTCATCCCCGCCACCCTCATCGCCTGGTTCAGCTTCCTGGTGATCGTGCTGGGACAGTGGCTGGTGGTCGATGAAGTGGTCTTCTGGCAGATGATCCGCCCGGTCTGGACGCTGGGCATGGCCTTGTGGAGCCCCATGCTGGCCTTGTTGACCGCGCTCCTGGGGGTCAGCGTGTCGGCGCGCGTCAAAGACGTCCGCGCGGCACAGAGCATGATTGGCATCGCCGTATTGCCCATCATCGCACTCAGCATGGTCGCGCTCTTTGGTCAGGTCGCGCTCAACCTCGCCCATCTCCTGTGGGCCACGGTGGCGCTGGCCGCGCTCCTCTTCATCGTCCTGCGTGTGGCCACCCGCGCCTTTGACCGCGAGTCCATCCTGACGCGCTGGATCTGACACCACGCCGCATCAAAAGATCTTGACCGCCCAGTGCGACCCCACGCCGATCAAGGCGTAGCCAAAAGCGTCGCTGCCAAAAATAAAGTCGGTGCTGCGCCAGTGAACCCGCTGGTCGACGCCCACCGTCCCCAAAAGATAGAGCGTCTGGCGGTTGCGCCCACTTTCAAAACAATCGGCGGTGGGACAAATGAAGATCGTGCTCTGCGCAAACGCCCCAAACGGGCTAAACCCAAAGTGCTCGTCGCGCTTGATCAGCGGCGCAATGCTGTAACCAGCCCGAAAGCGCGCCCCCACCACACCCAGGTTCAACCCCACCCCAAACGAGTTTCCCAGTCCGACCTCTTTGTAGCGGGCGTCAAACCGAAACCTGGCGTGCCCACCAAAATCAACCAAACCCACCTCTGGCCGCTTTGATCCCCCAATGCCCAGGCGCAGATCCCCGGCAAAACCCGTCGGAGCCTCTCGGGTCAACGACGACGAGGGACCGGCTGCGATCTCCGCCATGCAACTCGTCGCGCCGCTGGCCAACAAGAGCATCGGCACCAACGCCAACGCAGGAGAGCACAAACGCACCGCTTCACCGTTATTCTTTTGCAGAGGTTTCATGCCCAAAAGTCTACCACACAACCCCTCCGCCCAACACAAAGCGCCTGGAGATGGGCTGAGCGCGTCCAGAAGAACCTAACGCACCTGAACATGGGCTCTGGCAAAGACCTCAAAGGAGCGCCGCTCGCCAGCCACCAGCGCAATCGACGAAAACCCAGGCTCCCCAGGCATCGTCCAGACCACCTGCGCGGTGCTGGCCGCTCTGTCAATGTTGGTCACGGCGCACTCTCCTGGGCTGACCTCGCAACCCACAAAGAGGTTCGCGTCGACGCCCTCGACCTCAAGGACCACCTGTGCACCTGGCTGCGCTTGTTCGGGGACTGGCGTCACAAGCGTGGGCGCCGCAGG
>CAKZKQ010000098.1 GCA_937123825.1 uncultured Pseudomonadota bacterium
TGGGTCAAAGATGGGCCGGTCTGGTGGCCGCTGGTGCGCACGCTCTCGGTGTCCATGGTCAGCGACCCAAACCTCAACCTCACTTTCAGCGCCCTGCACAGCCCGCGCCTTGAGCGGCTGACCTGGCTCAATCTCGACACCAACAAGATGCGGGCCGAGCACATCGAGATCCTGGCCAACTCTCCCCACCTCGGGCGCCTCAAAGAGCTGCGCCTGAGCGCCAACCACCTCAACGACGACGCCGTGAGGCTGCTGGCCAACTCTCGCAACCTGCCTGCGTTGGAGTCACTGGGCCTGCGCCGCAACGAGATTGGTGACGAAGGCGCCATCGCGCTGGCGACCTCTGCCCACCTGCCCAATCTGACCTACGTGGATTTGAGCATCAATCAGGTCGGCAACGCGGGCGCCATCGCGCTGGCAAAACGCGCGCAGGCCTCCAAGCTCCAAACCATCTGCCTTTACTACAATCAAATCGGCAACCCTGGCGCCCGCGCCATCACCAAAGCCGCCCAGCAATCCGACCTCTGCTCCGCGCGCCTGACTGGCAACCCACACAGCGACATCCTCTTTCCCTCCGGTAAGGAGGGAGGGTCCATCTTGGACCGCCTGCGCCATTGGTGGAACGACACGACTTGACCCCAACGACAGCGGTCTCTTAGACGGTTGTGTGGGTGCGCGCCCAAAAACCAGAAATGGCGCCTAGACCACGTGTTGTCCAAGGGCGCCATTAAGATGCGATCATGTGGGGAGGACTACTCTTTCCAGATGATCTTCCAGGGGCGGCGCTTGAGCTCGCGCATGAGCTCTTTGAGGTCGTCGTAGACCTCGTCGTCGTTGAGCAGGGCGCCCACGGAGCCTTTGCCGCTCTTGATCTGGGAGACCATGGCTTTGACGTCGCCGGTGGTCCCGGCCACGTCCTGTGTGGCGGCGTAGATGTTGTCGATGGAGCCTTCGATCTCGTCGCGCTTGCCGGTGGTGATCTCGTCCACCGTGCCCGCCACCGACTCCACGCGGCCCAGCGTGCTCATGGTCTTGTTCACCAGCGGGTCCACGCGCCGGTCCAGCTTGCCGGTCAGGCTGCGGGTGTTGCGCAGCGTGGCCGAGATGTCGCCGCCTTCGCCCAGATCATCGCGGACCATGGCCGTGATCTCGGTCACGTCCTTGCTGGCCGTCTCGACGTTGCCGATGATGTTGCCGATGGTGTTCTTGTTGTCGCTGATCAACTCATCGGAGTGCACCACCAACGAGTCAATGTCCGCGATCAACTTCTCCAGCGGCACGTCACCCTTGTTGATGGCGTCCGACAGACCCGTCAAAATCTCCGCGCCCTTGGCCAACAACAACTCCATCCGGGGCGGATCCACGCCGCGAAGCTTGGCCTCGGCGGGCACCTCGGGCTCGCTCATCCCCGTGGTGGTGATCTCCACGTACTTTTCGCCCAGCACACCCTGGGTCGTGATGTAAAACTGGCTGTTGCGCCGAATGGCGTAAGCCTTGTCGCTGTCGATCAGCAGGTGCGCGCGCACCATCACCTCACGGCCCACGTCCTGGTCGTACTCGCCGCCCAAAAACTCCAGGCGCTTGACCTGACCGGACTTGATGCCGCTGATGGCCACGTCCGCACCGGGCTTAAGCCCCCCCGCGTTGTCAAAGTCCACGTAGATGACGTGGCCGTCCTCAAAGGTGAAGTCGCCCAGGATGATCACAAAGGCCACCAACAACGCCGTGCTGAAGAGCACCAACGCGCCGACCTTGACCTCAATGGCTGTTTCTCGCTTCTGCATGTCCCGACACGACCTCTCTGGCTGACAACCCCGCGCCCCTCATCCGCGCGCAAAGCTTTGGGATGTGGCCATAGTAACCATCTACAACCACCACCACAACAACACCACACCCATCACAGTGTTCCAAACGCCCTCAGACCTCCATCGGACCCTCCGGCTGGCCCTGGATGAATTGCTGGATGATGGGGTTGGGCGAGTTTTTGAAATCCTCCCGGGTGCCATCGAGCAGCAGGTTGCCCTGGTAAATCATGGCGATGCGGTCGGCGATCCCAAAAATGGAGCGCAAATCGTGGCTGATGACGATGCTGGTCACCCCGTGATCATCGCTCAAGCGTCGAATGAGCTTGTCGACCATGTTGGCGCTGATGGGATCGACGTTGGTCGTGGGCTCATCAAAGATCACAAACTCCGGATCCAGCGTCAGCGCCCTGGCGATGGCCACCTTCTTGCGCATCCCGTCGCCAAAGTCCGCCGGATAACGCAGAGCCTCACCCTCCATCCCCACCAACGCCAGCTTCTCCATCGCCTGACGCCTGGCCTCCTTGACCGACACCCGCTTGTGCTTGCGGATCGGCAACGCCACGTTGTCCAACAAGGTCATCGAGTCAAAAAGAGTGGCGTTCTGAAAGACCATCGCGCACCGCTTGCGGATCGGATAAAACTCCTTCTCCGTCAACGACGTGATGTCCTCCCCATCAAGGATGATCTGACCCGAGTCCGGCCTGAGCAAACCCACCAGGTGCTTCACCAACACCGACTTGCCCGCCCCAGAGGCCCCGATCACAAAAAAGACCTCGCCCGTGTTCACCGTCAGGCTCACACCCCGCAACACATGCTTAGGCCCGAAACTCTTGTAAATGTCCTTAAACTCGATCACCCGAGAGACCTCGCTTTGCTCGGTCGCGGTTCGCTTGCTGGCGCTGCGCTTTTGGTGCGCTTGCTACGCTGCGCTTGTGGTTCGGTCACTTCGTTCCCTTGTGGTTCGGTCGCTGCGCTCCCTTATAGCATTTGTGATGGGTGGGTTCTTGGCTTCGCCGGTTGGAGTGGGGCATTTTGTCGAAATTGCTTCGTTTTTGGGGGTTGGATGGGCGCTGACGGAGCCTTGGAAAGCTTTCCAAGGAGGGTTGTGGTCGGTGATGGTGGCTTTCCTGGGGGTTTGTGGTGGACGGTGGAGGTTTGGAGGGTTTTCCAAGGGGGCGCGCGGCTTGATGAGGGAGTCTTTTGAGCCTTCCAAAGCACAGGGAGTGGGTTTTGGGGTGGGCACTTTTGGGTTCTTCAAGGTCTTGATGGCTGGTTTTGGGGCGAAGGTAGGCGGCGATAGCCCGCCTGACCGAGCGGCCCTGCAAATTTGAAGGCCAACACCAACCACCGTGAGGGCGAAGGTAGGCGGCGATAGCCCGCTGGCCGAGCGGCCCTGGAAGTTGAGAACCAACGCCGTTGCCACCACAAAGGCCGGCAGGGAGGCGAGCTTCGCCGCCTACCCTGCCCCCAAACAGCCCGATGCCCCCTTGGAAACTCCTCCAGGACTCCACCACCGACCACAAAACCCCTTGGAAAGCCTTACAAACCTCAACCAGCGCCCATCCGACCACCCCAAACGAAGCACTTTCGCCAAAATGCCCAACTCGTACCGGCGAAGCCAAGAACCCACCCATCACAAATGCCAAAAGTGAGCGAAGCGAACGAACCAAAAGGAAGCCAAGCGCAGCGCCGGCGACCGAACCACAAGCAAGCCAAGCGAAGCGCCGGCGCCGCGAACCGAAAGCAAGCG
>CAKZKQ010000099.1 GCA_937123825.1 uncultured Pseudomonadota bacterium
GTGATGGGCAGGCGGCCGCCGCCGGGGCCAAGGGCCACGGTTTTGACAAAGTTGTGGTAGCCGCGCTCGCGGAACTCGACCTTGACCTCTCGGTCGCCGCCGACGCGCAGGACCATGGGGCTGGTGCCTTTGCGCTCGCCGTCGATGTAGATTTCGGCGCCGACGGGCTCTGCGCTGATGTCGAGCATCCACTGCTCTTGTTGGGCGCCGGCGGCGGGGTTGGTGTTGTTGTTGAAGGCGACGCCGCCGACGACACCGGCCAGCAGGAGCAACGCGGCCAGTCCGCCAAGGCGCAACCACGAGGTTTGCTGGGGTTCGGCGCGTTTGACCGGGGCCAGGCTTTGCGAGGAGTCCAGCGCGGCCACAGCGTCGGGGGACGGGGGCGGCGCGATGACCGCCGAGGGCATGGACGGCTCGGAGGCGACGGGGCTCTGGATGCTGGCCAGCGGGTCGGTGTCGGCTGAGCCAATGGCATCGACGGCGGCGTTGGGGTTTGAGCGCGCCGACGAGATGGGCTGGGCGGAGGCCTGGGTGCCGGACGGAATGGGCGTGGCGGCCGCCTGAGTGCCGGATGGGATGGGTGTGCCTGCGGCCTGCGTGGTGTCGGGCACGGCGATGGGCGTGCCGGCGGCCTGCGTGGTGTTGGGGACCGAGACAGGTGTGCCGGCCGCCTGCGTGGGATCGGGGTTTTGAAGCATGTCGCGCACGCCCTGGTCGGGGCAAAGGCGCGAAATGGCGTCTCCGATTTCGACGGAGCTGGCCAACCAGCCGTGTTCGCGGGCCAGGGATTCGAGCGCGACGCAGAACTCGCGGGCGTCGTCGTAGCGGTCGTAGGGCTCGACGGCCAGCGCGCGGGCCAGGACGTCGTCGAGGGCCTTGGGAAGCTCGGGGCGCAGCTCGGATGGGGGGGTGTAGTCCCCTTCTCGAATGGCCAGCATGAGCCGGGTGAGATCTTTGGACTGGAAGGGGCGCTGGCCGCAGAACATCTCGTAGGCCACGATGCCCAGCGAGAAGATGTCGCTGCGGCGGTCGAGCTTGTCCCCGAAGGTCTGCTCGGGGCTCATATAGGCAAACTTGCCCTGGATCTGGCCGTCGCGGATGGAGTCGATGTCCAGACGCTGGGCCAGACCAAAGTCGGTCAGTTTGACCGCCCCTTCGTAGCTGATGAGGATGTTTTGCGGTGAGACGTCCCGGTGGACGACGTTGAGCGGCCTGCCGTCGAGGCTTTTGTGACGGTGGGCGTAGTCCAGGGCGTTGCAGCTGGCGGTGAGGATGGCCACAGAGACGGACACGGGCAGGACCTGCCCCTGGGCGCTGGCGGCTTCGACCAGCGCGCGCAGATCTCGGCCGTGGACGTACTCCATGGCGATGAAGTACGCGCCGCTGTGCTGGCCGTAGTCGAAGATCTGGACGACGTTCTGGTGGATGAACTGCGCGGCGATGCACGCCTCGCGGTTGAACATGGACACAAACGCCTGGTCGTCGCTGAGCGACGGCAGGATCCGCTTGATGACCATGATCTTCTCAAAGCCCTCGCCGCGCTTCAACTTCGCCAGATAAATCTCGCCCATCCCGCCCACGGCGAGCCGACGCAATAATCTGTATTGGCCAAACTGACTCAAAACATCAAGCCGGTTTCTGAAACCCTGGTTTGTGGTGGCCCTGCTCCCACAGGCCGACGCTCCACAGACCCAATCTCTTATTTATATGATGGTCCATGAAGGAACTATCGGCTCAAATATGGTTTCTGACAAGCGGGAATGTCAACCGTTGACCCCACATAGAACCACCATTGTGCCTTGCGCTGTGGCCTTGCGGCGCCCCCAAGCCACCCTGCACACACATCGCCCCACACCAAAACGATCACCGCGCCAGCCGGGGCACTTCATGCTCTCCTGCAAACTCGCCGGTGTACCCCCCGCCAACAATGTCCAGGGTCTTGGGGTGTTTGTTGGCCTCACTCCACTGGGCCAGGGTCTGACCAGGCTCAAGGCGAACGGCGGGCAGGTCAGGCTCAAGCAGAAAACCAACGGTGAATGAGCCCACCTTGCACCCAAAGTGGACCTCCACGTCCTCTTTGGCAATTTTGCGCAGCGACTCCGCAGCGCTCTCAAACTGTGCGGGATCAAAGCGGTAGAGGCCGACAGCGCCGTAGAGGCGACCGACGACGGTACCCTCTTTACTCAGCGCCCCAAAGAGCGCCGCGGCCTGGGGGCTGGCCCACAAGACCCGAAAGGCCTTGATGTTGGGCGACAGGTCTGCGCCATCACCGGTGTAGACCCCTTGAAAGACCGTGGCGGCCTTGAG
>CAKZKQ010000100.1 GCA_937123825.1 uncultured Pseudomonadota bacterium
CGTTCACATCTTCGGCTCGCTAGCCGTGGCCTTGCTGCATTGGTCGGTGGCTTTCCCCAACTCCTGATTCGCATGATGTAAGGCCATCTCTCATCGCGATCTTCCAGATCTTTTCTGGTGGGGTTCTGGCGTTTGAGGCGCCATCTGCTGATTCCAAAGGATATGAAGGTGGCGACGGCGCAGATGATGGGCATCATCATCATTCCAAAGACAAAGAAGGTCATCGCCAGACCATAACCCCAGGAACGCGAGAGGTGCTCTTCGTTGGGGATGACTTGCGCCAGTGTGCCCCCCGCAAGGGTCAATACCACAGCCAACGCGCCCGATCCGATCGTGGTTATAGAGGCTTCAAAGGCAGTGCGCCCTTTGCTGTAGAACCAAGTCCATTGGCCGCACTTCCAGCCCAAAGCCAGCGCCACCAGGATCGCCAGGATCACCGAGAGGCCAAAGGGGATCTGCGCCAGCCTTGCGCGCCATTGGGGTGGGTCGGCCCTCAACTCCAGGTTTCCTTGCGGCAGTGAGGCAAAGGTCGCCTTCAAATCTGCGCCCGTGGCCTCTCCCAGTGAGCTGCTCAGCGTCCAGTCTGCGGGGGCCTGGGCGGTGATGGTCAGGTCCTTGAAGCGGCCCCACGGGGCGGCGGGGGCCAGGATGTAGTCGATTTCAAAGGTCTTGTGGGGCCACTCGCTGGGGTGGTAGACGCCGGGGATGGCGCTGTAGGTGACTTTGATGGTGTTGGCCCCGGGTTTAAAGGGGGCCACAAAGAGCACGCCGGTGCCCTCTTCGTGGTAGGGCGCGTAGTTGGAGCGCCATTCCGGGGGGATTTTCTGGTCCGTGAGCTTGCTTTGGAGGGTTTGGCCGTTGATTTCGACGGTGCCGTCGGCGATGGCCGGGGCGATGAAGAAGAGTTCGACGTCGGCGGCCTGCGCGCGGTTGTCGATCTGGTAGGTGGCGCTGATGTGGACGCGCCGCTTGTCGCGGTCGGTCTCTGTGAGCGCCGTCATATCAACGTGCAGCGCCTCTGAGGTCACGTGCAGGGTCTCAAGCGGCCCCTTGGCCTCACCGATCTGGTCCCCGTCATCCCAGGGCTTGGCCATGTTGGCGTTGGCCATGGCGGGGAAGGCCAGCAGGCAAAAGAAGAGCAGCGTGGGCAGGTGACGGGGCATGGGTGACCTTTGGGGTTTGTGGGGGCGCCATGGGTGCTTGGAGGCAGCGTTTGAGCGTCAAGAACGAACCTTTGAATGGCCCCATGCGCGTCGATGACGCCTTGAGGCCCGTCTATGGCAGAGCATCAGCGCTGCTTTTTGCGCCTCAGAACCACCCATCCCAACATCAAACCAAGCAGCGTCCAGGCCAGCGAGCTTTTGCCGCCGTCCACGGTCGAGCACGAGGCGCAGCCGCCGCTGCCAGGGTTCTTGATGGTGGAGGGGTCGATGGGGCGCGGTTCGGTGTTTTTGACCTCTTCAAGCTCGGTGGCCGAGATGTCCAGCTCTGGCACGGGTTTGGTGACAAAGCGGGCCAGTTCGATGTTGCCACGGGGGGCAAAGGCGGTGTCCTGGGCCGAGGCGATCGGCTCGGGGGCGCCGTCGTGGCCGCCAGGAGGGCCGCCCCAGATGCCGCGCTGGGGGTTGTCGCAGGTGATGGGGCCGGTCCAGGGGTGGCGGATGATGTAACGGCCCTGAAAATTGTTGAAGCCGCTGGGCGTGGCGCCGTCCTCAATCTCACCGTTTTTGCCCGGCACCTCGCGGCCACCGACGATGGGCGGCGCGGCGGCAAAAACCATGTCTTCGCTGGGCTGGTCTTTGGTGTAGCGGGCGTGCAGGCGCGTGAGCACAAAGCCCCAGGGGTCGGTGTTGGGCAGGACGTCGGCGCCCAGGGTGACAAAGTGCTCGGCGTTCAGTTGGGGGCCGGGGCAAGGATCGCAGCCCGAGGCATCCCAGGCGTATTCGGTGACCACGGCGCCGGGGTTCTTTTGCAGCGTGCGGTCAAAGAGGGCCGCGTAGAACTCGCCAAATCGCTCTTTGGCGTCGGTGGCCACGCCCACGTTGGTGGGGATGGTGACGTTGGGCTTGTTGACCACCTGGTAGCGCTGACCGCGGGCCAGGATGTGCACGATGAGGTCCTGGGCGCCCTTGGCGTTCAGGAGGCCAAGGCGAACGGGCAGGAAGAAGTTCTCTGAGTCGTAGTGAAAGCGCAACGGCGAGAGCGTCGCGCTGCCGTCTTTGTAGGTGACCTTGTCGATGTTGACCCGCGCCACAAAGAAGTAGAGCCCCTGGTCGATGTAGGGCTGGAGCACCGGCGCGGCGCCGTCCGGGATGCTGTAATCGTTGTCCGTCAGCCAGCGGTTGAGCCCGCCGGACTCCTCGGCGCTCAGGAT
>CAKZKQ010000101.1 GCA_937123825.1 uncultured Pseudomonadota bacterium
AGGAGCAGGTTCTCGAGCGTTTCCACGCCGAGCTCGCGCGCGTGCTGGACGGCTTCGAGCAGCTGGATGCGGAGATCCTGCTCGTCGACGACGGCAGCTCGGACGGCACGCTGGACGTGATCCGGGAACTCGCGCGGCGCGATCCGCGCGTCGGCTTGCTCCAGCCCCGACTCGTCGGGCGTGCTCTGGTCCATGATGAAGCCGCCATCGACGGTCACATCATACGAGGTCAGCCCCGAGATCTTCTCGCGGTAAATGCCGTGGAAGCGCCGCCCGGCCTCGTCGTAAGGGCCGATGAACTCAATCTGGCGGCGGATGTCGCGGCCAAAGAGGTTGCGGGCGTGCAGATCCTCGCCGTCCTGGCACCCTTCGTTCACACCGATGCAGAAATCGTTGGCCACGTCGATGAAGCCCAGCAAGCGCATGCGCTGAAGCTGGGGTGAATAGAGGCCGATGAAGGGCACCTCGTTGTCGAGGTAGGTGCGCTCGCCGCCTTTGGTGAAGGCGTAGGAGGTGTTGCCGTGGAGCTGGGCGCGGACCAGGAAGCCCTGGGTGATGTCGGTAAAGTCCTCTTCCTGGGCCAGGTTGTTGGCCTCCATCAATTCGTTCCAGCGGATGACCTCGTCCTCAAAGACGCGGATCTTCATGCCAAAGTTGATGGGACGCTCGCCGTTGAGCACGTTGTTCTGCCCGCCCAGAGTCACCGTCAGCGTGCCCTCGTACTCGCCCGATAGCGTGGGCTTGTTGTAGGTCACGCGGATGCTGTGGGAGTCGCCATTGTCGTAGATGGCGCGGATGGTGGCGGTGTAGAGGCCCGGCGAGAGGCGGTCGGCGGCTTGTTCGTTGAGTTCGATTGTCAGGCCGGGGTTGCCCACGGCGGTCACCACGCCAAAGGGCGACAGCAGCCGGATCCACTCTTCGGTGTCGTCGATCAGGCAGTCGGCCTGACGGGCAAAGCAGACGTCTTCGGCTTCGCCGTCGCGCTCGACCTCGTCTGAGCAGTCCACAAAGGGTTTGAGGCAGGCTTCGTCTTGTTTGCGGTCGTAGCTGGTCTCCAGGCGGTAGCCAAAGCTGATGGAGGGGTTGTTGACGACCTGACGGCGCGTGCGCAGGTCCATGATGGCCAACGGCGAGAAGTCGCTGTTCTCGACGGCGTCCAGGCTCAACTCGGCGCGGGCAAAGCGGATGACGTAGCTCTGCGGGTCAAAGACAAAGCCGTTGTCGGCTTGCGGCGAGGGCAGGGCGCGGCAGCGGTTGTTCTCGGTGCAGTACCAGCGGCTGTCGGGGCAATCGACGGAGCGAGAGCACTGCGGGGCGCACTGGCCAAGGAGGCAATAGGCCCCCGGCGGGCAGTCGCGGTCGATCTCGCAGGTCAGGTTGTCCAACTCGACCTCTTCGCAGCGGCCGCGCTCGTAGTCGCAGGTCTTCAGGAAGCCCGAGCACTGCCGGTCAAGCACGTCCGTGGCCAACTCGCGCGAGGCGATGAAGCCACAGTCGCGGGTGCAGGCGTTGCGGTTTGTGTCGCAGTAGAGTCCGGTGCCGCAGTCGTCGTCATCGTCGCACAGGACCAGGTCGTCGGCCTCGCAGGAGGCCTCTTGCGGGTCGCAGGTGGGCTGCTCCAGGAAGGAGAGCACGCACATGTCCAGGTCAAAGATGTCAAACTCGTTGTCGCCGTTCTGGTCCAACAAGCGGTTGAGGTTGGCCTCAAGCGAGCAGACGTTCTCTGAACCCAACGAGCCGGGCTGCGTGCCCTGGAGCCAGTATTGGACGCAGGCGTCCAGCAGGTTCAGGTCCATCCGAAAGCGCGTCGGCTGGCAAAAGTGCGCTGGCCGCCCCGGGGAGGCTTTGCCCTCAATGCAGGTCTCGCCCTTGGCGCAGAGCCCCGCCTGACGCTCAAAGTCGATCCCTTCGCCTTCTTCGCAAGGGATCTCGCAACGGCGGCTGGTGGGGTCGCCGCGCAGGTGCTCGATGCAGAGCGTGGCGTAGGCGTTGAGCGCGCAGTCGGTGCTGGTGTCGCAGGGCAGCCCCTGGCCGCCCTGGTCGGTGCACTCGTTGTCCAGATCCTCCACGGGATCCTGTGCCCAGGCCGTGTGCCCCAGGAGCATCGCCAGCATCAGCGCCGACGTGGCCAAGGTGTGTTTCAAGAGGTGGGTGCGGTTCATGGTTCAGCGCCCTCCCAGGATCAACGGCTCAGAGAGGGTCATGCCGCGCGCCGCGTCGGCGGGCGCCAGGCTGACCTTGTCCGAGATGAAGTCCACGACGGCCTCGCCGGGGGTGACGCGCTCAAACTCAAGCTCCGCCAGGGCCCCGCTGTCGAGGGTGTTGAGGTTGGTCGAGGCGTAGACAATCACGCGCAGCATGCCCGGCTCGCGCTCCTGCACGATGACCTGCTTGCCGGCCTCCTGCGCCGCCAGCCCCGGCTGGCTGCTGGCCAGCTTCAGGTGCTCGCTGTGGTGCACAAAGGCCTCCACGGCGCGCGGCCCGTCCAGATTGTCCTTGCGCTCAAAACGCAGCGTCACCGAGGCCCCCGCAGGGGTCTGCGCCTGCGCCACCAGTGCCAGGGTCACCTCCTGGGAGACCTCGCGGGGCGTTTCGGGGGCAGATTGCTCGGTGTTCTCGGTGCCGACAGGCGCGTTGGCGGCGCACCCGCTCAGTGTCAGCAACGCCAACGTGGCGGCGGCGGCCAGCGGCCAAAGGGCGCGGCGACGGCCAGCGGGCCGGTATGGGGTATGGCTCCAGTTCATGGGCTTTGTCCCGTTCTATGGGCGCGTCAAAAGGCCTTTTAAGAGCGATTTTGACCGCATGCAGCGCCGAAACCCTGGTTTTAGAGCGTCGGCGCAGTCCCTGCCTTGGTGGTTGGCTCTTGCTTACTGGGCGTCGCAGGCGTTCTGCTGGCGCTGGCTGCACATGTCCTTGATGGCGGCCATCTCCTGACGCAGCTCGCTCAACTCCGAGAACTGCTCGCGCAGGCGCTCGTTTTCGGCGCGCAATTGGGCCAACTCCTGCTCCATCGACTCCAGGCGCTCGACCTTGCGGGCCAGCTCCTGCGTGGCGCTGACGTGCAACATCGACACCACGGTGTAATCGACGGCGCGGAAGTCATCCACGATGTGACCGTAGACAAAGATCGAGCCGACCTCTTCACCCTGCCATCCCTCGGCCACAAAGGTGTGGCTGTCGATGACCTCGGTGACCGTGAGCAGGAGGTTATTGTTGTCTCTAGCAGGGATTTCTGCGGAGATCTGGTCACCCACCTGCACACCGTGGGCGGCGTTCAGGGTAATGGTCACCAGTGAGCCATTGAAGGCGACGTGCTCGCTGGGAGCAAAGATGTCTGGGACGGTGCCGGAGCGCTGTGAGACAGCCTGGGGGTAGACTTCCTCAAGCTGTTGGGCAATGACCATCTTGTGCGATGAGTCGTCTTTGCGAGCGTCTTTGAGGGTGTAGTCCGTGATCTCGATGGCCTTGAGGGTCTGGAGATCTTGCTGACCATTGGAAATCCCAATGATATTTTTGATGCGACGGTCCGAAGCCTGATTGACGGCTTGTGTAAAGATTTGTCCGTCAGTCACAATATCGCCAGTTCTGTTGAAGTAGACGTGATTTGCTTGTGCCACCCTGAACTGGACGCCTTTTCGCAACACGCCCCAGCGGGGGTGGACGATGCCATTTTCCGGGTAGGCGATCATGGTGGTTTTGACGCCATCGTCATGCCGTAGCGCAAAGGGACTATCGACCCTCACCCCTCCTGCCAGATCGCCATCGAAGTTCAAAATGAGTTCGTCACCGAGACCATGAACGATGGCTCGTCCACCGTCACCAAGACCGTCACTTTCATCGATGATCACGCCCCCAACGACAGCATTGCCTTGCACATTGAGGTCGCTGCCAACTTGAACTGCTCCAGCAAAGTCGCCTTCGGGGTTAATGACCAAGGTGTCATCGGCGCCGTGAAGCATGGCGCGGCCACCGTCACCGATGCCGTCCTGGTTACTGAACTCCAGCGCTGCGTTGATGGTTGTGCGGCCCATGTTGGCGGTGCCCGAAGCGGTGAGGTTGGCGGCGATCAGGTTCCCGGTGGCGGTCAGGTCTCCGGCGGCGGTGAGGTTGGCGGTCAAGATGTCGCCGCCAGTTATGAAGTTGCCGTCGTCGGCCATGAGGGCGGCCAGGGTGCCATTGTTGTTGAAGAAGCGCAGGCCTTCACGCGCGCCCAAATCACGGATTTCGCCCTCGCCGCGCGACAAACCCGTGCCTTCCTCGCCGATGGTCAGGTCCGTAAAGCGCGATCCGCTCTCGGCAAAGAAGCGCGCGGCGGTGACTTCACCAAAGTAGGAAATCTCGCCGCCGTCGTCGGTCCACGGTGAGATGGGCACAGCTTGGCCGTTGCGGCGGAACACGCCGGTGAAGTTGATGTCGCCGTTGACGTCCAGATCAAAGCCTGGGTTCCGGGTGCCGATGCCCACGTTGCCGTCTTCGTAGAAGAGGTCGTTGTTCTCGTTGCTGTCCCACTGCAAACCCGCGATGGCCAGCGGCTCGCCGTTGCGGCGCAGGTTGCCGGTGAAGTTGATGTCGCCGGTGACATCCAGCGAGAAGACCGGGGCCACGTTGTTGACGCCCAGCGCGCCTTGAACGTCCGAGTCGCCGGTGACGTGGATGCCGCCTGCGCTGATGGTGGTGGCGTCGGTGATCTGAAGCTCGCCGTCGATGCCGTGGGTGATGTTGTCCAGGAAGCCCAGGAGGCTGGTGGGGTCGTTGCCCATCAAGATTTGACCGGCCACCACCAGGTTGCCCGCCACGTCCGAGTTGCCCGTGACGTGGATGCCGCGCTCGGTGACGGTCAGGTCGCCGCGCATGATCGTCTCGTTGGCGGCCACCACAAAGTGGTCCAGCGAGCGCAACTGGTCGGTGTCGGGGTCTTTGGCCACGATGTGGACCGACATGGCGCCTTCGCTGGCCAGCGGGGTCCACTGGATGAAGCCGCTCTTGGCGTACTCCAGGTACTCAATGGCGTCGTAGAGCGCTTCGACGCTCTCGGCGGGGTGGGTGTAGAAGTCAAAGTAGCCCGTGCCCAGGGTGTTGCGCAGCAGCAGGTCCCGGTCGGCGGTCACGCGGTGGGCGTAGTTGGCCTGGGCCGCGATGTCGGCCTGATAGGCGTTTTGGGACTGGGAGGCGAAGCTGGCTTTGACGGCGTAGGGCGAGGCGGCCAGATCCAGGGGACGCAAACAGTTCTCCTGGCCGCCAAGGCAGACCTGGAACTGGAGGCCGGAGTTTTCGGCCAGGACCTCGTCCAACTCGCAGCTCATGTTGCGCCCGATCTCCAGGTTCAGGACGCTGCTCTGGACCGTGACGTCCGAAAACTGCTCCAGGCAGAGCGTCTCGGCCCCGCGCATCACCTTCACAAAGACGGTGTTGAAGACCGCTTCACCCAGCGGCAGCTTGGCCTGCGAGACGCGCGACTGGAACTTGAAGATCGCCGGGACCTTTTGCAGCTCCACCGCGTCCGACTGGAACGAGCAGGGGAACTCTCCAACGCCTTCACACACCACGTCCTGGGCTTGCAGCGGTGAGGCCCAGGCCAACGCGGCCAATCCCACGGCGCCGAGCGCCACAAAGGTCTTCTGTCCAGTCTTCATCGTCCAGCTCCTGCCGTTTTCAAGGTGCCGATTCATGGTTTTATCTATGCTTTTATGATTGCGTTTCATCGTCAGGGCGCCTCCTCAAGCCGAAGCTCGATCGTCCTGCCTCGGACCGAGGCGTTGCTCAGCAGCCCAGTAAACTCGCCGCTGTCCACGGTGGCGTCGCCGTCCTCGTCGGCCAGACAGGTGATGTCGTATTGGCCGCGCGGCAGCGCCGGGTTGGTGTTGGTGACCGCCAGATAGAAGGGGTCAAAGATGGTGGGCCGCTCAAAGCACGGGTCTCCGTCGCAGGAGGCCACGGCGCGGTCCACCACTGGCGAGTTGCGGTCTTCGGGCAACTCGATCTGGCCTGCGCCCGCGGGGGCAAACCAGCAACTCAAGGTCGCGTCGGGGTCGATGTCCAAGCCCGCGCGGACCTGGATGGGAGACTCGACCAGCGGGGTGAAGTCCGAGGCAAAGAAGCGCACAAAGTTGTCTTCGTTGGGCCTCAACTCCACCGTGCGCCGCCCGCCAAAGTCGGCGGTCGAGAAGGTCGCCGCGCCGCTCTGCTCGTCCACCGAGCCGTCGTGGTTGATGAAGACCAGGACGTCGTAGCGGCCGGGCTCCAAAATGGCCACGTCGTTGCTGCCGGGGCTCAAGATGGCGCTGCTGGCCTGCTCGGCGCCGATGGCCGTGTCCTGACGAGCGTTGCCCACCACCGCAGCGCCCGGCTGCGGCTTGAAGACCAGGACCTTGACCGAGGCGCCCGCCGATTCAGCGCGGTTGACCTCGACGGTCAGCGTGCTGCCCACGTCGCAGACCACCTGGATGTCGGTGATGTTGGCCCCGCGCACGGTGCCTTCGCCACCGAGCACCCGGCAGTTTTGCGCCGGTTCCCTGGGCTGACGCCGGACCCGGACGCTGTAGTCGCTGTTGTCGCTGACGCGGTTGGGGAACTCAAAGGCGCCATTGTCGTCGATGGTGACCTGCAGCGCGCCCTGCTGGTTTTCCAGCGTCAGGTCTTGCCCGGCCAGCCCCGTCACGGTGCCGCCGATGGTGTAGAAGTTGTCCTCGGTGACGGTCTCGCAGATCACGCTCATAAAGACCGTGTCGCTGCCTTCGATGACGCCCTCTCCCAGCAAGACCGAGCAGGTTTGTTCGGGGCTTGTGGGCTGCCGGTCGACGGTGACCTTGTAGTTCTGGCCGTTGAGCAGGCGCCTTGCGAAGGTCGCCTGCGGCGCTTCGAGGTTGTTGGGCGCCGCCACATCAATGATCTCTTCGCCGTCGTTGAGCGACAGGCGCAGGCCGTCGCCTTCCAGGCCGGTGACCGGGGTCGTGACCGCGAAGGTCGGCTGCTCGGCGCACGCGATGCGCGCCCCGATGTGGTCCTGGTCCGGCATGACGCCCGCCTGCGCGTCATCGAGGAAGACGCAGATCTGGGGCGGCTCGGCGGGCTGGGCCGTGATGGCGATGTCGTACTGCTGACCAATCAAGATCGGCAGCGGGAAGTTGGTGCGGCCGTTGATGGCCACCGTCAGCGTCTGGCCGCTGATGCGGTCGAACAACTCCAGCTCACCGGGGTTGCGCAAGCCCGCCACGGCCACGCCCAGGTTCCTGAAGGGCAGGTCTTCGCAGGTGATGGTCACGCCGTTGTCGGGCGCTTGTCCCATGGTGCCGCTGGTGGGCGCCACGGTGCACTCCTGGGTGCGCGGCTGCTGGGCGATCTCCAAGGCCCACGCGCGCCCTTCGATGACGCCGGGGGTGAACTCAAAGGCGCCGTTGGCGTTGATGAGTTGCTCCAAGCTCTGGTCTGCGCCGCGCTCGTCGGTGGTGGTCAGCCGCAGCAGCGCGCTGGCGTCGTCGGCCAGCCCCGCCACGGTGCCGCCCAGCGTCTGGCGGGTCAGGCACTCCAAAGTCACCGTCACAGGCGCGTTGGGCATGTTTCCGGCCGATTCGCCCTGCAAAACGCAGGTCAGCGCCGGGTCGGTGGGCTGCGAGACGATTTTGACGCTGTAGCTCATGCCCTCGGTGAAGGTCTGGGCGAAGGCCACCGTCTGGTCTTCGGCCGCCGTGTTGACCTCCAGGCGCTCGCCTCGGTTCTCCAGCACCAGCCCCTGCCCGTCGTAGCCCGTGATGCGGACATTGAAGGCATGGCGAGGCAGCGGCACCGAGCCAAAGCCCCGGTCGTGGCCAAAGCTGCGGAAGAGGCCAAACTCCAGGGTGCCGTGTTGGACGGTGGCCATATTGTAGGAGTCCAGCGAGGCGTCCGTGTCCCACTCGTAGCAGGGCTGCGAGCGCAGGCCGTCGAGTTCAACCCGGCAGGTGTTGCCGTCGTCAAAGATGATGGCGCCGCGTCGGGCGGGCCACTCGCGCACAATGGCGATGTCTTCCACGACAATCTGGGCCGAGCGCGTCTCGGGCTGGATGGGGTCGTAGAGGTTGCAGTTGAGCAGCGCAAAGCCCCGTTGCTCAGGGTTGAACTCGACCACGGGGGCCGTGGGGGCCTGGCAGGCTTCGGGGTTTTGCTGGCAGTAGTCGGCCTGCTGGTTGGACTGCTCGGTGGTGATGTCGCCGTAGAAGAGCTTGCGCGGCGAGCCGTCGTCGTTGAGCGGGTCGAGCGAGCCTTCGTAGGTGCAGACGGTGTTTTGGGTGATGTTGCCCATGATTTGACCGCCAGCGGCCTTGAGATCGGTGATGACCACCGAGTTGGCGCCGCCGTAGAGGTAGTCATGGTCGCCCTGGGAGATGCCGGGGCAGCCCGCGTGGCCGCGCTCGCGGCAGGCCTTGATGGCCTCGTGCATGGGCAGGCCAAGGCGGTAGCCGATGTTGACCATCGAGCCCGGCGCGCGGCGGAAGCAGGGGCTGAAGTCGGCCTCCAGGGGGTTTTCGCCCCGCGCGATGGCGCTCTGGCGGATGTCCTTGATGCAGAACTCGCTGTCGTTCTCCCGCAGGCCGTTGGCGGCGGCGGTGAGGTTTTGGTAGGGCGAGTTGACCATGCGCAGGCGGATCGACTCGTAGGGGTAGGGGGAGTCGATGATGATGGGCTTGGCGCCAGCCTGAGCGCGGGTCTTGTTGTTGATGACGGCCTTTCCAAGGCGAGTCCAGGTGTTGCCGTAGAGGGGGCCGCCTTTGGCTTCGACGACGACCTCGGGGGCGTGGGTGTGGTCGGACACGCCGTAAGCGTAAATCTCGATGGGGAAGCTCTCACCGACGGCGGCGCTGTAGCCTTGCCATTGGTTGGGGGGCAGGTTGTAGCGGGCGTCGGAGAGGCCCACAAAGGAGGCCGGGGCCAGGTCGGGCCAGTCCCAGTCGAGCAGGACGCAGCGGCCCTGTTGGCAGTATTCGGTGGCCGGGTCGCACAGGTAGCGGCTTTGGCCGTCGTCAAAGGCGTAGCACTCGGTGACGCAGGCGCCCTCGACGCAGGCAAAGCTGTTGCGGTCGGGGCAGCCTTCAATGCCGGTCAGCGAGAAGGCGCCGTAGTCGGTGGTGACCTCGCGGCACTCGACGCAGGTCTCTTCCTGGCAGAAGCGGCAGGGGCCGTTGAGGCACTCCTGGGTGAAGCACTGCCGGTCGCTGTTGCAGTCCACGGCGCAGACCCAATCAAAGAAGTCGCTGTCGGGGACAAGCTGGGCGTTTTCCTGCTCGACCGAGGTGGGCCGCTGCACGCAGGAGCCGCCAAAGTCGTTGCAGGAGTAGGGGTCGTCCGGGTCGCAGTCGATCATGACGCACTCGGAGTTGATGCACAGGTGGAAGTCGGGGCAGTCGGCGTTGGAGCCGTTGCACTGGGCCAGCAGCGAGTCGCCCTCCAGGCGCTCTTCTTGCTCCAGGCGCTCCAGGCCGCGCTCAAACTCGCTGCGCAGCGACTCGGCGCTGCGGATGCCGTGGTAGAACTTCATGTCGTCCAGGCCGCCGCGCAGCGACGAGAGGACCTCTTTGTCAAAGGGCTGGAGGTAACCGCCGGCCCAGTTGCAGGCATAGAAGTTGTCTTGCTTGGACCAACTCATGCCGCGCAGGCGCAAGGTCCCGCGCGAGATCCGCACCGACTCGGCGGCGCTCTGCAGCGAGGCCGAGCGCAGGAGCAAGGGGCGAGCGCGAGAGATGACGGCGAGCAGGAGTTCCTGGCCGTCGGGGGAGAAGAGCGCCTCTTCGATCTGCTCAAAGCGCCCTGCGGGGTCGTAGGGTGCGGGCGGGTCGTTGGTGGTCAGGTCTTTGATGAAGAGTTCTTCCTGGGCGTCGCGGGTCAGCGGGGCGAAGTCGACCTCGGCGTCTTCAAGGTCCACGCGCTCAAAGCTGACGGTGGCGATGTCTCCGGCCGGGATGGGCAGGGCGTTGAAGGGGCTCAGGACCTCGACGCGGACCACGGCGCGTCCAAAGGGGAAGCTCTCCTTGAGCTGGAGGTCTTTGTGGACGCCGCCCTCGTTCTGGGGGGCCAGCAGCGGGCCGGGGGTGAGGTATTGACCGTCTTCGTCCACCAAAACGGGGCGCCAGACGGCGGGGTCAAACTCGATGTAGAGGTTGCGGACGTCAAAGGGGTGGCAGTCGGCCTCGTTCCAGGCCCCGTCCTCGTTGGTGTCCTCGTCGGCTTCCTGGACGTTGTTGGTGTTTTTGTCCCAGCAACGCGCGTCGTAGCCGTTGGGGTTGTGGGTGACGGTGATGGCGACGCCGCTGTCGGTGTCGGTCTGGGTCAAGGTGAACTGGTCGTTGTCCAGGTACTCAATCCGCGAGCGCTTGAAGAAGACGGTGCGCGTCTCGATGGGCTCGGGGAAGGCGGGCCGGACGCTGCGGTGGGCGGCCAAAAGGGCGACCTCCTGGCCGGGCTCGGCCAGCCCTGGCAGCGCGTTGGCGTTGGTGGAGGGGATGTTCTGGGCGATGACCAGCTCTTCGATGCTGACCTCATCAAAGCGCTCCGAGGAGGTCTCCATCAGCAGGATGCCGCGGTTGCCGTCGCCGCTGCCTTCGAGCCAGGAGGCGCGGATGTGGTTGCGGGTCTGGTCGCGGTGGGTGAGGCGATAGAGGTTGATGGCCTGGGCCTCGATGGCCTGCCGGTAGTCGAGTTGGTTGGCGGTGCCGCCGCCGGGCAGTTCGACGCTGACGGCGTCGGCGTTGGGATCGTAGCCGATGTAGTAGAGGTGCCAGACGCGGGCAAAGTTGTTGTCGCTGCGATCGACGTCAAAGATGTTGCTCTCAAAGACGATGCCGGTGCCGTCGGGGGACCAACGGGGGCGGCGCGCGGCGATGTTGCGCACGGGGTCGCCAAAGCCGGTGGTGATCTGGCGAGCGTTTGAGCCGTCGCCGTCGGCGATCCAGATCTCGTAGGCGCCGCTGACGTTGCTGGCGTAGACGATCTTGTTGAGGATGGGGCTGTAGTCCGGGTCGCGGTACGAGAATTGCCCGTCGCCCAGGATCTCTCGGGGGGCCACGCCCTGCAGGTCCATCTGGAGGACTTTAAAGAGCCCGCCCTGCGAGACGCCCATGTAGATGGCTTCGGAGGGCTTGCCGCCGATGATGTCGCCCTCAAGGTGCAGGCGCAGATCGGTGCCGCCGACCAGTTGAGGACACGCCACCGCGCTTGGCGGCTGCTCCAAAGTCACCGTCGCGGCCTGCTCGCCGTTGAAGTAGAGCAAGACCTGACCGGTGGCGGCGTTGAGCGTCAGCGCCACGTGCTGCCAGCGGCGCAGCGGCAGGTTGCTGGCCAGGGTGACCTCTTCGGGCGGCGGCGTCTTGGAGAGGAAGTCGCCGTTGAAGAAGTTCAGGTCCACGCCGCCGTCTTCGTTGGGTCGCAGCATCAAGCCCCAACGCGTGCGCTCGTCAAAGCCGTTGTGGGTGTAGAGGATCTGCGGGGTGTCGCGCAGCTCGTTGGTGGTGTTGCCCTCGGGGTAGAACCAGGTCGAAAAAGACAGGTGCTGGGCGCTGGGGTCGTAGGGGTCCTGAACCGCCACCGGCATGCGCAGGTGGTCGTTTTCGCCGTCAAAGTAGGCGCCCGAGGCCGTCACGCCCTCCACCGAGTCGGTGGCGACCAGCGTGCCGCGCTGGAGTTGCTCCAGGAGCGCGATGAAGCGCTGGCGCGTGGGGGCGTCTTCTTCGTTGGCGCACTGGGCGATGTCGTCGCATAGATCCTGGGCCGAGGGGATGTTGGCGTAGCTCAGCGGGGCGTCCAGGCTTTCAAAGCCGTACCAGAGGGCCAGGCGAGTGCTCAGCGCGCTCCTGGGGGTCAACTCGATGTCCTGGCCCCACCACTGGTCTTCGGCCAGGGTCTCTTGCTGGAGGCCTTGTTCGGGGGCCAGCGCGCCCTGGCGCAGGTCGGTGTTGTCGGTGAAGGCGATGGCGCCCGACTCTTCGGCGGTGCGCCGGAAGATGAGTTCGATGATGGGGCCGTGGGCGATGGGGTCGGTGGCGTTGGTGCCAAAGACCGACAGGCGCAGGGTCCCATCTGAGAGGTGGGTGCTGCGCAGGGTCTTGCCAAACTCGCTCAGCGCCGCCAAAGGTCTGGCGTCTTCGAGGGCCAGCGCGTCCCGGTCGTAGGTCAGGTAGAGGTCCAGGACGCGGGTGGGCAGGGCCGAGTGGTCAAAGTAGACCCAGACGAGCGCTTGCTGGTCGTCTTCGGCAATGACTTCCAGGTGGAAGAGGGTGCAGGGTTGGCCGTTGCAGTCGCGCGGCGCGCACTGGCTGACGCCGAGTGTGTCGTCAAAGACGCAGGCTTCATCAAAGGCGCAGGCCTCCAGACCGCCGCAGAGCGCCTGGGCTTGGAGGTCTGACAGCCCCTGCTCGTCTTCGAGCCAGGCGGGGATGCCATCTTCGTCGGCGTCTGCGCAGTCGTCTTCATCGCGGTCGGGCTGGGCGTCGCAGACCACATCGGGGCAGGCGGGCGGCCGCACTTCGTTGGGCCACCAGCAGCGTGCGCCGCCGGGTTCTTCGTTGGTGCAGTCAAGCTCCTGGTTGACGGGCAGCGCGCACTGGGCGGGGCTGCACTCGGGCTGGAGTTGGCAGACGTCCTCGGCGCAGAGCGCGCCGCGCACCACCACCTCGTCCGCTTCGCCCTGGTAGCAGACCAGCGGCTCTTCAGGGGGTTGGGTGGCGTGCTGGGTCTCCAGAATGGCCAGTTCCAGGTCGTGGCGGTCGATGGGTTCGACGCCGTTCTTCTCCCACAGCCGCCTGGCGTTGCCGCAGTCGGACTGGCAGCGGAAGAAGGTCCGCTGTTGTTCAAAGGTGGGCGACGGCGGCAGTTGCCCGCACGCTTCGCTGCACTGAACCCAGGCGTTGAAGTCGGCCAACTCAAAGAGCGAGAGCGGCTCGGCCTGGGCTGTGGCGCCCCAGGCAGTGGTCAAGAGGACCAGCGAGGTCCATAGAGAGAGCTTATCAAGGCGCATTGCGGACCTCCGGCCAGATCACCACAGGGGCGTCGTAGTGGGCAGACCACAAGAGGCTGTCGGCCGAGGCCGGCGCCAGGGTCTGCTCGCGTTTGACCAGCGCAAAGCTGGCGGGCCCTTCGGTGGCGGTGTCTCCGATGAGGAACTGGAAAAAGAGCCAGCGGCCAGGGGCCAGCGGCGTGGTGTTCTGTGATGAAAGGACCAGGAACTGGAGCGTGCCATCGGGAAGCTCCTGGTAGGGGCGGCCAGTGGAGGGGCTGGTGGCCAGCGCCTTTTCGGCGTCCATGGCCGCTTGCCCCAGGCCCACGCGCTCCAGCGTGGCGGGTCCGTCCACAGCAAGGCGGATGTCGGCCAGCGTTGGCGCGCCGCCGTCGCCCTCGGCGGTGTAGTCCAGCGCCAGCGTGACGCGCTGGAGGCGGCCGGCGTTCTCCTGGCGCTCCACGACCACAAGGCGCAGCGGGCAGTCCTGGCAGTTTTCTTCCGACGGGCAAGGCTCGCACACTCCCCCGCAACCGTCGTCATCGCCGCAGACCTTGCCCTCGCACTGAGGCTGGCACACACAGCGTCCAGCGCGGCACACGCTGTCTTCGCCCGGGCACTGCCCACAGTCCTGGCCGCAGACTTCACCGCACTGGGCGCCCTCAGACTGGCAGGTTTGCTGGCAGTCTTGTGGGTCGTCATCGGAGGGCACGCACTGGCCATCCTGACACACGTCTTCGCCCTCGCACCGTCCACACAACCCGCCGCAGCCGTCGTCGCCACACTGGCGCTCGTCACACGAGGGTTGGCACGCCTGAGGGCCATCGTCAGATGGCGGCGAGCTCTCTGGAGGGGCGGAGCAACCTGTAAAGGACCACAACGACATAAAGACGCAGATGGACCAGATTGCAGAATGAATAACACGGGTATTCATTACACAATTCTCTGGCTAAAAGTGTGATGTTGAGTTGCTTTATGCTTCAGCGGCATAAATCAACAGCTTCATCGAACTTCAGGGTTTGTAGGGTTTGGCAGAAATGCTCTCTAAAATATGGATTTACCCTGAATCTATAATCATGACAAGGCTAAAGTTGGAACTCCTTGTTTTCCTGTTTGTTGAGGGGGTTGCCGTTGTTTAAGCTCGTTAGAGCGGGGTGGGGTTGGCTTTTGAGCTTCCTGTGTTAAATGCTGCTTTGGTTTTGGTGTTTTGGTTTTGTTTGGTTTTGATTTGTTTGTATGGTTCTGGTGACGCCAATAAATTAGAGTGTCGAAGGGTTTTGGTGTTTAAAGATTGATTCATTCATTAATGCATTGAGGCAAAGGCCGAAAGCTACGGTGCAGATATGGTTTAGGTAAGATTGGGTGCGTTGGTGTAGGTGGCTTTGTTGTTAGTCTGCTAACTATGTGGGCGGTTGTGGATGACTTGGAGAGGTTGTGACGGTGGGAGCGTATTGGCCCATCGCGCTCTTGCGTTCTGGGTTGGGTGTGGCGGATAGAAGAGGGGCTTTGAGCGCAGGTTGAGCGTCTTTGATTTTAGGTCCTGTCTGACCATTGGAACTCGGGACAACTGTCAGACAGGACCTAATGTTTGGGCGGGGGGCTTTTCTGGAGGTGGTGTTACGCTGACTGCTGGCACAGCCGCATGCAGAGTTCCAGTGTGGCCTGGCGCTCATGGAGCCACATCGCAGGGCTCACCCGAAGCACTCGCCAGCCCAGCCGCTCCCAGAACCTGGGAGTATAGATGTCTCGGGCCATGGGGTCCGGGTTGGCCAGAAACTCGCTGCAATCGATGCCCAGCCGCCACACCTCTTCGCCCTCAAGCCCAACCGCCAGATCCAGGCGCTGGCTGCCCATGCCCAGCCCCACCTGAACGCGCAAACCTTGTGCTTGAAGCGCCTGGGCCAACTCCTGGCGCACACGTTGGCCGTGTTTGTGGGTGGCGGCGGCGGCGCGGTGTGAGCCCGTGACGCCTTGACCGCCGCCAAGCTCGGCGGCCTGGGTCAGCAAGCGCTGCGCGGTGTCTTGCTGGCCGTCGTGGTGCGCTTTGACGAACTGGAGGTAGCGCTTTAGGAGCCTGGGGCCGGGATGGCGAGTGTTGGCGACCTGGAGTGTGTCCGGGTCGAAGGAGCAGACGACGCGGATGCCGCGCCGGGCGCGCGTGATGGCGACGTTGAGGCGTTTTTCGCCGCCTTCCTGACCCAGCGGACCAAAGCGCGCGTGGACTTTGGCGCCCTGGGTGTTGGGGCCGTATCCCACAGAGAAGATGATGACGTCGCGCTCGTCGCCCTGGACGTTTTCGAGGTTGCGGATGAAGAGCTGCTCGACGGCAGGGCGACGGCGGTTGCGCTCCATCAGAGCGCGCATCGGTTCGTTTCGGGCGGCGTCCTGCAAGAGGTTTTCGATCAACTCGGCTTGTTTGCGGTTGAAGGTCACCACGCCGATGGTGGGGGCGGCCTGGCCTGAGTCATCTGATGAGAGGGTGGTTTGGATGAGTTCGACCACGCGGCGCGCTTCGGCGGTGTTGCGCTGCTCTTGCCATAGACCTGGGACCTGGACCCAGCCTAGACCCTCAATGTCCGGGTTTTCTACGCCCTGGCGCCTTGGCGCCGTGATCAGGCGGTCTCCATAAAAGGCCGCGTTGGAGAACGCCATCAAGGCTTCATGTTGGGAGCGGTAGTGCCAGCGCAAGGTGGTGTCGGGGAATGCCACGCGAGCCAGAGCCAGCAGCGAGCGGCTGGCCAGGACTGTGCTCTCGTCGTCGTCGTCTTCTTCATCGCCGTTGGCGCGAAAGAAGTGGCTTGGCGGCATCTGTTGGTCGTCCCCGGCGATGATGGCCCGACGGGCGCGGACAAGGGCGGGGACGGCGGCTTCGACGGGGCATTGGCTGGCTTCGTCAAAGATGATGAGGTCAAAGAGGTCTCGTTGCAGCGGAAAGAGCGCCGCGACCGAATCCGGAGAGCAAAACCATGCCGGTCGGACCCGATCCAGGCCGTGATCCCAAAAGCGTTCGACCAGTTGGCGCAGCGTGGCGCGGTTGCGCCGCTTGCTGACCTCGTGCTCCAGCTTGCGCAGCGTGCGTCCTTTGGACCCTTCGGTGACCAGTGCCTGCAGGCGGTGTTGGTATTGGGCCATGATGCCAAGACCAGAGGCCTGGCGGTTGGTGTCCAGCGCATCGCCCAACGCATCAAGCGCGCCGGGATCCAACAAAGGCCGCTCGATCTGTCGCGCGCTGCGCTTGCCACAAGCCATTTGGCGCCAGGCTCGCCCCAGAGCCGTCGTGGCATCTGTGATGGGGTCGGCCGCTTGGTTTTTAAGCGATGACGGGTGCCAGTGTTTCAGAAAATGTTGGACCCACTGCGGGGGCGGCTGGTCCGACATGTCTTTGTCCAGACGCCAGGCCAGTTCGGCCTCTTTTTTGGCCCCCATCAGCCCGTCCAACAACTCCAGCGCCTGGGTCAAATCTCCGTTGGAAGCAAGTGCTTCCATTTTGTTCAGGTGGTTGGTGTCCCATTCTGTGCGGGCGGAATCGATCAGTTCCCGTAAATGCGACAGTGTGGTGGCACGTTTACGGTCGGCCAGGGCGGCGCGAATGAAGGGGGTTTTTGTGGGCTCCTCGGTGGGGTCCAGTTCGGGCATCTGGGCGTATGGGCCGCCATATTGTTGCAGGGTTTGATGGAGTTGATGCAGCGCTTTGACGCGGTCGTGTTGTGTTTGCAGGCTGCGGATTTCGTCGTCAATTTCGTTGGGTGTGCCGGTGAAGCCAAGCCTCAGGACGGGGTTGTCGGCGGGCAGCTTGAGGATAAAGTCGTGCCAGCCCAGGGCGTGTTTGCACAGGTCGGTGACTTTGACCAGCGCGGGGCTGTGGGCCAGCGACTTGCAGCGCTCCAGGATTTGGGCAGGCAGCGTGCGCAGGCGCCAGAATTCGGGGAGGAAGAAGCGGTACCAGCGCCGGGCGAGGGCGTCCAGGCGAGCGAGATCATCTTGCCATTGTTGGAGCGTGTCGCGATGTGTGGTGACGAGCTCGCTGGGGGTGGTGACGAGCGTTTGGCGTCCGTGGCGCAGGGTCTCCATGACCTGTGACCATTCGCCGTGTCGGGTTTGTCCTCCGGTCCAGAACCAGAAGAGCAGGAATTCATCGGTGGCGTCGGTGTCTTGCTGGCTGAGCAGGTTCAGGAGGTCGTCGGCAAGCGCCCAGGCGGTGTTTTGGTCCAGCGCTTGTTTGGGGGTGAGGTGTCCGGGTGTGCTTTGGAGGGTGAGCAGCGCGCTGCGGATTTGGTCGAGGGTGTCGAAGGCGGTGTCGAGGTCGCTCTGGGCCATGTGGCCCCACCAGGTGCGGTGGTACAGTGGATGCGGGGCGGCGATGGCGGTGCTGTCGTGGGCCAGGGCGGCCAGGCGCGGCAGCCAGCCAAGGGCCTGGGTTTCGGTCACGTCGGCCAGTGCTTTGAGGTCGGGTAGGGGTCTGCCGTCGTCGTCCAGGGCCCGTTGTTGGAGGGTGGCCAGGGCAGGGCGGTCATGGTGTGGGGTGGCCAGCAGTGTCCAGGCGCGCTGCGCTTCATCGAGGTGGGCCTGGAGGCGGACGCTAGAGGTGTCCCAGGCGCGCTGCGCGGCGTCTTGTTGGGGGTTGGTTGCGGCGTCAGTGCCGGGGTCATGGCGGATCTGACCGAGGGTGAGCGCGATGGCTTCGCAGACGGCGTTTCGGTCCCGGGTGACATCGTGAACGACGGCCACGGGGCGGCGGATCCCGAGGCTGGCCAGGCGGTCGGCGACGACGTCCAGCGCGGCGCGTTTTTGGCAGACCAGCAGGACGCGCCAGCCTCGGGCGATGGACGAGGCGACGAGGTTGGTGATCATCTGGGACTTGCCGGTCCCGGGAGGGCCCTGGACGACCAACGCGGCGGCTTTGTCCCTGGCCAGGAAGTTGAAGACGGCGTCCTGGCTGCTGTCGGACGGCAGGACCTGCCAGCGTCTGGCATCGTGGGTCCAGGCGGTGGTGTCTGTTTGGGGTGTGGCGGCGTCTTCAAGCGGCGTTGAGAGGGCCCACGGGGCGTCTTCATCGACATCGAGCAGGGCCTGTGCCAGTCCCATGGAGGGGGCACTGTCCTGCAAGAGCTGATCGTAGTCCAGGATGATGCTGCTGCCTGAGCGAGGGAAGCGTCCTATGGCGGCCTGGTGGTGCAACTCAAAGGTGCCTTTAGGGGCTTGTGTGCGGTCTTGTTTGGTGCGCGTTTGCCAGGGGGAGAGCGGGGGGAGTGGTCCATCGCCAGGGCTGCCCAGCCCAAGGTCCCGCAAGCTGTGGTGGAGGTCCCTCCAGGAGTCGGCGTCCATGGCCAGGATGCCGTCTTGATCGCCTTGGAGCAGCGCGTCGAGGGTCAGGCCGATGCGGTGGGTGCGCCAGAGGGCTGTGGCGAGCCCTTCGTTGAGCTCCGGGGGGCCGGTGAGGGTCAGGGTCCAGTGCGAGAGCCCGGCGGTGCTCGATGAGGTGTCCAGCTCTGCTGGGTAGAGCAGCAATGGGCCACGAAGCCAGGTGCCGTCGGCGCTGCACCCTTCGAGCAGCGGCCACCCAACGGCCAGATCCTTGGCGCCGGTTTCCATCCAGTCGTTGCGGGCAGCGCGGTGGAGATCGCCAAGGTGGTTGGCGATGGTTTGCTTGTGTTTGGTGCTGGGCTTGCAAGGCAGCAGCTTGATGGGGGTGTCCCATGGTCGGCCGAGTCTGGGCAGGAGCGTGTCGCGCAGTGGGGCGGTGGCCTGCAGGAGGGTGTGGAGGTCGATGGCGCCTGTGCGTGTGGGGCGCGTCAGGCGCAAGGAGCGGCTGCGCAGGTTGGCGGCCAGAAAGCGGCGTTGGAGTTGTTGCAGGCGTTTGAGCGAGGTTGTGTCAGCGGCCATGTGGGGTGTGTCCGAGGTGGGACCAGGCGCGCTTTGTCACAAGGGGCCCATCACATGCTCGACGCTTGCGGGTGCCTTTGTCGAAGCGGCGAGTGTGGGCTGGTCCGTTGTGTGGGGCTTTTGGGCCGCAAGTCTGGTCCAAAGCGCGCTCGATTTATGTTGGGTTGTCGAGCAGCTGTCTGATGGTGCTGAAGAATTTGCGCAGCGTAAAGGGTTTGCGCAGCAGCGGGTACTGCAGGGACTGAAATTCGCGCTGCAGGGCCAGGTCGTTGGTGTACCCGGAGATGAAGAGGATGGGCAAGACCATGGCGCGCTCATCGAGGGCCCTTTTGAGGTCCAGGCCGTTGAGTTGGGGCATGATGATGTCAGAGATGAGCAGGTCTGGGGCAGGAGAGAGGGTTTCGAGCATGCGCAGCGCCTCGGCGCCGTTGGAGGCCACGTGGGTGTCATAGCCGCGCGCTTTGAGGGCGCGGCTGAGCATGCGCCGGATCATGTTGTCATCTTCGATGAGCAGGATCCGCTCGTGGTATGTCTCCTGTGAGCCGTTGAGGCTGGGGTGCTCATCGGTGCGCGGGATGTGTTTGTGCTGCGTGTTGGGCAGCAGGAGGCGAAATGTGGTGCCTTGGCCAGGCTGACTCCAAACGGCCAGTCGCCCCTCGGCGTCTTGCACGATGTTGAAGACGGCCGCCAGGCCAAGGCCTGTGCCGGCGCCGCTGGCCTTGGTGGTGAAGAAAGGCTCAAAGATGTGCTTGAGCGTCTTGGCGTCGATGCCGATGCCGGTGTCGGTCAAGGTGATCTGTGTGTAAGAGGCCCCTTCGCGCGGCTGTTTGACTTCCGGGGGATACCACAACTGGGGTGAGGGGTCCCACGGTCCATCGTAGGGGGCGGTGCGCAGGGTCATGGTGCCGCCTTCGGCCATGGCGTCGGCGGCGTTGCTGGCCAGGTTGAGGATGATCTGCTCAAAGTCGGTCGGATCCATGAAGATGGTCTTGGTGGGTTGGATGTCGACGTTGAGCTTGATGTCTTCGCGCAGCAGGCGGCGCAGCATGGCCAGCGCTTGATGGGTTTGCGTGTGGGGCTCGATGGGTTGTGGGACGCGGGGCTCTTTGCGGCTGAAGGTCAACAGGCGGCTGGTCAGGTGGGCGGCGCGAGAGGTGGCGTGGAGGATGGTCTGGAGGTCTTGCTGGGCCTCGGGATCGTCTTCGAGCGACTCTTTGAGGACGCTGGCCATGCCCTGGATGACGGTCAGGTTGTTGTTGAAGTCGTGTGCGATGCCGCCTGCCAGGCGGCCGATGGACTCCATCTTCTGGCTGTGGCGCAGTTGCTCTTCAAGCACACGGCGGCGGCTGGTCTCGCGCAGGCGCATGTACACGGTGCCGATGAGCTGAGCCATAAACGACAGCACAGACACATGCCCCTGATTGAAGGTGTTGGGCCGGGACGAGGCCAATCCGATCGATCCAATGCTCTCGCCGCGATGCACGATGGGCATGAACACGCGCGAGCGGACCTTGAAGCTGCGCTTGCTGGTGACGGTGTTTTTGGCGTCGATCAGCGTGTCATGGACGAGGATGGTCTTGCGCGTGCGCATGACCTGCCCCGGGTGCCGCTCTGGGGCGGTGCGCTCGGCCTCCAGGCGCTCTTCATCCGTAAACCCTGTGGCGGCGATGATGCGTGGTTTGCCGCTCTGAGGGTCGATGATGTAGAAGCCGCTGTACTCGACTTCAATGATCTCCGTAATGATGCTCTCCCAGCCTTGGATGAGGCTGTCGATATCATCGGCAACAGAGAGCACACCGCTGATCTTTTCCAGAACTGCGATATCGATTTTGATGGCCGCGTCGTGTTCTTCTGGAATCGATTCAGAGCGAGACATGATGGGCGTGTGGCTTTTAGTTGGGGTGAAAAATTAGTGGGTTTACCGATGTGTTATTTGACCGTAGCACAACTTTCACGCGGGTGTAATACATTTGCGCACATCAGAGTGCGAAAAATAAGGGAAAGGTGTGCTTTCGCTTCAATGGGGGTGGGAGCCAGTGGGGTGTGGATTGCTTTGACGTCGTTATTGCCGATGCCGAAGCTCATCCAGGGGCAGGGCGTGCCTGCATGGAATGGGTGCGGATAAAGTTTGGATAAGCGACGTGAGTTATCAAATGCTGATGGTGTTGTTTGATAGAACGGAGCGCCTGAAAGTTAATTCCGTCCAGAGGTGTGGTATGATGGGCTGAAACCAAAGGGGAGGCCCAAAATGCCCAAATCACACAGCGAAGACCTCAGATGGCGGATCGTCAACGCCTACAAGAACGGCGAAGGCTCCTACGAGA
>CAKZKQ010000102.1 GCA_937123825.1 uncultured Pseudomonadota bacterium
TTGCACGGCCTTACAGTGTCCCACCGCATGCTTCAAAGGCCAGGCTGCGCCGCTGCTCCACCTGTCGCGTCACGCCACGTGGCCCCTTTCAAACCAAACTATCAAAGGTTTGAGGCCAGGAGAAGCACCCCGGACCTCCCAGGCTCTTGTGCTGCCATTTGGCGGCCCAACGCCCGCAAAACTTCGCCGGAGAGTGTCTGGGCAAGCACATCTGGCTCTTGCACACCACCGCGCGCCCATGGCCCCAATCATCCCCGTTTTCGGGTGGCCATCTCGGCCTCCACCTCTTCTTTGATGCTCTCAAGGGTCTGAGCGCTGCCCTCGGCAAGGCGTCGGTCAAAATCATCCAGCGCCATCTGCTCAAGCGTTTCACCGATTTGACCGGCGTCGACGTTGTCCAGGTCAGATTTCAACTCCTGGCGCAGCGCGTCGGCCTTGGCCACAGCGTCATTCACGTCGCCCTGAACCTGATCGCCTGCGGCCACCGTGGCGACGTTCGATGACGTCTCCAAAGAGAGCGAGGCCGCTGTCGGCATCCCCCGACGCAGCCACCAAACCCCAGCCATAAAGGCCGCCGCCGCCGCCAAACCGTAAAGGAGCAGCATCAGACCGCCCAGCGGCCCCACCAGCATCAACAAAAACCAGATGGGGATAAGCGGCAGCAAGAGGCTCAAGATCGGAATCAAGAGCCCTTCAACCGACGCGCGACGCGCCCACGACATGTCCACGGTCGTCGGCTCACCGCTGCGCAGCTCATAACCCAACGCGTCAAGCTCGCCGCGCCAGAACATCATGTCAGAGCGGGTCACCTGGCCAAAAAGCATCGCGTGCATGCTGTAGCGCACACGCAGCTTGCCATCGACCTGCGCCGTCAACACCGTCACATCGGTCTGCACAGCGCTCGGATCCGAGGCCAGCACAGAGCCCGCCCTCGTCCCACGACGCCACACACCCGGGCGACCAGGCAAAGGCTTGAACCCTGCCCTGCGCAAGCGCGCATCAGCCCTGGCCATCGCCTGAGCCTCCTCCACGCCCGACAAAAACACCTCTCGCTCTACACGCACCCACTCACCTCACTTGTCCACAAGTCCCATCCGGCCCCCAAAGAGGCCCCAAACAAAACTCGGCACCAAAACCATCAAACACAGGCAGCGGTTTGTTGTCACACAACCTAAACCACCCACAAATATGATGACAAACCCACCCATAGGGCGCCATCAAACCCCATTTTATCCCTCAACACCGACCACAACCCGCCCCAACAACACCCCAAAGACCCAACCCCCTCCCAAAACACACCGTCCCACACCCAATACAAACCCCACCCCCACCCCAAAACGACACCCCAAACCCCACAGGAAAGCCCCCCAAGCCTCCACCACCCATCACAAACCCCCAGGAAAGCCCCCCAAGCCTCCACCAGCGCTCATCCGATCTCAGAGAAGTGAAAGCACTTTCGACGAGGCTCATGGTGGAAAGAAGGGTCTTGGCGAAGAGAGCAAGCAGCAGTAAAATCGAGGCCGTGACCAAGGAAGTGGAG
>CAKZKQ010000103.1 GCA_937123825.1 uncultured Pseudomonadota bacterium
ACATTGAAAGACGCGCAGCCGATTGTGACAGCCCTTTGCCAAGATCTGAGATCATTGGCATTCAAAAAAGCGTACTCAGTTACAAAGAAACAGCGGTGATACCATTCACTGATTTAGGGAATGGCGAGCGTCTGGTCAGAGACGCGCTGAGAGATTTCTTCGGGGTCGAAGGTGGCTTCGGGAGGGGGTTGGACGACCGAGCCGCCGATCCCTGCGGGGGGACCCTGGGTGGTGGTGGCGCAGGTCAATTGAAACGCGGCCAACACCATCAGACACATCAAGCGCACAATGAGGCTGCGTTTCATGAGGCTCCTTTGGGCCTTGGCAGTGTGTGCGATGCGTGCAGCGTGCAGGCATCAGCGGGCGACCACCTCGAACGAGTAGAGGTAACCGTTGTTGGACAGGCCATAGGCGCGGGTGTCAAAGAAGGTCACCGGCGCGCTGAAGCCCGAGCCTGACTCAAAGTGTAGCAACGGATAGCCGCTGGATCGATCGATCATGTAAAAACCGTCGTTGCTGTCCCCATAAGAGAGGTAGCCCCCAAGGCGCGTGGGCGTCGAAGGGGTGCTCTCTTTATGACGATACTGCCAGAGAATCTGACCGGTTTTTCTGTCCAGCGCCATCACGCGGCGGCCCGCGGTGGTGGTGTAGAGGGTGTCTCCGGCCACCAACGAGGTCGAGGCGCCGGTGATGTCCTGGCGCCACAGGATGCGGCCGCTCTTGACGTTGAGGGCGTAGAGGCCGCCGGCGTGGCTGGCGGCGTAGAGCATATCTCCGGCCACAACAGGCTGGCCGTCGACGTCGGTGAAGTCTCGCTCTCCGTTGCGCAGGTCGGCCTCCCAGATCTCTTCCCCGGTGTCGAGGTAGAGCGCGGTCAGGAAGCCATCGGCGAAGCCCGAGATGACGGTGCCTTCGTGGACCAGGGGGCGCGAGGCGTTGCCGAGGGTGAAGTAGTCGGGCAGTTCGCGGCCGTAGGTCCAGAGGTATTTGCCGGTGCGGGCGTCGAGGGCGTAAAGCTCATCGGCGCTGTTGAGGAAGAAGACGCGCCCTTCGGCCAGCTCGCCGCCGCCGTCGATCTCAGCGGTGGTCTTGTAGGACCAGATCTCGCTGCCGTCGTCGGCGCTGATGCTGCGGAAGTTGCCGTCGTCGTCGCCAAAGAGGATGAAGTCCTCGTTGTCGACGGCCATGAAGGCAGGCTCGGAGTCGATCCTGGAGCCAAAGTTGACCTTCCAATCGGTCTGGCCGGTGTGGGCGTTGACCGCCACCATCCAGCCCGAGCTGGTGCCGACAAAGACGTGGTCGCCGTCGGGTGAGACGGTGGGTTTGCTGTATTGGAGCGGGTTGCCGGCGAAGGGTTGGTATTCGACCAGCGTTTTGCGCCAATTCATATGCAGGCGCGGCCTGGGGATGACGGGCAGGTTTTGCGCATCGGTGATGGTGACCTCGCGCAGGGGGTTGGTGCTCTTGTTCGAGGCGCACGCGGCGGCCAGCAGCGAAACGCAGAGCACCGCCGCCAGGACAATCGCGGTGCGTCCCTGGCTGCGGCGGGGTCGACAGACGGGTGGTCTCATCGGGACCTCAACATTGTGGGGTGCAAGGGAGTGGTGGGCCCTGTGGGCCGGCAGCAACGGCGCGCACGGGCGTGGTGTCATGGGCGCGTCGTTTGCGTGGGCGGTCAAGAGGCGATCACATCAGGTCGATGCGCATCTTGACGTACTCAAGCTGCTTGCTGTCGGGGTAGGACTTGATCAGCTCCTCGTAAGCGGCCTTGGCCTTGTCCTTCTGTCCTGCGGCTTCGTAGATCTGGCCAATCTGGTAGCTGGCCATCTCGCCGTAGGTGTCGGCGTCGAGGGCTTTGAGCTTCTCCAGGGTGGCGATGGCGGCGTCGTTCTTCTTGCCGGCGGCCTGAGCGGCGGCCAGGGCCTGGAGGACGACGGGCTTTTCATCGGAGTTGGCGTTGGCCGACAGCCAGCCCTCGTAGAGCGTGATGGCTTCATCGTAGTTGCCAAGGCCAAAGGCGGCGCGGGCCTTCATGACGCCAGCAAGCTGGGCGACGTCTTCCCCGCCATGGTTGCTCAGCACGGCGTCGGCCTTGGCACCCAGCTCGGTGTATTTGGCCTTGGAGGTGCTAAAGCGCTTGATGTTGGCGTTGTTGGCGTTGGGATTGGGCGCGGCGTCGTCCCCGACAGTGCCAGACATGACGTCCAGAGCAGCGGTCAGCGAATCGCTGCGCTCAATGGCGTTGTTGCGGCTGTTCTGAATGAGGAAGAAGGACACCAGCAGCGCCACGATCACAAAGCCCACGGCGCCGATGATCAGCGACTGGTTGTCAGCGGCCCAGCCAACGGACTTGTCGGCGGTCTGAAAAAAGACGTCGGGCTCATCCAGAAGCGGATCGCCGGTCAGTTCGACATCTTCTTCTTCAGCGGGTTTGTTCACCTTGCGCTTGATTTTGATGGCCATGGCCAACACCTACCGTCATCATCGGGCGCCGCCTGTGCTGTGGCGGCACCTCATCAATGTCATTTGAGCCAAAATTATTCGGTGACGTCTCTTTGGGGACAACCGCCGTGGTTTCATCATCATACAGAATCCACTGGGCTGACCTCTTGAGCGCCACACTATGTGATGGTCTGGACCTGAGGCAAGGAAGCGGGCTAAATGACACGCGTCCTTGTTGTGGAAGACCACATCCCTGAGGCATCCAGGCAAGCGCGGCACTATACTCGACGGAGCGTCACCATGTCAAAGCCCTCAACCGCCCCCCAAAAGAGCCCCCGGCTCACGCCCGTTGCGGCCACGCTGGCGCTCCTGGGCGCGCTCCTTGTGCACAGCGCCGAGGCCCACGCCATCGAAGGCGAACTGACCCTGGGGTTGGGTCCGGTCTTTGCCGATCTGCCCACGCTGGGCGAAGAGGGGCAAGGGGGATGGGGCGGCTCGGTCTATGCGCAGTATCAATTGACGCAGTTCTGGGGCCTTCAGGGCGGCGCGACGCTGGCCTACCACACCTCGATCCGGCGCGATGAGCTGCC
Organism: uncultured Pseudomonadota bacterium; assembly: GCA_937123825.1. Classification (GTDB taxonomy): domain Bacteria; phylum Myxococcota_A; class Bradymonadia; order Bradymonadales; genus CAKZKQ01. The sequence goes on from CAKZKQ010000103.1 coordinate 3,033, forward strand.
AGGGCAGCGGATCAGCTCGGTCTGGTTTGGCGGGATCTACAACATCGACGTCTTCACCTACGTGCCCTTCATCTCCTTTGGCGCCACCGCCTACCAGGCCCAGCCCCAACTGTCCGACGCCGACGGAAACCCCGTGGACGCGGGCTTCAAATTTGGTTTTGGGGTCGATTATCGCCGCTGGCGGTACTGGTCGCTGGGCTTTGAGACCAACCTGCACGCCTTTGTGACCGACATCCAAACCTACCCGGTCTACCTGACCACGCTCATGCGCCTGAACTATCACTGGGAGCTTTAAAACCCAGGACCTCAGGCCCCGCGCTCAACACTTGCCGTTGTTGTTCTTCCACTCGGAAGGGTCTGGGACCTTTTCGGTGGTATTCCAGTGCTCAACCACCCTTCCCTGCTCAAAACGCCAGAGATCATAGAAGGACGTGTGCACGCCTGCGCGCCGCCCTTCGGTCACGCAGAGCGCAAAAGAACCTTCGACCAACACCCGATGCAGGCGCTGGTACTCGATGGTGGGCGCGCCGCCCTCGCTGGTGGCCTCATAATGGGCGCGCAGTGCCTCGGGACCATCTTCAAGCTCGGGGTGATGTTGGGTCAGGACGCTGGGGTGCACAAAGTCTCCCAGGCGCTCCAGGCGGCGCTCGATCAAGACCTCTTCGACAAGCTGGCGCGCCGACTGACGGTTGGCCTCGGTCAGATGCAGGTCGGTCGCCTTGGTTTCGCCGTCGACCATGCTGTGGCCTGAGGCGTTGGGGCCGCGACGCGGCTGGATGTTGTCCCAGTGCTCGACGGCGTGCGGTCCGTCAAAGCGAAAGACCTCAAAGCCGATGCGGCGCGTGGAGAAGTCGTATTCGGTGTGACCAAAGACAAAGTCACCGTCTGAAAAGACCCGCACCAGATTGACGCGCGGCGAGGTCTTGGCAAGGCGCGCAAAGAGCGCCGCCAGCCCTTCGCTGCCCTCGTGGGTTTGTGGGTTGTGCTGAATGTACTGCGCCTCATTGACCACGGCGACCGCCTCAGGGTCGCCGGTTTCAATGGCTTTGAGCAACGTGCGGATCTTCTCTTTTCGCTCCTGACTCATGGCTGGCTCCTGGGTTCATCCACTTGACCCACCGTACATGCCATTGGACCTGCTTGGCCACATGAGTTTGGCGTATAAAGCAAAGATGGTCTTAGAGGGTTTTGGCAGACACGGCTTCAGGGATAAATTGGGGAACTTCGGCGTCGGCAGGGGGCAGGGTCCACACGACATGATCGACCACGGGAGAGGTCAACGGGGGAAGGACGGTGCGGGCGGCCATGGTGCCTTCACGGCGTTCTTTGGCGATGGCCTTGAGGCCATCGTGATGGTGTTGCCGGCCCGGCTGACGGGATTTGTAGATGCTGTAAAGAATCATGGGGAAGAAAACCAGCGAAACCAGCAAGAAGACCCCCGCCGCCATAACCATCGAAAGAACCGCCCCAAGGGCGACCGTTTCGCGGTTCAAGCTGGGCATTGTGGGCGGTTGAGACAGCCGCACAGGGCTGTACCACGTGGGATAGTCTCCGGAGGTCTCTGAGGTAATGAACACATAACGAGACGGCTTGTACCATGACATGTTGTGGAGGAGCATGAACCTGTCCATGTCCAAACCCACCACCGGTTTGCGCTCGCGTTCCTTGTCAATCCGTTCATGAAAGTGGATCAGATTCCAGGACAGGCGGCCTTTGTCCCGGAGCCGAAACGCACCGCCGTCATCCGAAGCAGGGATCAGCTCCAGTTTTGTGTCGTCATCAAAGATGGTGAAGAGCCCAATGGTGCCTTTGACCTCATCCTCCAAGGCGTAGACCGTGCCGTCGGGGCTCGACCACAAAGAAAAGGTCTGTGCCCAACTGTCGACGATGGAAGTCTGACGCCCAACGAACTGAAAACCAAAATCGACCAACTCCTGCTGCTGGGGGTTGAGTTTGGCCGGCAAGGGACGGTCAACGACGGCGTGCTTTCCTTTGATGACGCCGCCATCGGCCTTGACACCTTCCACCAAGGCGCGCATAGGCTCAAACCATGCATCAAACTCGGAAGCATGCCTGACGGGGCGAGAGCGCTGACCCGGTCCACCTGCAGGCAGTGTGGGTGAAGAAGGCTTGTCGGAGGGCGCTGGGGGCTTTGGAGCAGGGGCTTGAAGGGCCAGGAGGGCTTCGCGGGCGCTTTGAAAACGGTCTTCTTTGGAGGGCTGTGTGAGGCGCTCGATGATGGGCAGCGCGCGGCTGGCGTCGGCGACCGGGGCGTCCATCTGGGAGCGAAAGTCAAAGCGGTTGTTGCGCAGCGGAATTTTGGAAGGCTCGACGCCGGTGAGCATGTGGCCGACGGTGGCCCCAAGGGCGTAAAGGTCGCTTCGAGGCCCGGCCTGGCCGATGACCTGCTCCATGGGCATGTAACCGGGCGTGCCGATGACGGTTGAGCCGCCCACCGTGCCCGCGCGCTGGGTTTGCACGGCCCCAAAGTCCACGAGCACAATCTGGCCGTCTGGTCTGCGAATGATGTTGTTGGGCTTGACGTCGCGGTGGATGACGGGCGGGACGCGGTCGTGGAGGTAAATCAGAATCTGGAGGAGTTGCTCCAAAGCGTCCAGCGCCTGCTCATCGCTCCAGCGCCCCCCTTTGGAAAGCTCGTCGCGCAGGTTGAGGCCCTCGACAAACTCCTGAGCCAGGCACATTTGCAGTGAGCCGCCCTCTTCCACCGTCCAGGCGTCGATGTAATCGGGAATCGCAGGATGGTCGAGGCTCTCAAGCGCCTTGGACTCGCGCTCAAAAAGCTCCACGTCCTTCCAGTCGGACACCGCGCCCACATCCATCACCTTGATGGCCACAAGCGCGCCACTTGGAGTGTGCTTTGCTTTGAACGTTGTGCCCTGGCTGCCGCGCCCTATCTGCTCCAGCACCTCGTAGTCTTTGTGCAACACCACTTCTTTCACAAACGCTCCCCCTCCAATCTTCGGCCCCAATAAGGCCAACAAAGACGGCATGGCCCGCGTTTTAATGAGCCCCTCGATAAGATGTCAATCTTGTCACGCCAACAAATGAGGTCTGTCTACCCCAACACGGCTCAACGCCGCGCAAAGTGCACTCAAACGCTCATTCCTTGGCCGCCCAATGCCTTATCGGGCATCCACAGAGGCGGTCTCAGGGACAAACTGGGGAACAACGGCGTCGGCAGGGGGCAGGGTCCACATGACGTGGTCAACTGCGGGGGAGGTCAGCGGCGGCAGAGCGGTGCGCGCTGGAGCGGTGCCGTCGCGGCGCTCTTTGGCGATGGCTTTGGTGTTGTCCGCGTAGCGTATTTTGGCCTTCTGACGGGACTCGCGCTCTTGGAACCAGATGATGGGAAACACCAAAAGCAAAATGGCCACCGTCATGGGGAACAAGAGCAAAAGCATCGACGCTATAAAGAGCGATACCCCCGCAAACCCTGGCACACGGGGCGGCTGGGAAAAGCGCACGGGATGACGCTCTACAAAACCAGAGCCCCCCAGAAAGTACGCGGGCTTAAACCACAGTGGATCATGGATGAGCATAAACCTGTCCATGTCCAGGCCCACCACCGGCTTGCGCGTGCGCTCCTGATGAACGCGCTTCTGGAACCGCAATAGGTTCCAAGAAAGCTCGCCCGCATCACGGATCTCAAAGTCCCCCATGCCTTCGGCAGACGCCGAGATCTGCTTCAGCTTCTTGTCGTCATCAAAGATGACCACCAACTTAACATCCTCTTCGCCCTCGGTCTCCACAGCATAAATCATCCCATCGGGGCTCGACCACACCGTGCGGGTCTTCTCCGAACCCCTCTTGATGGCCGTCTGCCGTCCGATGAACTTAAAGCCAAGCGCCATCAACTCCCGCTGCTGGGGATTGAGTTCCACCGGCAACGGCCGATCAATGATGGTGTACTGCCCCTCAATTTCACCGCTGATTTTGGCCTGCTGCACCCACGAACGCACCGGGTTGAACCACGCCTCAAACTCCGAAGCATGCCGCACTGGATGGGAGCGCAAATCTGGAGGCGCAGCCACAGGGGAACCCGCACCAGGACCGTCGACAGAAACAGGCAATGTGTACTGGGGGGCCTGAAGAGCCTTAAGGGCCTCTCGAGCGCTTTGAAAGCGGTCTTCCTGAGAGGGTTGCGTGAGGCGCTCGATGATGGGCAGCGCGCGGCTGGCGTCGGCGACCGGGGCGTCCATCTGGGAGCGAAAGTCAAAGCG
>CAKZKQ010000104.1 GCA_937123825.1 uncultured Pseudomonadota bacterium
GTCGCAGCGCGACCCTCCGGTCCTGGGGCAGGGGCCCCAGGCCGTTGACCCCTTAGTGAGCGCTATAATCGCCTGACACTAACTGCCTGCGCCTTCCAACAAAGCCGCCTGTCACAAATCAAGCGCGTTCCCACTGCAAAGCTCAACCCCCAGCGACGTGACCCCGCCAGTGAGCGCTATAATTGCCTGACTCGAACTGCTTGGGTCACCCAACAAAGCCCACAAACAACAAAGGCGACCAAACCCACACTCAAACGTGCGGGCCGGGTCGCCTGTCAAACGAAGCCTAAAACACACCGGACGAGCATAGATGCCCGGGGTGGATAGATGGATTACTTGGCGGCTTTGAGCGCCTCGACCTGGGCTTTGAGGAGTTCGACCTGCTCTTTGAGCAATTCGATCTCTTTGGCCTGGGTCTGGACGGCGGCCACGGCCAGGCTGGTGTAGCCGTAGAGGTTGACGTGGCGGCCGTCGGCCTGGACGGTGTAGGGACCGGGGACGTCTTCGATGATGAAGCCAAGGTGCTGGGAGCCCATGGACTCAGGTTCGCTCTTGTAACGCCAGGTGGTCAGGCGGATCTCTTTGGCCTGCTGGCCCAGCGCCTCGACCTGCTCAGAAGAAAGGTACTCGATGTCGTCTTTGACGCTGCGCAGGGACTGAGGGCAGCCGCCGACGGAGTCTTCGGGGATGCAGGACCCTTCGCCGGGCTCAAACGGGACGCCGGTGCAGCAGATTTCGCCGATGCCGCAGCAGACGTTGCCGCAGCACGACTCGTGGGCCTCGCACGTCAGCGGCTCCTGATCTTCAAGGACTTCACATTGTTGTGGCTCACCGCAAATGCCGGGCGAATTGGCCACACACTCACCGGCGTCGTTGCAGGCCTTTTCTTCGGCGGTCTCGGAGCACTCGGGGTCTGCGGGATCGCAGGTCGAGCAGGATTCACCGCAGACCTTGTCACCACACGGATCAAAGGGCTCGGGGCTGCACAGCAGCACGCCCGAGTCGACGTGGCAGCCGCGATCGCCACAGAGTTCGTCGCCCAGACACTCGCAAGTCAACTCCGCGCAGTCTTGCGGGGCGCTGACGCACTCCAACTCATTGTCGTCCGTTTCACAGTTGAAGCCGCCATCACAGTCGCCGCTGGACTGGCAGGACAGGTAACCCGTCTCGCGGATGGTTTGCGGATCGTCGGAGCTGTCTCCGCACGCCGACACCGACACCACCAAACACAACGCCGCAGCCCACCAAAGTCCGTTGTTCATCGCACACCTCCAAGGTCTCTCAATCCCAATGGCTCACCGCGGCCTGCCCTCTTGGCTGACAAAGCGCGGTGCCCACACGTTCAATGTTTTTGTTCTTGCTGCCCTGAGTCGGGCAAAGGGGTCAACACAAAGGTCACCGCGTAGCGACCTCGGATTTTCTTCTTCAAAGCGGCCTCTTCCGCGTCGATGCAGCGGCGCCGCAGCTCCATGATGAAGTCGTCGCCCAGCGCCTCCATCTGCTCGGGGTCGGCGACAAAATTCAGCGTCCTGGCCACCGCCGGGTGGCGGCGCTCAAAGAAGCGCGAGCGCACCGCCGCCACAATCACCTTCAACTGATGGCCCAAACCATCAAGCTGCGCGTCCACGTCGTCGCGCACCAACGACACATAGCTGGGGTTGAGCGCGTAGCGCCGCACGCCGTCCTGACCGCGGCGCACCTCCACGCGCTTGACGTTGACCAACCCATCGACCAGACGCTTGACCTCGGCCACATCGATCTGCGCCACGCGGCGGTGCAGCTCCTCGAGCGCCAGCGGCTCATTGGCCAACGCGTCTTCCAAATCGCGGGTCAACTCCAACTCCGTCTCCGGCGCCAGGAACCCACCTCGGTAGCGCCGCTCAAGGCTCCCCACCGTGCGCAGCGACTTGCCCATCAACTGCGCCGTCTCCGCTTGAGACGCCTTGCCCCGAATCCGCACCTCTTCGAAGTACGCCATCCGACACAACTCCTCCACCGTCCCCAACGGCAATCGAAAGAGCCGCGACAACCGCATGGCCGGCTTGATCAACGTGTACGTCAGGCGCCGCTTCAACTCGGCCAAAGACGCCACGGGTTCTGTGGCTTGGGTACTCATCATGTCAAACAACCTAACGCACACTTTAACCGACCACAAGCAAAAAATTGCATGTCGCCAGAATTTATCTGCAAACCCCATTAAAAAGACACCACACCACCCCCTCCAAAGAGCCCTCCTGGTGCTTGTCGCCCGCTTTAAATGCGCCTATCCATTACGGCTGATGGTTCTGCATCGCCACGCTCCCCACCCCACACCCCCGAGGCACCTTGAACAACGACGACCACACCACCACCGCACCGTCGGCGCGCATCGTCCGCCTGGGACAGGTGCCCTACGACCAGGCGCTCGCTCGCCAGATGGCGCTGCGCGATGAGCGGATCGCCGCCCGCATCGGTGACCACGTCCTGCTCGTCAGCCACCCCCACACGCTGACCGTCGGCACGCGCGGCGGCAAACCCGATCGCTGGGCCAACCTCCAAACCCCCAAAGAAACGCTCGAAGCACGCGGCGTGGGGCTCTTTGAGATCGATCGCGGCGGCGACATCACCTACCACGGCCCTGGCCAGCTCGTGGTCTACCCCATCATCCACCTCGACCGTTACCGCCGGGACGTGGGGCACTACGTCAGCACTCTGGAGCAGGTGGCGCTGCGCACGCTCGAAGCGCTGGGCATCGGCGCACAGCGCCGGGACGGTTATCCAGGGGTTTGGATCGGGGATGAAAAAATCGCCGCCATCGGCGCGCGCATCAAACGCTGGGTGACCATGCACGGCATGTCGCTCAACGTCCGGGGGCCACTGGAGGGCTTTGATTGGATTGTGCCTTGCGGGCTCGATGGCAAGGGCATCACCAGCATAGAGCGCCAACTGCCCACCGGCGCCTGCCCCGATGATGAGACCATCCTGGCGCTGGTCACCGACGCGCTCAGGATGAGCTTTGATTGGATTGCCGACGGCGACGACGCCTGAACACCGCCCAGGCCATCAGCGCCATCAAGATCACCCCCGACGACAACGGCCCCCCCGGACCCTGGGCACAGCCCTGGGTTGATGAAGGCTGACTCACGGGCTCAGATGGAGGCGCCTCGGGCATGTCCCCGTCGTCATCGGGATCTTCCTGACCGTTGTTGCCGGTGCCAAAGATGTCATTGGGGTCCACCAGACCCGACTCGGCCCCAAAGTGCAACCAATCCTGCTCACACTCCTGGCGCGCCTGCGTCTCCACTGGACAATCCACCTCGGGACCCACAAGCTGGTCGATCCCAAAGACGCGCTCGGCCGTCGCCACACCACCACCGTCGCCCAACCGGTAAAGCTGGCGCAGCTCACAACCCCAGACAAAGTCCCCGCGCACCCCAAGACAGTTGAAGTTGCGCGCCCTCATCGCCTCCATATCGCATTGAGGCGGAAAATCCGGGTCAGGGGTCAACACACCATCAATCGACGCCACCACGCCCCCGCACAGCGGCGCTGGGCCATGCACAGAAAGCTCGGCGGCGGCCAAGAACGTCATCGTCGCCCCGCCATCGTCCGAGCGCCACCACTCGCCGCCATCATCCGTGGTCACCGAAAACCACAGGCGCTGCGGATCCTCAGGGTCAATCCAGCGCACCGTGATCCGCTGCACGCCAGACTGTCCCACGGACTCAGGCTGGTGGCGCACCAACTGCGACCAGGGCAAGGCATCGGCCTGATCCACGCGCACCACTTCCAGGCTGGGCCGAGCCCCTGCGACGTAAGCCACGTTGTCAGAGACAAGCATGCTGTCAAAGCGGCGCTCAAAGTCGGCCGCCAACACAATTCCCTGGTCCTCAGACCACCCAAAGACCCTGGCGACCTCGCTGCCCTTCTCCAAACCATAGACGCGGCCCTGGTCCTCGACCAAAGACGCCATCCGGGCCACCTCCAACGTCAGCGGGTCATCGAGCAGCTCAAAGTTGCACCCGCGGTCGTCGCTGAAGTAAACCCCATCGACCCCCACCACCACAATCCGCCGCCCGTCCACCGCCACAGAGAGCGGCGTCTCCAGCTCGCCCCACTGACTGGGACAACCGTAGCGAAAATCCGACCCTTCGGAGTGCATCGCCATGCCGATGTTGGTCTGCACAAGCTCGATCTGCTGACCATCGGCGTAAAGCACGCGCAGCGGAGATGGCGCTGGGCCGTGGCCCAACACCGGACCGCTGACCAGAATCGCCGCCGCCAACGCAATCCACGCACACCAAAACTTGCAGGCCTGACCCATCACAACGTCCCTCGAACAAACCCTTCCACAACCGCTTGGCTCAAGACACCCAGGCGCATCATCCCATGATGCCCCAGACATTGGACCACCAAGCCTAGCGGAAAGTTAACGCGTAATAGACAAAACCCGCCAACTCTCTCATCAGATAATAGGGTTCGCGCAGCGGCACCGCCCTGAGCTCCGCAGGCACGGTGTAACACGCCAGCCCCAACCGGTGGCACGCCAAACGGATGCGCGAGGTGTGGTGATCGTTGCTCACCAGGAGCAAGCGCCCCAACCCGAATCGACGATCCATGCTGGCCAGGTTTCGAATGCTGGCGGCCGTGTTGACCCCTTGCTCATCGATGATGACGTCCTTGAGCGGCACCCCTTCGCGGACCGCCAGACGGCGCATCGCCACCGGCTCAGACTGACCGCGGCGCTCATCAATGGCGCCCGTCATCACAATCTGGCGTACTCGCCCCTCGTGGTAGAGCCTCACCCCGGTCATCACGCGATCATGCAAGAGCGGGGAGGGCTTGCCTGAAGCGTAGACCGTCGCCCCAAAGACCACCGCCGTATCGGCCTTGCGGCGGTAGTCTGTGGCCCCCATCGCCATGATGTGGTGCAGGAGCATCCCCAAAAGCAACGCCCCAGCCACCGCCAACCGCACCAGCGACACCAGCTTCCCGCGCCGCTCCACAGCAGGCACCCGCGACCACTGCCGCAGACGCACCACCCAGGGCAGCGCGATGGCCACCATCAACGCCAACGACGTGGGCAAGATGGCCATCCAACCAAGCTCAACCCCAAACTTGCCGGTCGCCTGCCAAACACTCACTGCGTCGGCCAGCGACCACACAATCCCAGGGAGCAGCAAAAGGCCGGACCACAAGACCCGGCGGCGGCTTGACCACCACGGCAGCGCCATCAGCGCGCCACCGGTCAGCAGCGCCATCCCAGCGCGGATCCAGGCCAACTTGCCGTAATTGCCAGACCAGAAGACAAAAAGCAGGGACTCCTTGGACGACACCAGCCAGACAAGGCCATTGACGACCAGCAAGAGCCCCAAAAGCACTCCAAAGAGCGACGTCACCCCAAGGACGGGGCGAGCCGGGGGAGCGGGGGAAGTCTCAGAGATGTGTTCAGGCTCCATGAGGCGTGCAGATCAGAAACGATGCACTGTCAGACCGTTGAGCGGCGGATCGACCTGACGGTGGTATCGGTAGGTGGTCACAAGCGAGCGCCCCTCGACCAGCGCATGCTGGTTGTAGAAGCCATAAGCGCCCGTATATGATTCCCCGCCGCCTGCCAAACTGAGCACTTCCCAGCGCCCTTCGATCCGACGGGCCAGCATGAGCTGGTGGGCCGAGGTGTCCTGGTAGGCGATGCGCACGACGCCTTCATCGTCGATGATGATGGCCGAGGCGTCGCCCACGAGGTTGACCGAGACACCATCGGGGGTGGGGCGAATGCCGTCATCGACCAGCTCGCTGACCCCTTCGGTGAGGTTGATGTAGCGCAGGTCGTCGGTGACGGCGTCCACGTAGGCGATGTGGACGTTGTCCTGGGCGTCGATGGCGATGCTGGCAAACTGACCGGCGTCGGTCAGGTCGTCGCCATTTTCGGCGCGGCCATCCAAGATGACAGGCGCCTGCCAGGCACCGTCGTTTTGACGGGCAAACATCAGGTCACCGCCGGTGCGGTGGTAGTAGGCCACGGCGGCGTCTCCGTTGGAGAAGCGCGCCACGCTGGCAAAAAGGCCGGTGCCTTCAGGCAAGGACACGATCGTGGGCAACTGGGCCACCTCGGCGCAGACAAAGGCATCGCCCTGTTCAAAGCAGCTTTGGCTGTCGGCGCAGGCGTTGTCGCAGCGCGACGCCGCCTGACTGCGCTCGCAGACGTTGAGGTCGGCGCGGCACTTCTGACCCGCAGAGCAGCCGCCGTTGCAGGGCGAATCCACCTGCTGGGTGTCAACGTCCTCAAACGTCCAGTCGGCGGCAGTGGGGACGGCGGCGGTGGCCTGCGCCCAGCGCAGCTTGGAGGTCGCCACCGGCAGGGTCGGGTCTTCCACCGGGACACCGGGGGCCATGTAGGCCACGGCGATCAACCCATCGACGCCCACCGAAATCTCGGACCAAAGGCCCACGTCGCCGTCCTCGTCCATGACATAGGGCTCGGCCCAATCCCAGCTCTGACCGCTGGCCTGACCAAAGATGTACTTCAGGGTCTTGTTGGTCTCATCGCGGTAGGTGATGTGCAGGTTGCCGTCGCCGTCGGCGGCGATGGAGGTGTAGCGGCCCACGTCCTCTCCGCTGGCCGACACACCGCCGCGAGGGCCGTTGGGGCTGCCCGTCAGCGGCACGTCTTCGGGCACGCCATCAAGGCAGGTCCACTCAAAGCGGTCGTTCTCATCGGCCACGCCCACCATCACGTCGCCCTAGCGGCTGTTGTAGGCGCTGCCGCCCCTCCGGCCCCCCACAGCACCACCGGCCCCCCGCAGCACCACCGGCACCCCGCAGCCCCGTCCGCCCGAACCCGCGCCCCATCCCACACCCGCATACCTTCCCTAGCGCCGCCAGCCCCCTCAGTACCACACACCCCTCGTCCCGCCCCCCCCGCCCCCCCACCCCCCCCCCCCCCCCCCTCCAC
>CAKZKQ010000105.1 GCA_937123825.1 uncultured Pseudomonadota bacterium
CTCAAATTGGATGAGGTTGTTGAGGAAGTCCCGTTTGCGCTCAATGCTGTTGTAACGCGAGCGCGCAAAGGGCGCCTGGGCGTTGAGGCGCCGCTCAAACTCTCCCAGCGGGATCAACTCATCGTTGACGCGGGCGATGATCTGGCGTTGGTCCTGGTCATCAAGGCGGCTGGCTTTTGAGGCGGCGTTGATGCCCCCAGCCCCACCTTGATCCTGCGCCTGGTCTTGTTTGGCCTTGGACACCAGATCTTCTTTGGGCGGTGGGTTGCAGGCGCCGAAGGCCAGCAAAGCCATGGTGATGACAACAAGGACGCTGGTGCGTGATGTGAAGGCCATGATTATCGTCGCAGTTCAGGGTTGATTGTGGTTGGTCACCAGCCTGGAGCGCGCCGCAATGGGCCTCTTGATGGCCTTTGAGCGAAGCGGCATGCCTTGTGCTTTGATCCCGTGTTTTTTGGATGCGCGGCGCCTTGTCGGTCGCGTTGCCCCACAACACCTGGGATACAACCGCCGTTGCTGTCCCTGTGCTTCCCGTGGTGGTGAGGCAAAGGGGCATAAAGGGGCGGTTTTGCGGACAAAACTGGGTATCACAGCAGCGACGCCCGGGGCAAGCAAACGATGCACGGCCGCGCCAGCCAGGGCACGCGGTCGTGCACGGCACAAGGTGCGGTGTGGGGGCTTTTTGAGGTGGGGAAGGGGAGCGCTATCCGGGGGACGAAGAAGGTCTGGGGGAGGCCAGGCCGTTGACTTCGATGCGGAAGAGCTGCTGTCCCATGAAGATGAAGTCGTTGTCCTTCAGCGGCGTTTTTTCCCAGATTTTGATCCAGGTGCCGTTGGAGGAGTTGAGGTCGACCAGGCAGTAGGTGCCGTCCTCGCGAGGATAGAGCTGGGCGTGTCGCCCGGACATGAACTTGTCGCGGGGGAAGATGATGTCGCCCTTTTCGCGCCCCAGCACAGCGCCGCTTTCGGGGATGCAGTAGACGTTCTGGATGACGCCGCCGATGCCGATTTGGAGCAGCTTGTACTGCCCACCAGGGGGCGGTGAGCCCATGTAACGGGTGCCGTCAGAAGAGCGCGCCTTGGGGGTGATGGTTTGCTCGAATTTTTCAAAGCGCAGCACCTGGCGCCCCATCAGGAAGACGTCGCCAGGGCTCAGCGGGACCTCATCGCGCAACTTCACAAAGGTGCCGTTGAGGGAGTAGAGGTCCTCGATGTAAAGCTCGCCGCGCTCGATGGTCAGACAGGCGTGCTTGGGAGACAGGAAGGCGTCGGTGGGGAAGCGGGTGTCGCCGGTGCGCCCCACGACGGTCTTGATGTAGTCGAGTGGGATTTCCAGGCCGTCGGAGCCATCTTCGTTGATGGAGATCAGGCGGATGTCCCAGGGGGAGGGCTTGCGCGACGGGTCTGTGGTGCGGATGGAGCCGTCGGGAGTCTTGGCGGGCTCTTCGCTGTCCGATGGCGCATCCATCTTGAAGCCACAAGAGCCGCAAAAGCGGTTGCCCCTGGGGTTGAGCGTGCCACACGAAGGGCAAGCGACCTCATCGGCGCCTTCGCCCTCATGCTCGACAGAAACAGGGATGTCGTCGTCGTCGCCCTCTTCACCCTCTAGGCTAAACCCGCAGTAGACGCAGTAGAACATCCCTTCGGGGTTGAAGCCGCCGCAGTTGCCGCACTTGACACTGTTTTCGGTGCTCTGCTCGGCTTGCTCGCGTTGTTCCATCAGGGCGCTGGCGCCGGGAACTTCCATGGTGGTGGGGCGTTCAGCACCGCGCCGCGGCATTCTGAAGAGCCCGGCCTCTTCCAAGGGCTTGCTTGGAGGGGCGGAGTCGATGGACGGCGGCATCTCCCCATCAGAGAGCGCGTCGAGCAAAAACTCGCTCAGCTCCTGGTCGCTGATGTTGTCCACTTTGGGGACGGCCATCTCGGCAGTCGGCGGCTTTCTAGGGCCTCCGACAGGAGAGGGGGTCATCAGCGGCGTGGGCGCTGCGCTTGGTTTGGGCTCAGATTGATCTTTGCTGTCCCCGGCCAACGCGTCATGGAGCAATCGGGCCAGTCCCGCCGGGCCTTCCTCTTTGGGCACGCCCGAGAGCACCGGAGGGCCTCCTGGGGCTTTGCTCGGGGACTCGGGCTCACCGACGGCAAAGAAGTCTGGGGCGTCCTCGACCACGTCCAGAGGGATTTCCTCAAAGTCGCGCATGTCGCTGGCAGGCTCTAGATCATCGTCGAGGTTGTAATCAACGGCCTCCAGGTCATCAAACGAGAGGATTTCCTCATCGTCCCCAGCAGCCGGGGCTGGATCTGGCTCCATGGCTGGTGGCGGTGATTCCTGGGTGGCGTGGAGGGGGGCACCACACAGTTCACAATTGGCCCGATCATCGGGGTTCTGGTGGTGGCAGCGAGTGCAACGGACGCTCATCAGTATGGACCTTTGAAGCCTGTCAGAACATCAATTCTTGTGTTTCTTGGGTGAGTACTGCACGCCGGGTAGCATACTCCAAAAGCACACCACACGCGAGTGTTTTAGGGTCCGTGTGTAAAATATGGTCATGACCTGACACAAACCGACATTGAACCCCCACCACATCGCGCTTCCCTGGCAAATGCGTGCCCGTTTGGAGGAGGTCAATGGGGGTGCTGCAGGCGCTCGTGCGCCTTGCGACGCAGTGAGGCTGTGTTCCGGGGAGATTGGAATTGTGTGGGTTGTGCTTAAGGGGGCCGGTGGGGAAGGGGGCGCCGCTGGCATGAGACGCCAGCGGCAGCAAAAGTGAGCCGTCGGCTCAGTAGCGCTTCATGCTCAGGTAGGCCAGGGTGGCGCTGGCGATGCCGTTGGCGGCCAGCCAGACGCGATCCAGGATGCCGGCGGAGCCGGGGATCCACTGGACGTCGGAGGTCATCATGTAGGCTTCGGCCAGCAGGAAGCCAGCAAAACCGATGGCCAGACCGGTGCAGAGGGTCTTGAGGTGCTTGGCGTTGAGGCCAACGGCCATGGCGCCAAAGGGCAGCAGGGCCGAGGCGAGCAAGGCGTTTTGGTGGTGACCGGGTCCGAGGATGGTCAGGTCGAGCATGGCCAGCGGGCGGCTGATGAGGTCGAGGGTCATTTCACAGCCGACCATGGAGCCGCACAGCCCTTTGAGGAAGAAGAAGCCCGAGGAGGCCAGGATGATGCCCAGCGCCAGCGCGGCGGGGTTCTTCTTCAGGTCGGTTTTGCCCAGGGCGTCCTGGCGGCTGACGGCCATCAGGAGCAGGAGCAGGACAAGGAGGGCGACCGCGATGCGGGTCACGCCGGGGGTCCAGGTGGCCTGGCCGGTGGCGGCGTCGGCGTTGATGATCCCAGCGCCGTAGCGCTCGGCGTACTTGTCGATCCGCTCGCGGCCGCTGTCGTTGGCGGTGCTTTTGAGGATCTCCTCGACTTTGTCGGGGTTGGTGACGCCGTTGGAGATGATCATGGCGGCGACGGCGGCGGCGTGGGGCGAGGCCATGGAGGTGCCCATGTAGAGGGCAAACTCGTGCTCGGAGGTGCTGCCGCGCTTGAGGGTCTGCTGCATGACGCCGTCAGGGCGGCCGTCGCGGTTTTGGTCCACGCGGGTGTTGCCGCCGGGGGCGGCGATGTCCACAAACGGGCCCCACTGGCTGTAGAAGGTGGTTTTTTTGTCGTACTGGGTGGCGGCCACAGCCACGACGTGGTTGTAGGCGGCGGGGTAGGACTTCATGCGGCGGCCGGAGTTGCCGGCGGCGGCGATGATGGTGGTGCCTTTTTCGTGGGCGTGCTTGACGGCCGAGCGCATCACGAGGCTCGGCAGCGGGCCGCCCAGGCTCATGTTGATGACGTGGGCGCCGTTGTCGGCGGCAAAGCGGATGGAGTCGGCGATGTCGGCCACGGAGCCAAAGCCGCTCTTGTTGAGCACGCGCAGGGGCATGATCTTGGCGTTGTAGGCCACGCCCGCGATGCCATAACCGTTGTTGGTGGTCTGGGCGATGGTGCCAGCGACGTGGGTGCCGTGGCCGTGCTCATCGAGGGGCTCTTTGTCTTTGCTGACAAAGTCGTAGCCTTCGACAAACTTGGTGCCCTTCAGGTCGGGGGTCTGGGTGAAGCCCTCATCCTTTTTGTCTTTGTAGGCCACACCGGTGTCGATGACAGCGACCACGACGCCGCTGCCGGTGGTTTTGCCCCAGGTCTTCTCGACGTCGATCTGCTCAAAGTGCCACTGGTACTGGTAGAGCGGGTCGTTGGGGGCGCCAAAGGCCTGCATGGTCATGTTGGGTTCGACAAACTCGATCCCGTCGGTGGCCGCGATGGCGTCCATGGCGGCTTCAGCCCGATCGACGTGGACCCAGCCCACGTAGAGGTTTTCATCGTCGGCGTGGGTGCTGTTGAGCTTGAAGTCCATCCCGACAGAGCGGCCAATGGCCTTGACCTCGGCGTCGCTCAGCGCGTCTTCGGCGTCGATCACCAGCTCGACGTGATCGTCGGCCATGACCATGGACGGGGCGACCGCCTCAACGCCGGCCAACTTGCCGAGCGCTTCGGTGACGGTGTCGACCTTGTCAGCGGGGACGACGACGCTGTAGACGTTGGGCTCGTCGTTGAAGGGGTTGTCGAGCGTAAGGCTCAGCCCAGCGCTCATGCCCAGGGCCTTGACCTGGGCGTCGCTGAGGTGGTCGGCGACATCGACGGTGACCCGCACCTGGTCGCTCCAGGCGCCGCGGTTGTCATCGGCGGCGGCGGTGCTGATGAGCCCCAGGCCCAGCACCGCGCTGGTCAGCGCACCGGCCGCCAGCGGCTTAAGCCAGCGCCTGCGCGCTGGGGTCTTTGTCTCCCGAAGCGATTGGATCATGGTCAACTCTCCGTGGTCGCGCCGCCGGTGGCGCCTTTGATTCAAAAGGGCGCCGGGTGTGTCCTTGCCTGGCGGCGATGCTCTGCAGGTTTTGACGGCCCGCACCAGAATCGGCCCGTGGGCTCACGAAGTTCTGGCGCGCGGCACTCTCCTGTAACTTGTGGATGCGCCCGCTTAATCCACCGATCACAAAGCGGGCGGCGCAAACGCTCATCTATGGAGCCGTCAGGGGCCACATCATGGGCCTCCAGGCGGTTGTTGTCGGGTTGGCGTCCTTGCCGTGTTGATGATCGCTCTCAAAAGACGGTGTCTCGTTTGATGTACATCGGACAAAGACACGGGCGACCTCAAAAAGGGCTTTGGGATGGAACGCCAACTGTAAAGATGCGCAGCGTCTCCCAGAGGATCAAGCCCCTTGTGCTCTTCGGTGGGCGGCGCCCACTATTTTTCCTGCGCCAGCAGGCGCTTGGCGGCCGATTCGCGCAGCTCTGCCAGGACCTCGGGGTAGGCGTCGCACATGGTTCGAACCTGATCGCGTGACATGAAGAGCACGCGCGTGGGGCCGTCGGTCACCACCGACGCGACCGCAGGCCCGTCGGTCACCAGGCTGATCTCCCCCACAACCTCCCCAATGGCCAGCGTCTTGAACGTCACGTCCCACTCGCCGTCGCGTTTGTTGATGTCGATCCGGCCATCGACCACCAGGTAGAGGCCGTCGCTGCTTTGGCCCTGGTGGATGATGGTGGTGTTGTCATCAAGGAGGCGAGCCTGCATGCGCTCGACGACGGCGGCGCGCTCAAGGTGTGGGATTCGGGAGAAGACCGCCGAGCGCTCCAGCGCCCGATCGATCAGGCAGGCCAGATCGAAGTTGGCCACGGTGCGCTGGACGGTGACATCGCTGCGGACCATGGGCAGGGTGTCCTGGTCAAGCAGGAGCCCTTCGACGCTCTCACGCGCGGTACACGCCACCGGCTCGTCGCCAGGCGGCTGCTCCAAAATGGTCCTGTATCCAAGCAGCGTCCCGACACCGACCTCCATCCTACGCCCTTCGAGGGATTGGCCGCGGACCTGGCCGCTGACGATCCACATGGGGCCGGTCAGGGGTTTTTGGGGGCTGTGGACGAGTTCTTCATCAGAGAAGCGCACCGGCCGCAGCATTTCCACCAGCGTGCGCAGCGTGCGCATGTCCAGACGGCTCAGCAGAGGAATCGGCGCGACGGTGTCGGGGGTGGCCACAAAGCGCTCTTTGCGCAGCGCCATCTCGTGGACCATGGCGGCCAGCTCATCGAGCGGCGCTTCGGGCTGCGCGCCGCTGAGATCAAGCTGCGCGCCGTTGCTGATCCCCTCAAGGGGTTTGAGCGACTGGGAGGCGTCGATGAAGGGAGAGCCCAGGGCGTAGACCCGGGCGAGGTGGTCAAAGTGACTGCCGACGTTGGGTTCGAGTTCGGACAGTTCGTGTGCGACGGCAATGGCCAGCAGCGGGTGGCCGGCGTTGGTGAAGTGGCGCACGAGCATCTCAAAGATCTCGACGGCCTGTCGAGTGCGGCCCATCTCTTTGAGGATTTGGGCGGCGTATCGTCGCAGCAGGTAGTGACCGCCGACCCGGGGCATGTTGGTCGCCAGAAGGCGCAGCGCGCGGGTATGGTTTCCACCTCGAATGCAACCGCGCAGGACCGTCACAAGTTGACGCAGGGGCTGTGTCGCCATCCGGATCTTGCCTCTCTTGTCTTTGGCGTCAGGTGCGTCCCTGCGCCATGAAAAGTGTCTCGGTGTGTCGTGTGACACACGGGCTGGAAATGACCGCCGCTTTGGAGACGTTCTGTCTTTGTTGGCTGCGGTTGGGGCCTTGAGTGCGCGGCGCCACCGTGGATTGGGTTGCGATCCGTGCCTGTGTGGTGCGGCGTCTTGTCTTCACAAGACACCACACACAAAGGCTGGTGGGACTCACTCAGCGCGCCTTGATGGCATTTTTATATCCTTCAGACCTCAGGGAACGCCGCTTGAATATACCGAAGCGTTCCCCGAGGGCGCAACTGTCTGCTGTGGGTCTTGTGGGGGATGATGGTTTTGCTTGTGCCTGAGCCGTTTCCAGCGGTGTTGAAGCCTCTTGCAAACCCGTTGCAGCCTCGATTGACACCCCGTCAAACCCGGCGTTATAGTTCGTACCGGGTCAAACCGTGCCGACAACAGCAACGACGAAATCGATGCCGAAACCCAGACACAAGTCAGGGGGTTGTCATTGGCTCGGCTTGCTTGAACATTGTGGATTGTAGCTGAGGTTTCCTTGTGAAAAAGTGCCCAGCCTGTGGTGCTCAGAACAATGACGATGCGCTGGAGTGCTCCAAATGCAATTCCAGCCTCCTCTTCGTTCAACCCAGCCAGGAAGGCGATGACCAGGCCCGCCATACTTTGCCGGGGATTGGTCGTCGTGCGCCATCTCGCAACTCTAAAACCCAGGGTTTTGGGTTTATGTTCAGCCAGGAGGCCGACGACGATGAGGCGTCGGAGGATGGCGAGCAGGTGCCTTCTGCCAAGACCCTCTTTGGTGCCCCTGCACAGAATCCGCCTGTTCGCAACGATCAGGCTCAGGGGCCGTGGGGCAACCCTGGTGGCGTCCAGCAGGAAGGGGAGGCGACGCCCCAGACGTTGGCGCCCTGGGCGATGCGCAAGGGCGAAGGGGCTGAAGATCAGCGCTCGACGTTGGTCGGGATGCCGAAGCTGTCGCGCAAGAAGCGTCCAGAGCCTCTCAACCCGCCTGCGGCGCGCTCGGCGGCCAAGAAGCGCCGCCCCGCGCGTCAGAAAACACAGCTTGGAGGGCCCAACGCGGCCGATGCCAAGAAAGCGGCTGAGAAGGCCGCCGCGCAGGCCGCTGAGGCGTCCAATCCCGAGCCCAAGCCCAAACCCTCCCGCAAAAAAGACGACGTTCGGCATACCTACATGGGCCTGCCTGCGCTTGACCTTGATGCCGATGATGAGTTGGCAGCGCTGGTCATGGAGACCTTCGCCGACGACCTGGAGCTGCCCTCCAAAGAGGAGATCCCAGCCAAAGCTGGTCGCAAGCCACCATCCAAGGTCCGTCACACCACCCAGATCCCTGCGCTCTTTGCGGCTCAGAGCCTCGAATCCGAAGAGATCGAAGACGACGGCAAAGAGACGGCGCCGCCCTGGCAGCCTCCCAGCCGCTCCAAGACGCGCGGTGAGATCAAACCCTCACCCGGCGCTGAAGAAGAGTCTGGGCAGAGCGCAGAGGTCGCCGAAGGGCAACTCTTCAAGTTCCCCGCCCGCAAATCGCTTCGTTCCCAGGACCGCTCGGCCAACCGCACCACCCTCACCGGTGTGCCGGTCGTCAGCAACGCCAGCGAACCCGAGGAAAACGACAACGACAGCAGCGCCCCTGGCCAATACATCCTGCGCAAGAAGGATCTTAGCCGCGCTCCGGAGAAGATCCGCATCAACGCGCTGCTCAAGACCCCATCCCGCGAGGGCGAGTCCAAAGACACCAAGACGACCATCGGCATCTCGGGACCCAAACCCGACGGCGGTCTGGGCGCCACCAACACGACCATGCGCCTGTCGGTGCCTGTGGTTGGCTCCGAAGACGGCGCCAAGACCGAATTGGATCCAAGGCTCGGGCAACGCAAGCCCAGCACGACCATGCGCCTGTCGGTGCCCGTCGTGGGCAGCAACGACGGCAAAAAGGTCGAGTTGACCCCTTCGCCTGCCCCCGGCCAGCAGGTCGCCAGCAGCTCGGCGGTGGCTGCCAGAGGGGCCAAGACCCCTGCAGGGCGCCGAGGTCTGAGCGCCGCCCCTGCTGTGACTGCCCGACTCTCCGTGCCTGCGGCCGTCAAAAAACACATGGAGGCTCAAGCCGCCGAAGAAGACGCCGCCGACACGATCATCCAACCGCCTCAAAGCCACCCAGAGCCTCAAGACCACGAAGGGTTCACCTCTGCCGACACCCTCCAGACGGACAACATTGAGCCTTTGCTCCAGGCCCAAAGGGCGGCGCAGCAGGCCCAGAACGTCGGTTTCCTTGAGACCCAGGAGTTCTCCCCACCCGATGAAGTCTCCAGCGACGACGATGAAGACATGTTCGACATCGACGTGGCGGAGGAGCCTGTCCGCTCTGTGACGCCGGGATACGGCGAGCCCCCCAAGATCCTCTCGTCGGCGACCTCTCAGCCCGGACTCTCCAGCTCGCCGGCCCCGTCTCAGCCCGTCATCTCCCAGCCGCAGCGCTCCAGCGGTCCCGTGTCGGTGTCCGGACCCCCCTCATCGTCTGCTTCCATCCCGGCTCAGACCGCCCGAGTCCCCGCCCAGGCGCCCGTCACCCAGTCTTCGCCGGTGCTGGCCGGTGGCTCACCGGTGGCCTCTGATGCGGCTGTGCGTGCGTCGGCGCTGCTTGGCGGTGGTTTGATGCTGCTCGTGCCCGTCTTTTACATTGCCGCCCTGGGCGTCGATGGGGTTAAGGCGCTGCCGCCGCTGGGCATGATGTCGATCTTCTTCCCCGCGTTGGGCGGCTTGATCGCGATGCTCTCGGGCGTCATCAAGTTCCACCCCGTCATGCGGGCCACCATCCTGACCCTGGTGGGCAGCATCAGCCTGACGCTCTTTGCACTGGCCGATCTGGTGCCCGCCAACGCCTACGGTGACACGCTCAGCCGCCTCCTGGTCGCGGCGGCCATCATGCTCCCTGTCGGGCTTGTCTGGCGAGCGCGCTACCCCGCCAGCGGTCTGTCCAGGATCGTTGTTGCGTTGGGGATGGTCCTGCTCCTGGTCAACTACTTCCTGCCCACTGAAGACGGCGCGCTGCGCCTGATGAGCCTCCTTGGCTCGCTCTCAGAGACACCATTGACCAGCGCCGTGGCGCTGATCCCGCTGGCGTTGTTGGTGCCTTCGTTGGGCGCCTTCGCCGGGGCCAAGACCACGGGGGGAGGGTTGATCTGGACGGCGCTGCTCTGCGTCTGGCTGCTGGCCATGTGCGTGGTGGGCGCGCTGGTGGTCCCCGAAGCGGCGCTGCTGGCCTTTGCCGGTGGCGGTCTGGGGTTGATGGCCGCCACGCTCTGCGCCTCCATGGGTTTTGGAGATCTGCTTGGCTGGCTCACGCTTCCTGAAGAGGAATCCTGATTTCAGACTCACTCTGGCATCAAAACGACTGGCTTTGCGGCCATTTTGATGCCAGTCAGTCCTCACAGCTACACCTCAAAACAA
>CAKZKQ010000106.1 GCA_937123825.1 uncultured Pseudomonadota bacterium
AAGCGCTCCACACCGCCGACGTTGCGGGCGACGTTTGGAAAGAGCACCTTGAGCGCCACACGCTGGCCCGTGAGCTTATGGCGCGCCACAAAAACCTCGCCCATGCTCCCCGACGCCAACCTGGACTCCACCTCGTACCGCTCGCCGTAAATCACGGGCTCCTGTTCTGACATCCCTTCAACCCCCACTCTTGAAGTCTTGTGGTGTTCAAGCGGTGCAGTGCATCGCTTTTGAAGACGCACCACACCACCGCTCAGAGCGTTCGTGTTGCTCTGGCCCAAGCGCGCAAACCATGGTTTCTTCTGGATTTTTGGGGCCCCGACTCCGGGGCGCTTCAATACAAAGGTACGGCGAGCCCCCAAAAAGGTTACATGGCGATTCCCTTTTGGGCGTTTTGAGCCAGCGGGGCTTGCGGGGGCTGTGGTGCCTCTTGTTGGGCGTTGCTCAAGGATCTGGTGGGGAGAGGATGTTGGTGCGGATGCCGATGCTCACAGAGACGGTCCTGACCTGTGCGGTGTTGCGTCCCCAGACCGTCTGTGTGTAGCCGAGGTTGAACTCGACGCTTTGAGTGGCGCGGAAGATGGCGCCACCCGAAACGCTCAGTTGGTCGCGCTCCAGGCGCAACTCTCGAAAGAGGAAGTTGTCCGGGCTGTCGTAATCCTCGGCGGGCAAGGTGGGGTCAACGGCCGCGACGCTGATGCCGATGATGCGTCCTTGTTGGACGGCGTACTCCAGATCGGCGCCGCCATAAATCAAGAGGCGGCGGCCAATGCTTTGCCCCACACGCAAACCGCCAATGACCTGATCGCCAGCGCCGCCAAAGCGCAGGCGGTAACCCAGGTCAAGGCGCGCAAAGGTGCCAGAGGCGGTCGCCCAGCCCAGCAAAATCGACGGGGTCAAATCCAACTGACCGTCGCCCAGCGCCACATCGTCTTGAATGTTGCTTGGCCGCGTCAACTCTTCGGCGCGCGCGATGAACTCTTCGCGGCTTTTGGGGCGGTTGCCAAAGGTGCCAGTGGGTTTGTCGTACCCGGTGGGGGTTTTCAGGCGCAACTCAAACGCGCCAGCGACCGCCGAGCGAAAGAGTTGGTAGCGCGCGGCCATGTGGATGTCGGCCAGCCCTCGCACGCTCTGAGAGAAGTCGAGGATGTTCTCCTGGTAGTAGTCAAACGCGTCGGCTTCTGTGGTGGGGACAACGATGACGGGGTCCGAGCTGTAGCTGAGCTGCTTGATGGGCAGGTAGAGCTCCAACTCCAGGTCTTCAAGCAAGCCGTAGCGCAGCGTGGTCGAGAAGGTCGATGCGTCATAGCGCCCGGCCAGGGGGAAGGGCTGGGCGGTGGTGTTGTCCAGATACTCTTCGTCGGCGCTCTCAAAGTCGTACCGGCCAACGACGATCAGATCGCCTGGACGAAGCAGCCACGGTGAGGCTGAGGCTGGCCAACAAGCCAGGGCGCTGGCCAGCGCCACAAACGCGAACAATGTCGATTTCATATTGGATGTGTGTGTTGGTTTCAAAACGTCATAAAGGGCTGGTCCGAAGAATCTTCCTTTTGTCCCTCGTCACGCTTGAGCGGGCGATTTTCAGAGGGTTGGGGCGACTCTTTGGAGGGTTGAGCAGGGTGTTGGGCGTCGTTGTCGGCTTTTTTGGGCGCGATGGGGGGTTTGGCGTCTGAAACTTTGTCCTCGGTCTGCGGCTGCTCGCCGTCGTCTTTGGAGGCGTTGTCCAAAGCGATGGGCGCGTCGGGGGGTTGTGGGGTGGGCTGTGCCGGGGCCTTGGGCTCGTCTCTGCGCGCTTTGGGGTTTTGAGTTTTGGTGTTTTTGGTGTTTTTGGCGGTTTTGTTGTTGGCAACGCCGGCATCCTTTGCGGTGTTGCTGTGGGGCTTGCGCCTTTTGGGACTTGGTGGTGGCGCAGAGGTGAAGTCCATGTGGACTTCGGCCTCGGCGGCCTTGTCGGGTTCGGCTGCAGAGGCAGAGTCGGCGGCGTCTGGCGCTGCGACAGCGGCTGGAGGGGCGACGGGTTTGGGCCAGGCGGCCCTGGTTTGATGGGTGAGGTGCTGTGCTTGTGCACCGAGCGCGTGAAGCTCTGGCTGGGCTTGTTGCTCCACCATGGGGCGCATGGCCCACGTTGTGGCCACCGCCAGCGACGCCATCAGTGTGATGAAGAGCAGTCCCAGGGTGCGTTTTTGGCTCAGCAGGCCACGCTGGGCTGGCATTTGGGGCATGGGCCCGGAGTTTGGCCCTGGCCTGGG
>CAKZKQ010000107.1 GCA_937123825.1 uncultured Pseudomonadota bacterium
GAGGTTTTTGACCGGCCTGAGGTGCCCAGCGGCGTCCTGTGAGAGGACCCAGTAGAATATCTGAGTGGCGTCGCGCAGGCGGTAGTTGTCGATGACCGTGTCGGTGGGTTCCCCAATGACAAAGTGGGTGACCCCTTCGCCGTATGAGCCGCGCCAGAAGTTGAGCATCATTTGAGGCCGGATCTGGCTGATGGATTGCGAGCGGAAGACGTGGTAGCCCACGGCGCCGCTCTCGTAGGTCCAGGTCAGGCAAAAGGGGTACCCGCGCGGGACGGTGCCGTGGACAAAGCCAGCCTCGGCGGGGCGGTGCGCGGCGGGGGCCGCCAGCGGCGCTCCAAATTGGATGCGGTTGGGAGAGTAGAAGATTGCCATTCTGTATGCCCATCAAGCTTGCTGTGGTCGGGCGCCAGCGCTGCCCTGGGGGTTGATCCCTGCTTCTGGAGGTCCCTGGGGTTTCATGGACGCCTTAAAGGGTTGCCAGCGCCTGCGGTGTCGGCGGCGCGGGGCCAGTGAAGGCGTTGATGTGGGACCAAACAGAGCGTGTTTATGGTTACATCGCGGTTGCCCGGCAAGCAAGCCCGGTCAGGGGGCTTTGTCCCCAGCGGATTGTCTCATCCAGGGCGTGTTTGCAAAATCTCCCATCGACATGCGGCCCAATGACAACGATCCCGTCGTCATCGATGCTCAACGGGTCAAAGACCCGCCTGCGCTCTCCTCGATTGTAGAGAATCTCAAGGTCTAAGAGATGCCATTTTTCAATGTCATCTCTTGAGAGTCACTGTCGTGACTCCAAGCCTTTCGACTCTCTGCCTCGATGCCATTGCCCTCGCCTGTCTCGGTCCCATTTGGCAAACACGCCCTAGAGGGGTTGGCGGCTTGACCGTTTGGGGTCGCAATGGGTATGTATGGTGTGGTGAATATTCAGGTTGTGTGGGTGTTTGTTCCCGTCATCGGTCGGCCGACAGCGGTCAATGTCGTCCCTGACACCTTCCTGACGTGCCTCTGGCGCGCCAAGCGGTGTTTAAAAGCGATCTTGTCGCGTGACTGCCACCGTTGAAGGTGGATCGCAAACCCAACCATAACCTGAGCACACATGGCCGGAACGCGCACCCTCGACCCACACCCAGAAATGGTCCCCGCAGGTCGATGTGCGGTGTTGTCTGGGTCTGTCGTCTCGCCTTGCCACGCGATTTTAGATGACGGCCTTTGGAGAATCAGGAGGTAGGCGGAGCTGATGTCCGTTTCACCGTTTATCAAGAAGGCGCCGACGATGATGTTGGCGCGGGTCCCGCAAACCGACCGCGTCTCGCTCATTGGAGGGGTTCCCTTCTTTGAGGTCCTGGACGCCAGCACTCGCAAGGTCCTGGCCGATCGTGTCTTTCCGCGTCAGTACGAGCACAATGAGACCATCTGCGGCCAGGGCGATTACGGCCACACGATGTTCATCATCGTCAGCGGCAGCGTGAGGATCGAGGCGGTCAACGACCAGGGTCAGCCCGTTGTGTTGGCCAAGCTGGGGATGCCGGGGCAGTACTTTGGTGAGGTGGCGCTGCTGGGCCGCGCCCGGCGCACCGCGTCGGTCATCGCCGATGCAAACGTGTCTTTCCGGTGCTGCACCCGGGACGAGGATCTGCCGACCCGGCTTCCCGAATATCTGCGAGCCGAAGAATACTCCCGCTCCATCGGTGATTGTGCCTCCAGCACTTCATCGGCCTCTGCCTGTTCAGCGGCCTTGGCGGCAGCCTCAGCCCGGGCCTGTAGGATTTCAAAGGCCGATTTTCGATCAATACCATTGTCATATTTCGACGCCATCGGAGAGGCATCGAGAATGGCCCGCCGCTGGGCATCGGAAATAGGCCCCAACTGGGACCCCGGCGGACGAATCAATGTGCGCTCGACGATTCCGGGAACGCCTTTTTTCTGAAGCATCGACGGGACAGCCTCACCGACGCCCACCTCGCGGATTGCGGCTTCGGTGTCGAAGGCGGCGCTACATACTACTTCGCCTGCGTCTATGCTCCAGGCGATCTGGACCTCGACTACAAGTCCAGCCAGGTGACAAGGTTCTGGATGGTACAGCATGGCAATACCGATCCTTCTGCCGGTCGATACGGTCAAGTGCGGGTCAACGTCAACAGCGGCAGTGTCACGGTCTCCGACAACGGGAGCCCTGTCGCAGTCACGGGTGGTGCCCACAAGCTAGGTGAAAACGCCTGGGTCATCTGGCTCAAAGACAAGCTCGAGCTCGCATCGCCCAACTTCCGAATCATCGCTTGCAACAAAGAGGGCGACGCTTCGGTCAACCACTACATCTCCGCGATGGCGTTGTGGAAGGAGACCATAAACTCTGGGCTGGGTAACTACCGCGAAGGCTGCTGGCTGACCCAATTTGCTCCGCAGATTAGGAAGCTAAACGGCGCTTCGAACGGCGTCATCGGCGGCCTAGGCGAGGCCCTGACTCCCG
>CAKZKQ010000108.1 GCA_937123825.1 uncultured Pseudomonadota bacterium
GGCCTGGGTGTAGGTGGTGTCGGTGTGCAGGCGCGTTTCGAGCAGGGTGTATTGGCTGCGGTTCCAGAGGGTGAACTGTCCGCCGACGCCTTCAAGCTCAACGGGGGCGGCAGCGTCAGCGCCACCATCGGCGCAGGCCGCAGCGAGGGTGACCAGGAGCAGGCAAAGGAGGCCAAATTGTGCGCTGTGGTGTGTCATGGTTTTGCCGTTGTTGGGTCAGTAAAAGGCGCTCAAGGCCAGTGAGACGCCCGTGATGCTCATGCCGGTCTGGTCGACAAAGACGCGTTGGCGGCTGCACCGGCCAAGCTCTGGGTCACAGATGACGTCGCCGGCAAACTCTGCAGGGGTCTTGAGATCGAAGTCTGCATAGATCTCGTGGCTCAGCAAGATCCGCAGCGCCATGTGGTATTGGGGCCAACTGAGCCCGGCGCTGGCGCTCAGGTGTGCGGCTTCAAAATAGGCCAGGC
Source organism: uncultured Pseudomonadota bacterium (assembly GCA_937123825.1). Taxonomy (GTDB): domain Bacteria; phylum Myxococcota_A; class Bradymonadia; order Bradymonadales; genus CAKZKQ01. The sequence goes on from CAKZKQ010000108.1 coordinate 468, forward strand.
GCCTCAGGGTGCCCTTGGATTGTGGGTTGATGGTCAGCGTGGCGGTGCGGTGCTCAATGGCTTTGACCCCGGCGATGAAGCTGACGAAGGGCTGGTAGGCGGAGCCCTTGCGTTGGAGCACGTAGTGGTAGCCGCCTTCGATGCCGGCCGAGATGCTGCGCAGCTTCAGCTTGTAGGCGTTGATGCCTCGGCACGGTTGAGGCTGGCCGCTGTCGGGGTCGGAGCAGACCGCGCCGACGGTGACCCCTTGGGATTGGGCATTTTGGGGCAGGATTTGATCAAAGTCTGCGATGGTCACGGTGTGTGAGACAAAGCCAAAAGAGGGGCCAAGCTCCCAGCCCGACTCTTTGGGTGGGGCGTAGAGTGAGACGCTGATGCTGTCCTGGGCGGCGCTGCCTTCGGCCACGACCTGGTCGCCCGAGTCAATGGCCTCAATCTGAGCTTGGCCGACGGTGGTGGCCACTTCCACACCGCCGATGGTCTCCAGGCCGTATTGCCACCATGAGGGTGAGGAGGCTTCTGGGGCAGGGGGCTGTGTTTGCTGGGCCACGGTTGATGAAGCCATGGTCAAGGTGAGCGCGCCAGCGGTGCAGAGCACGGCGAGCCTTGGGTATGTGTGGCCGTCTTTCATGGAGCCATCGTAGGAAAAAGGTGTGCGCAAACCAACAATGGGGTGTGTGCGCCGTATTGATGGGGGTGCGCGGACAGTTGTGGGAATAAATCGCTGCGGATTCAGGGGGCGACGGAGATGACGACTTCGTTGGAGAAGGTGCGTTGGCCGGTGATCAAATCGGTGTCGGTGTCGTTGGCCTGGAGGTGGTGGCGGGCGAAGGCCATGGTGTAGGCGTTGACCACCCTGTGCGCTTCGGCAGGGTCCATGAAGTCATCGCCGCACCCGTCGTCCTCGCCGAATCCGCTGATGAGTTCGCAGAGGTTGGAGAAGGTCAGGTGTCCGGCCTGGGGGAAGTCAAGCCGGAGGTTGTCATCGCGCTCCATGGCGGCCCAGATCGGGTCGCCTTCTTCTTCGTTGGGCAGTCGTGAGTCTCGTCCGCCGGTGATGATCATCATCGGGATCTGAATCTTGGCCAGCCCTTCGTCGCTAAAGAGGACGTAGCCGCCGGGCGTCATCGAGAAGGCCACTTTGATGCGGGGGTCATGGTAGCCCTGAGCCAGCCGCCCTCTGGCTTCTTCGAGCACCTGGCAGTTTTCGTTGAAGAATTCACAGACCTCATCGAGGTTGTCCACGTCAAAACCAGCCCCCGAGACGATCAGCGTGGTGGTGCCGCCAAAAGAGTGGCCGCCCATCATGATCTGGTCACTGAAGAGGTTCGCCAGGGTTTCGGGCCCCTGGAGAGCTTCGATGTAGTCGAGCGTGTGGCTGACATCCTGAGGGCGCCAGTCGATCTGGCTGGCCATGTCTCCGGTGTTGTCAAAGAGGGTGTTGTCGGGGTGGTCCATGGCCACGACGATCCAACCGTGGCTGGCGTAGAACTCCATGGTGGTCCAGCTTTGTTCGGCCACGGCCTGACTGCCGTGGCTGAAGATCAGCACTGGGGCGGGGGCGTTAAGCGCGACCGATGCGCCGTCAAAAATGCCCTCTCGGGGCAGCAGATCGCCGTAGTAGGCGTCTTCTCCCTCGGTGTCTTCGGTCGGATACCAGATCACCACGCGGATGGTTCGCAGGGCCTCCTGTCCCGCTGGGGTGTACTGGAACTCGTGGCGCTGGAAGCCCACATTGAAGGCCCCGGGGCCGTCGATGGGCAGTGGCTCCTGGGCGCCAGGGGAGGTGTCGTTGTTGGCGTCTGTGTCGGGTTGGATGGCGGCGCGCTCATCGTCGGCGTCTTGCGTGCAACCCATCAGGTGCACCGCGCCCATCCACAAGACCATCATCACCAGCGCTCGTTTCATCGCTTTGTCCCCAGCCAAACCATCTTTGATGGAGCCCAGTGTAGCCCTTTGGGTGGTCTTCAGTCGAGCAGATCGGGTGGGGGCAGCTCCAGGGCGCGACAGGCCCAGGGCAGGGCGACTTTGAGTTGGTTGCGTTGGAGGGCGCGGATTTTGACCGAGGCCGTGGCTGGGTCGAGTCCTGCCACAGAGGCAAAGTAGCCGCTGATGAACGCTGCCTCGGCGGGGGCGTGTGGCAGGAGCGTTTCGGGAGGGGGGCCGCCCTGCATGTGGAGGCTCGGCGCCCATGCCGCCAGATCGATCCTGGCGTTGCCGGTGCAGGCAAAGTTCCAGTCGACCAGGATGGCGCGGCCATCAGGGCGAAAACAGAGGTTGTCGCTGCGCACGTCCAGGTGGCAGAGCGCGTCGCCTTGCAGGACCTTGACCCGGTCGACGTCCATCAGCGTCGGCAGCGCGCGCTCCAGCCAGCTCTGGGAGGCCACCGCCGTGCTGAGAAAGGGCTCCGGGTCCTGGGCCACCTGAGGCCAGCCGCGCATGGCGCCCATCTTGTCCGTCATGGAGGGGGTGTCTTTGGGCGCAGCCAGCGCATTCAACGTGCGCAGCGTCTCCTGGACAGCCTCGACCCGTGCGGGGGTCCACGCTTCGGTCCAGGTCATGGCGCTGAGATCTTCGATGACCAGCATGGGCTCTTGCGGGTCATCGTCCCACCACAGCAGCCTCGGGAGTATGTCGAGTTGGTGGGTGTGATACATGCGCATCTCATCGCGCAGCCAGCCGGCAGTCAGCGGGTCGAGCGCGAGCTTGACGAAGGCGCTGCGCCCGTCGGCCAGAGTGGTGATCCAGCGCTGCGCGCGCGTGTATCCGCCTTGAGGGGCCTTCCAGCTTACGGGGCGCGAGCCAAGTCCCCGGGTCAATCTCTTCTGAACGCTTTCTTTCATGGTGGGGTGTCCTCTGTGCCTGTGCGCGGGGATGCCAGTTTGGGGGTTGTAGAGGGGTGACGCAAGGTCCACCACAGCGCTACGGGAGCCAGCGCCGTCAGGCCCAGCGTTGGGGTCAGGCCCAATGTTTGGCCAGCGCGCCCATTGCGACGGGGGTCAGATCGCCCAAAAGCGCAAAGATCCCGGCGATGGCCATGATCATGCCGGGTTGGCCGGGCAGAGATTGATAGAGGCGAGCTTGGAGGATGGCGTACCAGCCCGCGCTGGCGGCGCCGATGAGGAGCAGGGCGGCGATTTTCAAAGGCAGCCAGGGGCCAAGCAGGAGGGCGGCGATGCTCGCCAGGACCACCGGAGCGGTCCATCGCATCCAGGTCAGGCCGTCGATGCGTTTGAGCACGGCGATCAGCGTCGCTTCGGTGCCAAGGGCGGCAGTGGTCATGGCGGCGAGCACGAGTGCGGCGGTGGTTTCCTGAACTCCGACCACGTCGACCATGTAGAGCGGCGCGAAGGTGACCAGTTGCTCAAGGACAAGGTCGGCCACGGTCAGCAGCACCAGCCACCGCAAGACGTCGCGCTTGGAGATGGCCATGGCGGCGTTGCCGAGCATTTGGCGCCATGTTGCGGGGGTTGTCTTGGCCGTTTGGGTGCGTTTGGGCGATGGGGGGCTGTGGCGCCAGGTCCAGCCTGCCAGCAGCAGCGCCGCAGCGCCGAGCGCCACAAAGGGCCAGCGCCATGATCCGCCCCCCGCCAGCGCAACGCTGAGCAAGACCGGCCCAAGGACCACGCCCAGCGAGCCTGCCACGGTCCAGCGGACCATCCAGGCCTCGTGGTTTTGACCGGTGGCCTCGATCATGGCCGTCTGGCCCAGGCCCACAAAAGCGCCCGAGGCGGGGTAGAAGAGGAGCATGGCGGCCATCAAACTGGCCATGGAGTGGGCGGCGCCGATGGCCCAGGTGGCGCCAGCAAAGGCCAGGCCGCCCAGTGCGATGATCAGATGGCGGCGGCCCTGGTCGCTCAAGGCCGCCATCGGCGGCTCCACGATGTTGCTGAATATGGCGGGCACGGTCAGCAAGAGGCCGATGTCGGTGTAGGTCAGGTGTAGATCGGTGCGGATCAGCGGCCAAGCGGCCCCTTGAAGGGCGCAGACCACCTCGTCGAGGGCCTCGACCGCCAACAAGCCCATAAGGAGCCTGTGGGCGCGCCGGTCCCTTTGCGGTGACGCAGACATGGAGATTCTCCTGATATTCTCTAAGTGTTGAAGACACGATGGTGTTTAGAGACAGGAGAATGGGGAGGGGGCAGGCCGGTGCGGATGCAGCCGCGTCGCGCCCGGCGCCGCGTTGTGGGGCTGGATCAGGGGGCGCCGCGCGACATGGGGTCGGCCGTCAAGGAGGTGCTGAGGATCATGGGCTCTGTCCTGCGATGCGGCGCGCAGCGGCGCACGTTGAAGATGCTCTCATCGCAAAGCTTAAGCACGCCCAGCGGGCTGCGCAACGGTGCCTAGGCGAGTGCCTCAACCTTTGCCAAAGCGGGTCAGAGCCAGGTGGACGAAGCTGGGGGTGTGTTGGCCCAGCAGAGCGCCCAGGCGGCCGTGTTGGGTGAAGGTGAACTCGCGCCGGCGCTTGTGCATGGCGCGGGCGATGACGCGGGCGGCGTCTTTGGCGCTCCACATGAATTGTTTGGGGCGCTTGTCGCTCCAGTCCTGACGGAAGTTGCCTTTGTTGTCGACGCGGCCGATGTCGGACTCGACAAAGCCGGGTTGAATGACCGTGCAGGAGACCCCGGTGCCGTGCAGCTCCATGGAGAGGACCTGACCGATGGAGCGCACGGCGGCTTTGGAGGCGCAGTAGGGGCCGTTGCCGGGCACAGAGAGCACGCCCATGACGCTGCCCACCAACCCCAGGCGTCCCTGGGTCTTTTTAAGGTGGGGCAGGGCGTGACGCGCGGTGCTGACCAGCCCGATGACGTTGACATCAAACTGGCGCTTCCAGTCCGCGGCAGAGAGTTCCTCAAACTTGCCCGAGACGCCAAAGCCAGCGTTGGCCACTGCGACGTCCATGCGCCCGAAGTGCTCGATGACCTTCTTGACGGCCACCTCCACGTCCAACTCTCTGGCCACGTCGCACTGGACCGCGATGGCTTGGCGTCCCAGCGCTTCCACCTCGGCGCAGACCTCTTCGAGGCGCTCCACGCGGCGCCCCGAGAGGGCCAGATCGGCGCCTTGTCTGGCAAACTCCAACGCCATGGCCTTGCCGATGCCGCTGCCGCCGCCGGTGATCCACACCACTTTGCCTGTAAATGCTCCGCTCATGTCCGTGCTCCTGCTCAATGTCTGAAAATCAGGTCCCTGGTAATGTCTGTGATGGTGGGCGTCCCGGCCAGCGCCATGGCCAGATCCAGCTCCTGGTTGAGGATCCCCAGCGCGTGCTCCACGCCGGCCTGGCCGCCGGTGGCCAGCCCCCAGAGCACGGGCCTGCCAACCAGCACGCCGTGGGCGCCGAGCGCCAGCGCCTTGAGCACGTCTGTGCCGCGCCGGATGCCGCCGTCGAGCAAGACCGTCACGTCAGCGCGGACCGCGTCGGCGACCTCGGGCAGCGCGTCGATGGTGGCCACCGAGGTGTCGAGTTGTCGCCCCCCGTGGTTGGAGACCACAATGCCTGATGCGCCGTGGCGCACGGCCCGCGCGGCGTCATCGGCCCGGACGATCCCCTTGACCAACACCGGCAGCTTGGTGATCGACGCCAACCAGTCCAGGTCCTTCCACGTCAGCGCCGGGTCCAGCAAGCTGGCAAAATAGGCCGCCAGCCCCGATTCGCCGCTTTCCTGCGGCAAGGCGCCCATGCCCGAGGCGGTCATATTGCTGATCTCAAGCCCGGCTGGGAGGCGAAAGCCGTTGCGCACGTCTCGCTCTCGACGCCCCAGCAGCGGCGCATCGCCGGTCACGCCCACCGCCTTGGCCCCTGCTGCCTCGGCGCGCTCGACCAGCGCCTGTGTCGCTCCCCGGTCTTTGTAGACGTAGAGTTGAAACCACACCGGCGCCTGTCCCGCAGCCTCCACCACCGCCTCAACGGGCGTGTTGGAGAGCGTGCTGAGCGTCATCACCGTGCCCAGCGACTGCGCCGCGCGCGCCGTATCCAACTCGCCGTTTTCACTGGCCATGCGGTGAAACGCGGTCGGCGCCACCATGATGGGCGAAGAGAGTTGGTGGTCCAGGACGGTGGTGGCGGTCGAGCGCTGGCTGACGTCGACCATGACCCGATAGCGCAGCTTCAGGCGCTCAAAGGCCTGGCGGTTGTCCCGCAACGTCAACTCGTCGTGGGCGCCGCTGATGTAGTAGTCGCGGGCCATGGGGGCCAGCGTCTGGCGCGCCAGGGACTCCATCTCAAAGAGGTTCAGGAGTTGGCTGAAGTCTGTGGGTTGGGCGGTCATCTGGACAATCCCCGGGTTGAATGCGCGCAAATCTCACAAAGCACTCATGCGGTGCTTTGGAGCGCCTCTTGGAGTCAGAGCGTCAGGCCGATGCGAGGTGTTTTGGGCTCCATGCCCTGGCCATCGCCATCGGTTACCCCAACGTGATCGGTTTGCTTCTAGCAGATGGGCGTCTGGCAGACAAGGGAAAGGCTGTCACTGAGTGTCATGGTTGGAAAGGGACATGGAAGGCCCTTTTTGCGTTTGACAGTCGGCGGGCGACGCTTTAGCTTGGGTGACACAAAGGGACGCATATGGCCCTTTTGGGCGCTTGGCGCGCCGTGCGGGTATCCAAACCTCGATGGGAGAGTGCGCTACGATGCGAAAGATGTGGATGATGATGGTGGTCGCGGCGGTGGTCGCGGCGTTGGTGTCTGGATGTTCCGACGATCGCCCCGGCGACGCGTCGGTGTCCGACGGTGTGTGCGGGGAAGGTCAGGAGGTGGTCTTTGAAGAGGACACCTACTGCGTTTACGACGCCGAGTTGATCATTGAGGGCTTTCGGTGCCCCGGCGCTGTGGCCTCACGGCACGATTTTGATGGGTTTTTGGTCTGCGCGCCCACAGACGTGCTTGAGCCCGCGTTTTTGGACGAGTTGCGCGACCGTGGCCGCCGCCCGCTGCCGTTGCCCAAGGCCGACCCTGGGGATGTGTGCGATCAGCCCGGTGCCCAGGTGGAGGCCAACGACGGCTGCAACACCTGTGTCTGCGAGCAGGGAGGCTGGGCCTGCACCGAGATTGCCTGTGTGACGGGCGTCTGTCAGGACGGTCAACTGGGTTACAGCGGCTGCGTTGAGTGCGAATGCGAAGGAGGGCAGTGGTCGTGCCCCGATGTGGCTTGCGGCGGTGCGTGTGGTTCGGTCTCTCAAGCAAGTTGCTCGCAGGAGCTTGGCTGCGGCTGGGTCCAATGTCCCGACGACTTGTCTGTGGAGGAGTGCCCGGAGGGGGTCCGCGGTGCGTGCGTTGAGCGCGTTGTGCCCGGCCGGACCGCGTGCGAGTATCCGGGGTTGTCGATGCCTTCGGTCGATGGTTGCAACACCTGCACTTGTGAAGAGGGCAGCGATTGGTCGTGCACCGAAGAGCCTTGCGGCGATGTGGGCCCTCCTGACCCTGTTTGCGAGGAAGGCGAGTTTCTGAGCAATGAATGCGAGGATTGCCCGTGTGTCGATGGGCAGTGGCTGTGTTTGGACAACGACTGTTTTTATTGTCCGGATTTTGGCAACGCAGAGGACTGCGAGGGCGAGGGGTGTCTGTGGTTGGAGTGTCCTGAAGGCGACTTTGATTGTCCCACTGGCAACGGCGGTTTCTGTGCCTCTCCCGCCCACCCTGGCAGCTCTTGTGAGTATCCCGAGTTGGATTTTGCCAGCTTCCCCGCCGACGACGGCTGCAACACCTGTTTCTGCGACGGCGCTGCGTACTCCTGCACCGAGATTGCCTGCGACGAGCCCATCTGCCAAGAGGGTGACACGATGGAGATGGGCTGCGGCGGCGACTGTGTGTGCAATGACGGCCAGTGGCTGTGTGATGATGTGGACTGCCCGCCGTGCGATTCGCTGACCGACTTTGACATTTGCGACCAGTACCGGGGCCATTGTGGTTGGGTGGAGTGTCCTCAAGATGACTTTGACTGCCCCACGGACAATGGTGGTTTCTGTGCAGACCTGGCCCAACCGGGCGCGATGTGCGAAGACCTGGGGGTGAGCGTGCCGGCGGCAGACGGCTGCAACACTTGTTTCTGTGACGAAGGGTCATACGCGTGTACGGAGCTTGATTGCGGTGAGTGATCAGACCCCAAATAAGGCCAAAACTCCCCAGCAGGACCCCGAGCGCCTGCCAGAGGAGGAGCTTCAGCAGCGGATCGTCTATGCGCTGCTGGGGCCCGCCGTCTCGATGGCGGCCTCCTTTGGGGTGTCGCAAAAGGTGCTCCAGAACTGGGTGCAAGTGGCCTATTTTGAGCACCTGCGCTCCAAAGGGGTGACGCTCAAAGAGGCCGGGGCGGCCATGGGGGTCAGCGAGCGGACCGCCAAACGCCTCAGTCGGGAGTTCAAGACCCACTTTTTGCAGCCCGAGCTTGAGCACAACCTGCCAGTGCGCATCGAGTTCATGCTGCGGGCCGAGCCCATGAGCGCCGCGCGCCTCTCGCAGGTCTTGCGTCAGGTGCCGCCAGCGACGTTGGCCAAGGCGCTCGAGCAGCTTGAGGGGGAAGGGCGGATCGTGGCCAAGCCGGGGCGGACGGTGACCTACCGTGTGGCCCAGTCGATCAGTTCGCTGGTGCGCGACACCTGGATTGCCAGGATCGGCGGCGTCAACAGCTTGTTGGGCAACCTGACAGACACCATCAAGGGGCGGTTTTTTGACAACGACCCCAACAGCTTTGCGCGCACGATGACCTTCCACCTGCGCCCCGAGCGCCGTGCCGAGCTTGAGGCCGCCTTTGGGGAGCTGGTCAAGGTGGTCGCAGCGCTCGACAACGACGCTGAAGGCAAACCCGGTTCATTGCCGGTGAGGCTCTCCATCTTCTGGAGCCCCAAAAACGACCCTTGAGCGCTCCCCATTCTTTTTATCCGCCATACTCTCCACGACACCCTTTGGTGAGGTCACCGCGCGCAGATCTTGCGTCTCGGTGGCCGCCGTTGCACGATGGTTTGGAGCAGGCCCGCGTGGTCTGATGCCAAAGCGACGCGCAGCCTGGAGCATGGTTTGATGGACACCGACGACCCTAAATCGCAGCAGCCTTCCGGTGAGCCCTGGTGGGAGACGACGGCCTTGGACCAGATGACCCAGGCGCAGTGGGAGTCGCTGTGCGATGGTTGCGCGCAGTGTTGTCTGGTCAAGCTTGAAGACGACGAGACCGGGGACATCCTCTACACCAGCGTGGCGTGTGCGCTCTTGGATTCGGGCACGTGCCGATGCACCGATTACAGCAACCGCCTGGAGCGAGTCTATGAGTGTGAGAAGATCACGCCCGAGACCGCTGGGGATTTTCAGTGGTTGCCCTACAGCTGTGCCTACCGGCGTTTGCACGAGGGGCGCGGGCTGGCGTGGTGGCATCCGTTGGTGTCGGGCAGTGACCAGAGCGTGCACGAGGCAGGGATTTCGGTTCGCGGTCGCGTCATCAGCCAGGAGCACGTCGATATGGGTGATCTGGAAGACTATATTGTGGACGCTGAAGTGTTTGAAGGTGAAAATGGGGGTTGAAAGACCTCTGGGAAGGATTTACACACTTGAGGCGGACAAACGACGCGGCTTGGCAAAACATGTCCAGGCTGCCTTTTCGCACCCTCTTTAAGAGCCCCGTCGGTGGCTCTGCACCAGGAACAAGCGCCATGACACAGCCTCGTGTTGACCACATCGCCACCCGCAAGACCCTGGCCCTCAACGGCGGCCAGTGGTGGTGGTGCAGCGCGCCTGTTTGCTGATATTGCGCCGGCCTGGTCTGGCGCCCGCATCTTCATCATCTCTTTTTTGACATTGTCAGTCCGTGTGTGACGACCACATCGGACGCTGATCCGCACAAGGAGAACGCACCATGGGGACCAACCCGCGTTACCTCTCAGGCGTACAGCCCTCTGGGATTCTGCACCTGGGCAACTACTTTGGGGCCATCCGGCAGCACATTGAGCGCCAGGACAACGCCTTCTACTTCATCGCCAACTACCACGCGCTGACGACGTTGCACGACGCCGAGCAGCTGCGGCGCAACACCTTTGACACCGCCGCGACCTATCTGGCGCTGGGTCTTGATCCGCAGCGGGCGACGCTCTTCCGTCAGTCGGATGTGCCGGAGGTGGCTGAGCTGGCGTGGCTGCTGGCGACGGTGGCCGGCATGGGCTTGTTGGAGCGCGCGGTGTCCTACAAAGAGAAGAAGGACAAGGGCATCGCCGCCAGCGTGGGGCTTTTTACCTATCCCGTGCTCATGGCCGCCGACATCCTCATCTACGACTCGGATGTGGTCCCGGTCGGCTCTGATCAGGTGCAGCACCTGGAGATGACCCGCGACATTGCCTCGAGCTTCAACCATCGCTACGGCGAGACCTTTAAGTTGCCCGCGTATAAGTTGGGTGTGCCGACGCCAGTGCCGGGGCTTGATGGGCAGAAGATGTCCAAGAGCTACGGCAACACGATCCCGATTTTGTTGGGGGGCAAGAAGCTCAAAAAGCTGGTCATGTCGATCGAGACCGATTCGACGCCGTTGGAGGATCCCAAAGATCCCGACACCTGCAATGTCTTTGCGCTCTACAAGCTCTTTGCCACCGAGGCGCAGCAGCAGGAGATGCGTCAGAAGTACCAGGGGGGCAACTACGGCTATGGTCACGCCAAGCTGGAGTTGCTGGGGCTGATCAAGGAGCGCTTTGCCGAGGCGCGCGAGAAGAAGGCCGAGTTTGATAAGAACCCGGATCTGGTCGAGGACGCGCTGGCGGTGGGGGCCAAGCGGGCCCGCGCGATTGCCCGCGATGTGTTGGACCGGGCGCGCAGCGCCTGCGGGATCGTTTGATGCTGGCGCTTTGACGCGCCGTGCTTTGAAGGCCGTCGTTGTGTTCAACACAGCGGCGGCTTTTGTGCTTCTTGGGTTTGGTCAGGCGTGTGGTTTGGCGTCAGTCGCAGCCGTCGTCCTGGCCGAGTTTGAAGCCGAACTCTTCCATGCCGGGGAAGGCCCAGCGTCGGTCGCGGGGGATGAGGATGCCGCGGATTTGGATCAGTTCGGGGAAGACGCGCAGGTCGCGGGTCAGGTCGAGGTAGATCAGCCCTGGGGAGCCGCCGGTGCCGGGGCGGTTGCCGATGACGCGCTCGGCCATGCGGGCGTGGGCGCCCCGGAAGAGGCTGGCGAGCTTCTCCAACTCGACGACCTTCTCCAGGACCATCCTGGGTAGGGCCAGCAGGGGCAGGTCGAGGTAGGTTTCGATGAAGAGCAGCGCGGCGCGCACGCGTTCGGTGTGCCAGTCCAGCTTGGAGTCTTGCTGACCGGCGCCGAGGAATTGTCGCACGGCCTGGACGTGGCCGTCGTTCCAGCCCACCGACTTGCCGCGCTGGATGTAGTCTTCGACAAAGTGGCGCACGACGCGCTGGTCTTCGGCGAAGGCCTGGTCATCGATGGGGGTGTTGGGCGGCGGCGGGGTGGAGTCGCAGATTGGGGTGCGGAAGAGCCACTTTTCCAGAGCGCTGCGCAGCGTGCCCTGGGTTTCGATGTCATCCATGGCTTTTTGGATGTGCTGGCGAGACCATTTGTCGACGCTGGCGTCGAGCCCCTGGGCTTCTTTGCGCGTGATGTGGGCGTTGATCTGGCTCTGGATGGCGCCCAGCGGGTCGAGGACAAAGGGGGTGAAGGGGTCGGCGTCTTCGGGTCTGGCCAGTCGGGCGCGCAGGCGACGCAGCAGCTCGTGGCGTTGGTCCTGGCCAAGGCCCATGAGGTGTTCCAGTTCGCGCATCTGGAAGGATTGGGCGCCGCTGGAGGTGCCCAGCTTGGCGCGAAACTCCATGAAGTCCAGCGGGGTCAGCAGCTCCATATAGCGGAAGTGGGCGATGGTCACCCGCAGGGCTTCGTTGGCGCGGCCGAGGTGTTTGACGACCTCGGGCATGGCGTGCTCTGGCACGTAGTTGGCGCCCAGCAGGCCGCGCGCGGCGCGCAGTTCGCGCAGCAGGAGCTTGAAGATGATCTCGATGCTTTGGTGGATGCCGATGAAGTGGAGTTCATCGGCCAGCGCCACGTCCCCGGGGCCTTCCAGGCCGCTTTGGATGCTCAGCAGCTGATCGAGTTGGATGTACTCCCAGTATGTCGTCGTCATGTGGACCTCTTGTTCATCGGTTTGCGCAGGCGCTCGGGTCTTGTGTGGTCTGCGCCAGGGGCGTTTGACCGTATGGGCGCGAGTTGCTGCGGAACCTACCCCGCCATCGGTATATACCGGGGGCTGGAACAAGACCAGCGTTTGTCCATTCGATGGCGGTGGGGTGAAGCGAAGTCCGGGCGGGGAAGGGTGGGGGGTCAGGGGGTGCCAAAGAAGAGCGTGGTGTCCGAGAGTTGGTCGTGGGTCAGGATGCCGCCCTGGACGGGTTGGTCGCCGATGAGGACGGCCTCGGGGTTGAAGACCTCTTCTTCGGTGGCCTCGGGGGCTTCGATGCGCAGCGTGGTGCCGTCGGCCAGATCGACTTCGGCCAGGCGGAAGAGCGGTGGGGTGACGTAGTAGCGGTCGCTGCCGACGATGGGGTAGAGCCCCAGGGCGGTGAAGAGGTACCAGGACGAGAGCGTGCCGCCGTCGTCGTTGCCGGGCAGGCCGTCGGGCAGGGTGGTGTAGGCCTTGAGCTGGATTTGGCGCACCCAGTGGGCAAGGCGGTCGGGGCGCTGGGCGTCGTGGAAGAAGAAGACGGTGTGGAGCGGGGGCTGGTTGCCGTGCCAGTAGAGGGCGTTGGGCAGCGCGGTGTTGATCCGCTCTTTGCTGTAGTCCGAGCCCTCAAAGAAGGCCTCCAGTTCGGTGGCCAAGGCTTCGGGGCCGCCAAAGCTCTCCACCAGGCCGGGGCCGTCGTGGGGGGTGTAGAAGCGCCAGTGCCAGGCGCTGCCTTCGGTGTAGGGGCCGCTGCGGCCGCCGACGCTGCGCAGGTTGACGTCGTCCCAGAAGGTGCCGTCGGCGTTGCGCGGCAGGCTGAAGGTGCTCTGGTCGTCAAAGAGGTTGCGCCAGTGGCGGCTGTATTGACGCAGCCACTGGGCCTCGGGCCGGCCAAGCGCGTCGGCCATGTTGGCCAGCGAGCCATCCGAGAGGGCGTATTCCTGGGTGATGGAGACCGACTCGTCGTAGATGTCGGCGGGGAGGTAGCCCAGTTCGATGTACTCGGCGGCCCCGGCGCGGGAAAATTCGCCCTCGATGTCGTCGCGCACAGCGCCAAAGTTGCTCGAGAGCAGCGCGTCAAAGGCCGTTTCATAGTCGATGCCGTCGATGCCCTTGAGCAGGCCTTCGGCAAAGAGCATGTCGGCGCAGGAGCCGATCATGCTGCCGGTGAAGCTCAGCGCCGCAGGCCAGCGAGGCATCCGGCCGCGCTGCTCGTACATGAGCATCAGAGAGCTGAGGCTGTCGCGTTGGGTCTCGGGGTTGACCAGCGTGTACCAGGGGTGGGTGGTGCGGAAGCTGTCCCAGAGCGAGAGGTCGCTCAGGAAGCGCTGGCCGGGCTCAAGCTGGTGGATTTCGTTGTCCAGGCCCCGGTAGCGGCCGTCGGCGCCGTCAAAGCGCGTGGGCATGCGGTAGGCGTTGTAGAGGGCGGTGTAGAAGACCTCCTGGCGCTCGTCGCTGGCGCCCGCGATGCGGACCTTGCCCAGCAGCGCCTTCCAGTCTTCTTCGGCCTGCGCGCGGACGTCTTCGAGGGTCTTGCCGTCCAGTTCCTGCTCTCGGTGCGCTCTGGCCTGAGCCTCATCGACCAGCGACACGCCCACGCGCATGACGACGGGCTGATTCAGATCGTCATCAAAGCGCCAGGTGGCGCCGATGGTGGGGCCTTCGGCCTGGGTCTCGTCTTGAATCTGCCCTTCGGACCAGATCCGCGCCGCAGCGGCCGGGGGGTCCACGGTGGCCGAGAAGTAGAGGGTGAAGGGCTGGGTGCGGCCCACAAAGCCGCCCTTGTAGGTCAGCCAGCCTTCGGCGCCCTCGGGGGTGACGGTCACGGCGCCGTCTTCGATGCCGCCGTCGGTGACCGAGGCGGCCAGGTCCATCAAGATGTGACCGCCGGTGCCTTGCGGGAAGGTGTAGCGGTGGAAGCCGCCGCGCAGCGTGGCGCTGACCTCGGCGGTGATGCGGGCGTCGGGTTGGCCGACGTCCACGCGGTAGTACCCCACCTGGGCCTGCTCCGAGTCCTTGTCCATGGGCTCAAAGTGTGTGGCGGGGTCGCCCTGGGGCTCCTCGGTGGTGGGCAGCACGCGCAGGTTGCCGTAGTCACCGGCCCCGGTGCCCACAAAGTGCAGGTGGCTCATGCCGCGCAGGTCCGGGTCTTCGATGTTGTAGCCGCCAAAGTGGTTTTGCGGAGGATGGGCGCCGCCCCGGGTCGTGTCCGGGCCCAGCTTGACCAGCCCGTGGGGGACCTGCGCCGCCGGGGTCAGCCCCGAATACCCAAACCCATAGCCGCCGGTGCCCACAAAGACGTTGACGGACTCCAGCGCCTCGTCGGCGTCGACCAGGATCAGCGGGCGGTCGGGGTCGTTGTTGGTGTCGTTGTTGTCGTCATTGTTGACATCGTTGTTGGCGTCGTTGTTGCCATCGTTGTTGATGTCATTGTTCTGGGCGTTGTTTTGAGCGTTGTTGGCTGGATCATCCGGGTTGGAGCCAGTATTTGAATTTCCAGGGTCATCACAGGCAGCAGCGAGCAAGAGCGCGGCGGCCACCCACAAAATTGTCCAACGTGTTTTCATCAACGTCCGTACCTCCCATGGACAGTGTTTGACGTGAAAGAGCTT
>CAKZKQ010000109.1 GCA_937123825.1 uncultured Pseudomonadota bacterium
CCCAGAATTGGGGGCAGCGCTGGCGCCACGGGGTGTATGTGGCCGTTTGGCTGATATTGCTGGTCCAGGCGGTCGGCTGGTTTATGGCCGAGCCTGTGTATCAGGTGGCCCACCCGTTGGCGGGGATGCTCCTGGGGCCGCCCAACGAGAAGCCCGCCGTGATGACGGCCCGGGCGGGCTGGTTTGCGCTGGAGGTGCTGGGCTGGTCGGGGGTGGTGCTCTCGCTGGTGACGATTTTTGATGAGGGGTGGCGCTCGGCGCGCTGGTGGCGCTATGTGTCGCTGGGGTTGAGCGCGGCGTTGGTGACGGGGCTGGTTTGGCAGGACGCTGAGCTGGGCTACCGGATTGATGAGCGCTACATGCGCGGGGAGCTGAGCGCCATTGAGACGCGCAACGGCATCGAGCACGTCATGGCCGCCAACATGCCCTCCGATGCGCGCCCCTGGATGATGGTCGACGCCGAGTTTGAGTGGGAGCGCCAGCGTCAACTCTTTGGTCTTGAGCCCAAAGAGATGCCCAAGACCACCATTTACTGGCACCGCAACCGGACCGTGAAGCGCAAGCTGACCGGCGCCAGCCGCACCAAGTTTGCCAAAGTGCACCTGGGCGAACTTTATATTTCGGCCGACAGCTTCCCCGTCAGCACGCTGGCCCACGAGTTGGCCCACGTGACCAGCGGGGCCTTCTCTGACACGCCGCTGAGGGTTCCAGGGCGCCTGGGAGGGGTTTGGTACAACCCGGCCCTGGTGGAGGGCTTTGCGGTGGCGGTGGCCTGGACCGACTTTCCGCTCTCCGCCCATGAGCAGGCTCGCCGTGCCCTGAAGAAGAAGCGCGCGCCGCGCCTGGAGGAGCTGTTTTCGCCCTTGGGCTTTGCCACGACCAACCTCAGCGTGGCCTACCGGATTTCGGGCTCTTTTGTGCGCTATTGTCTGGACACCTACGGCCCTGAGCCGGTGGTGGCCTGGTACCGCAGCCAGGACTTTGAGGCTTCTTTTGGGATGCCGCTGGCCGAGGTCGAGGGGCGCTGGAAGGCGATGCTCCTCGATGAGTCCAAGGTGGCGATGTTCAGCTCGGATCTGGAGCGCGTGGACCGGATCCAGAAGCGCCCGTCGATCGCCCAGGAGTCTTGCGGGACCAACCCGCTGGAGAAGGCGCTGCGCGAGGCCATCTCGGCCGAAGCTGACGACGAGGTGGAGCGGATTCTGGAGTTGCAGATTGCCCAAAAAGGGTTGACCGACGAGTTGTGGTTTACCGGCGAGCAGTACCGCGCGCGGCGGCAGAATTATGACTGTGAGGTGGAGGTGCCTGAGGACCTGGAGCTTTCGGCCAAGATCGAGCGCCGCGCCAACTTCCTCAAGGGTCTGGCCCACTGGAAGCGCGGCGATCAGAAGGCGGCCAAGGCGCTCTTTGATGCGCTGCCAAAAACCTCCAAGAAGGCGGACAACGTCATCCAGGCCAGGATCTTGATGCGCGATGGCTATGCGCTTGACGAGTACATTTCGGATGCGCCGGTGGACCCGGTGGTGCACTTGATGGCGCAGTGGGACAAGCGCAAACATCCGATTTTTGGCTACCGACTGGCGCTGAAGATGCGCCGGGGGCAGCGCTGGGAGTCACTCAGTCAGATTGTGTCGCAGATCGACTGGAGCGGCGTGGACTTTCCCGATGGTCACAAGGGCACGCTCTTGCTCGGGACCCACAAGCTGCGCGGCGAGGCCGCCTTTGCGACCCGTCGTTGGTCCGAGGCGCGCAAGGCCTTCAAGGCTTATTTGCAGGACGCGCCGACCGAGGGGCGCAGGGCGTATGCGCGCACGTGGTTGGAGCGGATCGACTTCTTTGAGGCCAACCAGGACCGCTTGCCCTCCAATTTGCCGCGCCTTTGAGGCTCGAAGGACAGGGCGGTCGACGGAGCACAGCGTGTGGGGATGGGGCGATGTGGCTTGAGTTGAGTGTGGGTCGGTCGATGTCTGGGGTGCTGCTCGACGAAGACGACGAGCCGATGGCCCAGGTGCGCCCTTCGCACAGCCACCACCGAGGGTTCTGGGAGGGCCTGGGGGTGGAGGCGGTGGAGTGGAGCGCTGTGGACGACGACGGAGAGTTCTGGTGGCGCCTTTACAGCGCTCGGCGCGGACTGCGCTCGGGGTTGGTGCTCTCTTTGGTGGCCAGCGACGGGGAAGCGCAGCAGGCTGAGGTGGATCCGCTTTGGACCGTGGGGACGCTGGGGCGCGAGGGGATGGCGTCGCCCTTTGATGCCGAGCCCGACGAGGATGGCCCCGACCGCCGCACGATTTTTTTCCATGGGGATACGCGCCGTGTCTTGATTGAGGACGATGCGGGGCAGTTGTGGGGGAGCGTGGAGCGGATGGCCAGGGCCGGGGGGCGCGTGGCGCTGCGGCGCTGGGATGGGCGGCTCCTTGGCGAGCTGGAGCCGGAGTCGAAGCCGGGCGGCGTGGTGTATGCACTGATGCCGCACGACGATGTTGAGGATTGGCTCGAAGAAGCAGCCTTAATGGCCCTGGGGCTGGTGCTCGCCCGTTTGACGCTCTGAGCCAGGCCAGCTCAGGGGTCGGTGGTCGGTGGTTTGGGGCAGAAGGTGTCGGCGGCCGAGTGTTGGCCTGAAGGGCAGATGGTGTCAGCGCTGAATTTCAGACCTTTGTGTTGTGTATTTGGGAGTGTGGCGCCGGTGAGGTCGGCCCCCGAGAGGTTGGAGGCCGCCAGATCCACCCCCGTCAGGTCGGCGCCGGTGAGATTGGCGTCAGTGAGGTCGCTGCGCAGTATTTTGGCGCCGCTGAAGTTGGTGCCAGAGAGGTCGGCGCGGCTCAGGTCGACGTCGATGAGCGTGGCGTCTTTGAAATCGGCGCCGGAGGCTTTGACGTGATCCATTTGAGTCCCTCGCAGGCTGGCGTTGTGAAAGTTGGTCTCCAGCAGCGTGCTGTGTGAGAGGTTGGCGTGGGTCAAGGCGCTGCTGGCCAGGTTGGCCTTGCTCATTTTGGCGCTGTGAAGGTAGGCGGCGGCCAGATTGGCCCCTGAGAGGTCGGCCCTCTCCATGGAGACCTTGGCCGCTTTGATGCCTCGCAAATCGGACATCTCCAGGTTGGCGTCGTTGAAATTGGCCGAGGTCAGCGTGCTGTCTTTGAGTCTGGCGTTGGACAGGTCGGCGCCCTCAAAAAGAGCGTGCTCCAGTTTGGCGCCAAGGAGTCGCAGCCGGGGGCCTTTGATCTTGGAAAAATTGGCGCCCTGGGCGGTGATGTCTATCCACACGCAGCTTTTGAATGATGCCCCGGTCAGGTCGGTGTCTGAGAGGTCGCTGCGGTAGAGGGAGAGGCGTTGAAAGCGCGCTTGGCGCATGGAGACGCCCTGGAGGTTGCTGTCCTCGATGCTCAGGTCCTTCAGGTCGGCGCGCGTCATGTCGATGTGGCGCAGGTCCTTTTTGTTGAAGGCATTTTGCGGGTGAGACAATAGGGGCAAGAGGGTGTTGATGTGGACGGGTTTGTCGAGCGTACGAAAGTTCGAGATGTCGAGGATGTGATCCTCGGTGGAAGGGCTCAACCCCGCAAGCACCGCCGCCACAAGCACCCACGTGGGCACGTGAAAGACCGTCAGCCAGCGACGGATGCGGTCGTTGTCTGAGTCGACCACGGTCATCGCGCCGAGCCCCAGCAATATGGCGGTGCCGATGAGCGTGCACCACGGCACAGACGTGG
Organism: uncultured Pseudomonadota bacterium; assembly: GCA_937123825.1. Taxonomy (GTDB): domain Bacteria; phylum Myxococcota_A; class Bradymonadia; order Bradymonadales; genus CAKZKQ01. The sequence continues at coordinate 3,705 of CAKZKQ010000109.1, forward strand.
GGATGAGCACGGCGTCGTGTTTGGCAATGGCCATCCAGGGTGCCCACCAGGACTTCATCGCGATCAGATTGGCCAGACCCATGGGCAAGAGCACCAGCAGGGAGACAAACGCTCGTGCGCTGATTTCTCGGCGCCAGCGATTGGCCAGTGGCAGCGCAGGGGGCCGCAGCGTTTTGGGGAAGGGCGCGGTGGGGTGTTTGGTGGCGGCCTCAAAGCGCCGGTCGCCAAGGCTCAGCGCCACGCGCTCCAGGATGTGTTTGCCCCAGGTGACGCGGTCTTCGTAGTTGTGCAGGCCGCCGACGCTCAGTGCGCTGCGCTCGGTCAAAATCATCGGCGGCCCTTCGTGAACGGGGATGGCCGAGATGTATTGGAG
>CAKZKQ010000110.1 GCA_937123825.1 uncultured Pseudomonadota bacterium
CGGCGCGCCAAGACCAGCCAATCTGTTGCCGACGAGTGACGTCCACAATCGGTCCGCGCGCAACTTCGCGCCGCCGTGTGCCACTCCCACCATCTCTTCGGCTGCGGCTTCTTCTTTGAGCCCTACGATGAGCGGCTCAGGGCGGCGTCTCGCTTCAATCGCCAAAGGCACCTGACCCTCGCGATGTCTGCCATGCTTGCGCTTTTCGCCGCCTTGTCATTTCAATGCGCAGGCATATCTTCTGGCCCCAAACGCTTTGTGTTTGTGTTGAATCCGTGCGGCCGCAAGGTGCGTTGCTTGGCGATCTCTTGTCGGCTGCGTTAAAAAGGCAGCCATTGCTGCCCTCGCGGTGGTCCCACACGACACAAAGACCACGCCCCAAAGCCTGGGGCCAGACAACGAGGTGGTTGGGTGAGTCAGGACAGTGTCCATCAAAGGGCGTCGGCCCCCGCTGTAATCCATAAAGCCGCACGGGGTTTGCTGGCCCGCAAAGAGACCATTTTTCCGCCACACACGCGCAGTCCGGAGGTGCGTCAGGCGCTGGCGCGCTGCGCTTATGGTCTGGCCCATTATGAGGGCGAGCACGTGGTGGCGTGCGCGCCGCTGTCGGGTTCGGGCAAGGCGTTTGAGGGGCTGATTTTTACCGACAGGGTGCTCCTTAGTCGCTTTGGCGACGAGCGCCACGTGTTGCCCTGGGAGCAGCTGCGAGACCTGGAGCATGCCAGCGGCTTTTTGACCTCAAGTTTGAAGGTCAAAGGGCCCGAGGGGTTGGTCATCGAGCTGCCCATTGATGATCGCGCCAAAGAGATCGAGGCGTTTCTCAAGCGCCTCATCGAGGTGCGCTACCATCCAGGGCCTCGCCCGGTCCCCGCTGCGACCATCAGCCAGGATGACCCCACCGGGGTCAAGCATCTGGTCGCCTCGCTCAAAGAGCCCGACAAGCGCGTGGTGGGCCTGTGCCAGTTGCTCTTTGAGGGTGTGGACGCCGAGCGCATCTCTGTGGAGGCTGGCCAGGATCTCTGTGCCCGTCTGCATGTCCTGCATCGGACCCTGGAATACGGCCGTGGAGGGACGGAGCTGGGCTGGCTCAGTCCGCTGCGGCGCGATGACCTGGCGGCGTTGGTTCTGCAACTCTTTCCCGACCGTGAGATCACGCGTGAAGGCCGCCAAAGGGGCCTTGAACTCGAAATCCACCTCAAACCTCGCGATAAAAAAGCCCCGCGCCGCGGTCAGTCCATCGAAGACCGCGTCATCTCCTCGCTGATCAACCGCGTGGTCGAGAAAACCGTCGGTCAAGAGATCTACTCCCTCATCGGCCAGGAGCCCGACTCGGTCCGCGTGCTGATTGAAGAAGGTCAGGACACCGAGGCGCTGCTCGAAGGGGAGGGGCAGCAGGAGGGGGATTCGGTCTGGCAGATTTTGCCGAGCCTGGCCGACCGTTTTTTGGGCCGAAACAAGCGGGCCGAAGACGGGGCGCTGACCTGTTATGGTCTGGAGGGTTATGTGGCGCGTCAGTATCTGGAGTTGGCCACGCTCAACCCCGCGATGGTGTCTGACTTCAACCGCCGCTTGTTGCCGCTCGAAGTGCGCGCCTTGACGCTGCGGGCCTTGCACGGCTGGGCCATGGCCCCCGAGGCGCTCTTTGCGATCCCCGACGCCCAACTGCGTCAATCATTGTCCAAGACCATCCCCGGTGATGTCGTCCAAGCCCTCTTGTCACCGCTGGAGTGAACATTCATGAGACCTCGCATCAATGGCCTGCTCAACATTGTCTGCCAAAACGGCGCCACCGAGCTTCACATGGGCACCGACAAGAAGCCGCGGCTCTTTAAAGGCAGCGCAGAGACGGCCTTCACCATGCCCGTCACCTCCGAAGACATGCTGCGCCACTACCTGGGGGATCTTTTTAGCCCCGAGGTAGAGGCCCAGATGAGGCAGGACGGCGAAGTGGTGTTTGAACACGTCTTGCCCAGCAAAGAGCGCTTTCGAGGGCGTTTTAAGCACCGCAACGACGGCTTTGATGTCTTTTTTGCGCTCGAAGTCGCCTCTGCTCCCCTCACCGACGCCGACACCGAGCCAATGGCCGCTGCCCCGGCGCCGCCAGCGCCCCAGGTGGCGGCCGTCGAGCCTCCCAGCGCCCCCGCGCCGCCCAAGGCGCCGGCTCCTGCGGCGACGGTGGCGCCCACTGCCCCCACACCTGTGGCTCTTGCTGCGGCCGCGCCGCCGGTGATTCAAGTGGCCGCGCCGCCGGCAGAGACGTTGGTTTCCATGAGGCGACGCCATCCACCGCGGCTTGGCGCTGCGCTCTCGGGGCTGCTCAGCCGCGCGGTCCACAAGCGCGCCAGCGATCTGCATCTGGCCGCCGATCAGCTGCCGATCGCGCGCATCGATGGTCGGCTGACGCCCATGATGGGCGAGCCGCCGGTCAACCCCCAGCAGCTCTTGGAGGGGTGTTTGAAGCCCTGGGTGATGCAGAGTCTGGATGAAGGGGTGGGCGTGGACTTGAGTTTGAAGTCGACGGCGCTGGGTCGATTTCGCGTGCACCTCTACCAGGCCAGAGGGGGTCTGTCTGCGGCGATCCGCATTTTGCCTGAGGCGGCGCCGTCGCTCAAAAAGCTGGGGCTCCCGGCCGACATCGGCGATCTGGCCATCAACACGTTTTCGCTGGCCGACAGCCTGCGCATCATCGCGGAAAGCTATGACGGCATCCTGGCGCATGATGTGATCC
>CAKZKQ010000111.1 GCA_937123825.1 uncultured Pseudomonadota bacterium
CCTGGGCCGACGGGACGGAACTGGACTCCGGCCCCAGAACGATCCCCTACAACGGTGTGTTGGAGTTCAACGGCGAATCCTTCACAGGTCCAGCGGACATCCAGTTTACGCTCACCGACGACGGCAACTGCACTTTCACCGAGGACCACGAAGAAGTCCGCGTCTTCTCCGGGCGCTTTAGCGTCAACATCGGCCAACCCACCGGCGACCTGCCCGCCTGCCTCTTCAACGCCGACGCGGTCTACCTGGAGATGTCCGTGCGCAGCGCCGACGACGACAACCCCCATGTGGCGCTGGCCGGGCGTCAGCGCATCAACCCGGTGCCTTTTGCCTATTGGGCCTCGGAAGGGTCAGACTTCAAAATTGACGGCGACATCCGGGTCGCCGCAGACGCGCTTGTCAGCGGCAACGCGCGGGTGGGCACCACCGACGTCCGCCCTCCCTCGGGCCAGCCCCGGCTTGAGCTGGCCAACAACGTCGACACCGATGGGATCAACAACTTCAACGACTTCCAATTGATGATGTGGAACAGCGGCTCTCCAACGACCTCATTTGGTCAGGGCATTCAGGGCGCCACCATGTTCTTCAATGTCCCCACCGGCGATAAGTACATGTTCTACCGGGGCGGAACCACCGAACTCTTTGAGCTCAAAGGCTCGCTCTCGACCCTCAACAGCCCCTTGGACGTCACCGGCGCACTCTCCAGCACTGGCGCGCTCTCGGCCGACAGCGGCTCCATCACCAACGCGCTCAGCGCTGGCAGCCTCTCGGTCTCCGGCAACGCCACCACCAGCGGCACCTTGAGCGCCAACGCCGCGACCATCTCCACCAAGGTCACCGCGCAGGCCTGGACCCCTGCATACGCAAGCTGGAATGCCCATGGCACGGGAGCTGGCGGCGCCGCCATCTACAACGACAGCACCCACGGGCTGATGATCGTCGGCAACGGCGCCCATCCCGACCGCACCGTCCAACTTTATGATGACGTGACCATCAACGGCGACTTGAATGTCACAGGCCATCAATGGGGCCCTGGCGCCTCCACCATATCCTACGGCAACGGAGCCAACTCCCAACACAACACACACACCAACCACACCCGCTCTGCCATATGCCCCAATGGGCAGTACATGGTTGGGATCCACGTGATTTACGGCTTTCACACCAACGACAACTCCAGCGTCGGCGAAATCCAGGCCGTTTGCCGCTCACTCTGAGCCTTCCCAGCAACCCCAACGCAATCTCTTAGCAGGGGTCAGGGGCGAGTTTTCACAGCATAGAGATGGCCCACAGAGGCTTTGAGCGGGCCGTGGCTGGTCATCGCCTCCACAGCCTCAAATCCCTGCGCCGCCCCGACCCACTGCGGCACCCTCTTCACAGCCCAAATTACTTCGGGCTGGCCGCCGACCGCGTCGCAGAAGGCGCGCAGACCCGCGTCGTCAACCACAGCGTTTAGAGCAGCGCGCTGACCCTGCGCCGAGAGCAATCCGTCGCCCGGCATCAATGCGCGCGTGGATTGAAGATTGATGACGCCGGTCTGCAAAACATTTCTGGGCAGCGACACCGTCCTGGCCCAGCGCTCACGCTCGAAAAAGCGACTGTCAACAAATGCGTTGTACTCGTCCATCAAGCGGTATAACCGGTCCACCAGATCGTGATCCGCGCAGGCACACGCCGCCAGATCGACCAGCGCACCAAAGGGCAGCCCATCCACCAACGCTTCGGTCACGGGCGTCCCCATCGGCAACGTCACCCAACCCTCCAGTCTGGAATCGTAGCCCATCGAGGACAGGAGCTGCCCTCCCACCAATTGCGACTTGAACAACGAGCGCAACGCGCCCCCTGCCGCCTTCATCAGCGCACGGGTCCCCTCATCAAAGCGCTCAAGGTCGCGCATGGAACGCTCGCAGGTCTGAGTTCGCCGGGAATCGACACTGAAAAACCACGCCGACACCACCTCTGCAGGCCCCTGCCCCTCTGGCACACGCAGGTGCGCACCATCGGGCATGCTGACCAACACATCGCCAACATCGACCTGTGATCCCTCGACCACCACCCCATACCCATCCAGGTCTTTGACCTCACCGGGCAAGAGATCGGCGCCGATGAACGCAGCGCCCTCGGGTCGATCGGCCTTCTTAAGCTCATACCGGATGGTGTGGATGTGCGACGAGGCAAAGCGCTGCGCCACATCGCTGTCCGGATTGAGGTAGACCCCCTCGGCGGCCTCCGGCAACCACCGCGCCAGCACCTCCACAGGCACAAACGCCGCCTTGATGTCGCGCCCACAGGCCAAACCAGCCGTGAGATACCCCGACGCCAAGGGCTGACCGGCGCTGACCTCTTGACCGACCTCCACCAAAACCCTGGGAGCGTGCTTTAAGGCCCCGCTGCCAGAAAAGAACGGCACAGCCTCAGGCCAGCACAGCGACCCAAACTCTCCAAGCAAAGGCCGCGACACCACCAAAACCCCATCCTCGACCGACGCCACCACCCCATCGCACGGCGACCAGACGCTGCCTTGCGCGTCCACCACGCCGCATGCAGGAGGGACATCGGCGTCGAGCAACGGCTCGGCTTCCACCAGCCACTGCGGCAATGTTTGCGGTTGGCGCTCCACCAGGAGCGTCCCATCGGCCGCAATCCCGGCCCCCAAAGGGAGCATGGAAAACGAGGGTTTGGACCTCTTGCGCCCAGGACGCCTGACCTTGAGCAAATGGGCCAGCGCCGCCGCCGGGTTGGCAGGCCCAAAGGGCTCCATCGTCGCCCGCACCCAGCGCCGCAGCCTCGTGTGGAGCGGCCTGAACGAAAAAAGGTTGTGGGGCATGGGGACCTGGCGATGGTCTTCAATCTTCGCCAATCGCCCCAAAGTTGTCCTGACCACCCGGTGCATGCCGTCTTCCAGGTGCGCCATGAGCAAAGCCCCTGGGGTCATCAAACGCACACCGCCCGCATCTGACACCACACGCTCGCGTTTCTCATCGACGTGGGCGCAGAACTCCGGCACGCAGACCATATCCTGACCATCGACGACAAAAGTCCCCTCTTCGGTCAACACAGGCAATTCAAAGAGGTAAACCTCCTGCTCCATCACCGTGTAAATCAAGCGGTTCTCGTCACCGTCCCCAGGCTCAAACACCACCACCCTGAAGACCACACGCACCGAGCGCCCAAAACTCCAACCTCGCCGGCGACACACCGCAGGCGACCCATCCATGCGGCTCGGAAACTGGCAGGAAACAAATTGGACCTCGATGCACCCATCGGGAGACACCAGCGGAAAAAAGCTCGCCAGAAGCCGCCACAGCCCACTGCGCTCCTCCAACTCCAGCCCATACTCCCGGTCTTCATCGGGGTTGATGTAACGCGCCCAATCATGGGCCAGCTCATCGAGCCACGCTCGTGTGGCCTCACGCAGAGACAATGAAGCCATCTCTCCAAACCTCGCCATGCTCCGTTCACCAAGACCGGCTCGGCATGCATGGAGCCCAACGCGCCAGCACCATCATCGCCTTCACTTCACAGACTGCCAACACCCACTCAGAGCTTGCGACAAGTCAGCGTCACCGACTCAACAGCGGCGCCGTCCGCATTGCACTGGCTCTGACAAGTGCCGCTAAACTGAAAATCAATGCCCGTCACATAATACCCATTGGGACACGACGCCCCCCTCGCGGCACGACCGTAAGGGTTGCTGAACGCGCGCGTGGTAGAGGCCCCCCAGACATTGTTGGGCGCCGAGAGGTCATTGCTGACATTGACGGTGGTGTTGCTGACCGACAACCGCACCGCCCCCTGCTGATAAAGCTGAATGTCATCGTCAGCATCGTTGCCAACGCCAAGCCTCAAGGCCGTGTTCTCGCCGCCCTCATTGATGTACTCAATCCAGGCATCATCACCGCTGCCCACGCCGTGGAAGTTGTCGGGCCAGTTGATCCCCTGGGAACCCACCGAAGGACGGATCTGACCGGTCACCGAGAGGTTGCCCCCCACAGAAAAATCGCCACCGGCGGCCAGCGCCGCGCCTCCAGAGTTGATGCTCCCAATGCCCGTCAACGACGGCGCGTTGATGTTGCCGCTGACATTGAGCGCTGAATTCAGCGTGCTGGTCGGATCGCGCAGCGTCAGCAGGTTGGTGGTCCCACCTCGGTAGAAGACGTATTGGTTGGCGCTGGGGACGTTGAAGAACATGGTCCCGTTCTGGATCCCCTGGCCAAAGGTGTCGACGGGCGTCCCGCCGCGCCACATCACAAGCTGAAAATCGTTGAAGTTGTCCACGGTGTCGGCCACGTTGTGGCGCAGCTCAAAGCGCGGCTGACCCGAAGGCGGCCGCACATTGGACGTACCCACGCTGGCGTTGCCCCCCGCGACCATGTCCCCGCCAATGTTGGCGTTGACCGTCACATTGATGTCACCGTCAATCTTGAAGTCAGAACCCTCGGCGGCCCAGTAGGCAAAAGGCACCGGGTTGCTCCGCTGACGCCCGGCCAACCGCACATGGTCGGTCTCCTCTGCCCCGCCGCGCACCGACATCTCCCAAAAGACCCGGTCGGCGTCAAAGATGCAGTTCGGCAGCGGGTTGTTCTGCACATCAACAGTGCCAATGCTCACAGAAAACTGACCAGCAAAGACCTGCACGTCTTCGTGATCCTCGGTGTAATCGCACTGGTCGTCGTCCGTGAGGCGAAAACGCACATCGGCAGGCCCGGTAAACGCCGTACCGTTGAACTCCAGGACCCCGTTGTAGGGAAGCGCCCTGTCACCCGTGTCCAACTCGCTGTCCTCGGCCCAGGACGTCACCCCGATGGTGAAGATGACACCCATCACAGCCCCACCAAAAGACGCAAACGCCCATGCCCATGTATTGCGATCCATCATAACCCGTTCCTTTTGACGAATGTTGTGCCCCAACGCACTGCACCCACATGTTGCAATGCGCGCCACACAGAATCTCTGCTGCACAACCCACAAAGCAACATCCGCACCAGCATTTGCAAGCCCGGCATGCCGCAGACATCACACCCGCAACGCCCGCCACAAGGCAATCTGTGTGCGATTGTGTGTGCGAACCGCCAAGCCGAGTCCAAACACACACCCCCGCACACACAAAACCATCTCAAAAGCCGCCCACAACACTGCCATTTAAACCCAAAGGGCCACACAAGCGTTCTGGACGTTGATTCAAAAAAAGGGATATCTTTCCCACTGCCAAACCTTTCGGAGCGACGCGATGAAATTTGTGACTTCACTGATGATTGTGATGCTGCTCTGCATGGGCATGGTGTCTTTGCTCAGCGCGCAAAACCCACCGGACGACGCCAAAGAACACACCGCGCAGCACATCCCCACAACCCTGGAAGAAGCACACCAGGCCCTGGAAAAGACCCTGGACAAGGAGACCCTCCAGGCCATCGACGCCATGGGCTCCGAAGACGAGATGATCAAGTTCCACTTTGGACTGGGGCGCTCGCTGCGCAACGACTGGGGCTTGTGGAAAGGCTCGCCGTTGGCCGACGACTTGCGCAAGAAGGGCTTCAACCACCCCGACGACATGTCGAGCGTCATCCTCAACACCTTCTGGTGCAAACGCCACAACAAGCCCTTTGACCTCAAAGCCCGGGCCGAGGCCTACGACCTCTACTGGCGCTCACAAAAGAAACCCGGCGCAGACATCAAAGACCCCAGAGACAGCTCCGACATCCAGTGGGCCAACTTCACGCTCTCGCTCCAAACCCCCAACGGCCACGGCTACACCGTCCACGTCGGCAAGAGCAAAACCACAGGCGCCTGGGTCGCCTACGACTGCATCAAAGGCGCCTACGCCCCCGACGACACTCTGCTCGGACGCATCAACGCCGCCGCCAAACCATGACTGCGGCCCGGAGCGCTCAAGGATCGATCGTCACCATACCGGCCTGAAGGTCCAGGTCGGGAAAATTCAAGCGCTCATCCACATCCCGCACGCTGGCATACACAAAATAAAGTTCCGCCCTGCCCTCAAAGAACCCCACTGTTGGCTCGCCAATGGCAATGATCCGGCCCAAACCAGCGTCGGTGTCCTTGCTCAAAATCGCCACCGGCGTCGCCCAGTTGTCCGAATTGGCGTAGCCTTCGGCGGTGTGCTCCCCGCCATAAGCGCTGTAATAAAGGCTGGTGTCCTGGGTGTAGAGCAGGCCCTGACCAGTGAAAAAGGGCTGAATTTGCTGCGCTGGTGTGTTGACGGGCTCGGGCAAGACCACCTTGGTCCAGGGACCCTGGGGAAACGCTCCCTCCAACACATAGACCGACAAATCCTCGTGATCCTCGTATGCCAACGTGTTGGGGTCCGAGTCGCGCTCATCATCGGTCCAGACCGAGTTCACCTCTCCCATGGGCCCCTGAAAGAGGTGCGCGTTGCCCTGACCCCCGTAAAGCCCCTGCGAACCCTGGGCATCAAACCCCAGACGCTCGGGCGGAAAATCAGCGCGCACGATCTCCAGCGGGTTGGCCCCCGGCTCATAGCGACCCAGGATATTGTCCTGCCCCAACGTGATCCGGGTCGTATACACGTCCGAACCGCTGGGCACGCTCTCCACGGCCTGACCATCCATATTGTGGTCCACCTGCGTGACCATAAAGTCCTGCAACGGATCCAATAGAGAGAAGAGGATCGTGGCGGTGCCATCGCCGTGCATCATAAAGCTCAACCCAAAGGGATTGAGGATGGCGTCCCCACCGTCTTCAAAGGCCACATAAAACGGCTTGGTGAAGCTGCCATCAGGCTGGCGCTCAAAGCCATAAAACATCGTGGGAATGGGAAAGTTGGGGGTGCCCCCCTCGGGCACCTGGTAGAGCAGGGAGTTGTGCAAAAACGTCCCCCGCTCCGTGTCGATCCGCCCCGTAAAAAACCCCGGACGTTCCGGCGCATCGTACGGCCCAATGG
>CAKZKQ010000112.1 GCA_937123825.1 uncultured Pseudomonadota bacterium
CAACGCTCCCGAGGGCCCGGTGGGACGGCACCCGGTGCGCCTTTTTGTGGGCAACGGCATGCGGCCAGGGGTCTGGCAGCGGCTCCTGGAGCGCTTTGGGCCTTTCCAGGTGCTGGAGTTCTACGGCTCCACCGAGGGCAACGCGGCGCTGGCCAACCTGACGGGCGACAAGATTGGCTCGGTGGGCTCAGAGATGGGCACCAGGGGGAGGCTGCGCCTGGTGCGCTGTGATCCCAAGACCCAGGAGATTGTGCGCAACACCGCAGGGACACCGGTCCCCTGCAGTGTGGACGAGCCGGGGCTGCTCATCGCCAGGATCGACGCCAGTCACCCGCTGGGCAAATTCGACGGCTACAACACCGACAGCGACACCGAAGCCCGCATTTTGCGCGATGCCTTTGAACCCGGCGACGCGTGGTTCATCACCGGAGACCTCTTGCGCCAGGACCATGAAGGAGATTTCTGGTTCATCGACCGCCTTGGGGACACCTTTCGGTGGAAGGGAGAGAATGTCTCGACCCAACAGGTTGCCGATGTGATTGAATCTCTGCCCTGGATCAACATGGCGACCATTTATGGGATTTCGCTGCCGGGGCGCGAAGGCCGGGCGGGCATGGCCGCCGTGGAGTTGGCCAAGGACCACGACTTTGACGCCCAGAGCCTCTGGGACACCGTCTGCGCCGACCTCTTCCCGGCAGCGCGGCCCCGGTTTGTCCGCGTGGTGTCCAACCTGGAGACGACCGCATCGCTCAAACCCATCAAACACCGCCTCCAGGCACAGGGCGCGGAACCAGACGCGGTCGGCGACCCCGTTTACTGGTACGACCCTCAAAAAAAGACCTACAGCCGCTTGAACGCGACCACCTTCGAGGAGTTGGTCACAGGCGGCCTGCCCGTTTAGGTCCCCTAAAGACCCTCCCCCACAACAACCGCCAGACCTTGCCCTCCTCAAGGCCAAAACGGCTCCAAATCGCAGCCAAACGGCCCTATGGGACAAGGATGGGCAGCGAAAACCGCTCGATGAGGTCGTTTCGCCCCTCTTGGAGGTTCAACTCCAATTCATTCACAAGCGCGCTGTCTTGCGGGATGACGTCATTGAGTCTGGTGGTGGTGTAGAGAAAACCGCTGCCGTCAAAGTGTGTTTGGTAGTTTGACCCGACGAGCCTCTCTCCAAGCGGTACCGTGGCCCTTTTCAGACCATCCTGGACCGAAAAATAGTCAATCTGTGTATGGATTTGGCGGTCGCTGAGCGTGCCGGGGGTCGGAACCCCGGTGGTGTTGACCCACGAAATGCCTCGCTCGGCGTCCCAGGCCACCGGTCCGCCGCTGGAGTATTCGGGACCAACCTCAACCCAGCGCAGCGCCCCGCTTTGAGGCTCCCACGACGCCAGGAAGGCGGTGGGAACGGAGCGGTATTCGGCCTCAATGAGATCGCCTCCAAGCCGAACGTTGCCAACGACCTGCCCCGAGATATAGACGTTTCCGGCGGCGTCAAACACGATCCCGGCGCCGGCTTCGGGGAAGTCGTTTGACGAGTCGGAGCCTCCTCCAATCAACGTGGACCAGATGTGCTGACCATCGTTGGCGCCGTAGACCGCAGCAAAGACATCCTGTCCACCCTGGACATCGATGGGTTCGGCGTCGATGTCACCTTCAAAGGGCCTGTTGGTGACCCCCTGAACGGCCAGGAGCGCGTCGGCATGCCACGCCAACGCGTTGACGGGAGAGTTTATCCCGTTGTGACCGATGCCGCCGTAGGTTTTTTTAAAGACAGGGGTGCCGTCGGGCTCGTAAACGGCGAGCATCATTTGGCGGTCAATGTCGCAGGCAATGGCGACGCGGTCGGCGCTGGAGACGGCGATGTGTTCGCAGTGGCCTGACCTTTCAATGGGAAAGATGTCGTACCAATTGAGGCCCCCATCGGGCGAAAAATGCATGATGACCATGGATGGCTGGCCGCCGGGCAGTTCAATGGACGTGCCGTCCGCACTGAAAGAGCCCGACACAATGCCGGTGACGACAACAAAGTTGTGCGTGCTGTCGATGGCCACGGCGCCATAGTCGTCACGGCGCGGGAATGTGGGGAGCGCCACAGGGGTGTCACGGGTGGTGCGCCCTTCAGCGTCGAAACCCACCAAAGAAAAACGGCCAGGGGGAACACGCAGCGAGTCCTGGGGGCTCTCCACGGTGAGGCCAACGTCGTGTTGGACCAGCACCGCGCTGTGCCCATCGGGGTGGGTCGCCAAGAGCCCTTTGATGGAGGAGCGCTGGTCGTAGCCAGCGTGAATCCACCAATCGTGTTCTCCCAGACCAAGCTCGGGAACTGGCCCCTGGGGCTGGAGCGGCTCATCGTCGTCGGGTCCAGGACCATTGTTGATGTCATCGTTGGGCACAGGAACGTCGTCTTCGGGCTCTTGAGCGCCATTGTTGATGTCATCGGGCCCATCGAGGCCGTGGTTGGGCTCTTCGACGTTGTCGTTGTCCGCAGGCCCGGCGGCGTTGTTGATGTCCTGGACGTTGTCTGGCCCGTCGGCGACGATGACAGAGCCAGCGTTGGTGTCGTCACAGGCCGACACCAAAGCAGCCACCATCAGCACAACCATCATCAGAATTCGAGCGGGGAGCACGGTCATTGAACACTCCGTCGTTGGGTGTTTGAGTCCATTGTTCAAACCAGCTTCGATGCCCACAAGAGCAATGGGTGTGCCAGCACACCAAGGCCGCTGTGACCGGTTCCGACGGGTGTATGCAGGGATGGTATGTCACCTTTTTGAGCGCACATCCAGGAGACAATGTCGCCAATAGGAGACACTTTGAGCGCTTGTGGGCCTGCGCAAAGGCACACAGACACACGCTCAAAGCGCAGGAGTGAGACAATTTGGATGGGAGAGGTGGTGGCTTGAAAGCAAGCCGTGCTTGCTGAAGCCGTGCAGTAAAGGGGGTGCTGGCTTATCAGACGACGGCCCAGGCCGAGTGGGGGGTTGGCACCGGGCTTACGCAGCACAACGAGGCTAGCACCTCAAAGGTCGCCTTTACCGGCTCGGCGGAAGATCTGGATGGTTTCGCTGCGGCCTTCGGTCATGGCCAGCTTGCCGTCTTTGCGCAGCTCCAGTTGGACGGTCTGCCCGGAGACTTTGAGGGTGATCTTCTTGCCGTCGACTTCCCCGACGTTGTAGGGGCGACGGCGCGGTTTGCCGGAGCGGCCCCAGACGACAAAGGTGTCCAGGTTGATCTCCATGCGTTTGTCCACAATCTGGCGCTCAAGGCGCTTGGACGCAGCGCCTTCGATCGACTCACCACGCCAGACGCCAAGCATATCCTTCTTAGGATCACCAGTGGGCTCGGGAGCAACCTCGCCGCCTTTTTCACCCCCGTCCTTCTTTACTTCCTTATCGTCATCGTCGTCGTCATCGTCATCGCTGTCGTCATCGTCATCGTCATCATCATCATCATCGTCGTCATCATCACCTTTGTCATCATCGTCATCGCCTTTGTCGTCGTCACTGTCATCATCGTCGTCGTCATCATCATCGTCGTCGTCACTGTCGTCATCGTCCCCTTTGGACTCATCATCACCGGACTCGGAAGACTCCTCGCCCCCCTGACCGGTCAGGTCCTGGACAACATCGCAACAACCCGCCGCGGCAAAAGACATCACAAAGAGGGCAACAAGAATAAGCACCAATCGGTTCATGGTGGTGACTCCACATGCAATTCGTCAGCGGCGTGGCGACGGGGCTGGCAAGGGACATTCATTCCCCCAGCCATAATGGCGTTGGAATGGTCTTGGCGCCGCGGCGCTCGACGCGCACAAAAGGGAAAACCCAAGGCTTCACGTTCAAGCCCACGGACGTTAACCCAGCCCCCAAACGAAGACAAGATGGTGACGCTTGAGCGGCGGTTGCCATTTTGGCCTGCATCCACACCGAGGCCAAGAGGCTGCGCGCTCGTGATGAGCCACACCGGAGCAAAAAGTTTTGTGCACCTAATGATTGACTTCGACATGCATAATGCGTAAATTCGCGCCAGCATCATCCATGTTTGGGTGTGCCTTAGACGATGTCTTGTGTGACCGAATTGATGCAGCCTTGCAGTGAAGTGATGATAAACCGACGAAACTTTGTGCTCACCACCGCCGCAGCCGCCCTGGGCTTGATGGTCGGGTGTGGTCCGGGCACAGCCACCAAGGACGCCAGCGGCAAGAAGACCGTGGTCACCACCACGACCATGCTTCAGGATCTGGCCACGGTGATCGGCGGCGAGGATCTCCAGGTTCGTGGGATCATGAAGCCTGGGGGGGATCCGCACCTTTATAAGCCGACGCCTGCGGACGCCAGCATGATTGCGCGCAGCGACATGGTCTTGACCAACGGGCTCAAGCTTGAGGGTTGGATCGATGACCTGGTGCGCAACGCAGGCGGCAAGGCCTCCATCAAGGTTGCAAGCAAGGGGATTGAGGCGCTGCGCGACCCCAACAAGACCAACTACCCCGACCCGCATATCTGGCACGACCCGACCTTGTGGACCAAAGCGGCACAGAATGTCCGGGACGCCTTCATTGAGCTTGACCCGGAGCACGCCGAGGGCTATCGCGCCCGTACAGCGGGTTATATCAAGGACCTTGGGACCTTGGACGCGGAGATCAAGAAGGCGGTGGAGACGTTGCCGGCCGAGCGCCGCGTGCTGATCACCAGCCACGACGCCTTCCAGTACTACGCCAAGCGCTACGGGCTTAAGGTCATGGCAGTTCAGGGGCTCAGCACCGAATCCGAGGCGGGCGCGCGCGATGTGGCGCGGATCGTCGATGCGGTCAAGGCCAACGGGCTGCCCGCCATCTTTGTAGAGACGAGCGTCAACCCCAAACTCATCGAGCAGATCAGCCGGGAGTCGGGCGCCAAAATCGGCGGCACGCTCTATTCGGACTCACTTGGTGAGCCCGGCGGTCCGGGGGGAACCTACCTGGACATGCTGCGGCAAAACACTCAGATCATCACCAAGGCCCTTGGCGGCAAGGCGGCAGCGCCCGCCCCCACCCAAAAGGCCAAGCCTCAGGAGGCGAAGCAGCCATGACATCGCCACTTGAAATGACCCGTCAGACCCACTGCCTCAACGTCCAGAACCTGACCATGTCCTACGACCGCGCGCCGGTCGTGGAGGACGTCTCGCTGGCCATCCCCAGCGGTCGCCTTGTGGGCATCCTGGGACCCAACGGCGCGGGCAAATCCACGCTCATCAAGGGCATCCTTGGCCTCCACGAGCGCGACGCCGGCCAAGTGCGCTTCTTTGGCAAGCCGCTGGCCGACGTCCGCCAGCGCGTGGTCTATGTCCCCCAACGCGGCGCCGTCGACTGGGACTTCCCCGTCACCGTCAAAGACGGGGTGCTGATGGGCCGCTACGGCCGCCTGGGGCTCTTTGGACGCCCCAGCCGCAAAGACCGCATGAAGGCCAAAGAGGCCATGGAGAAGGTGGGCATCGCCGACCTGTCCCGGCGTCAGATTGGTGAACTCTCTGGTGGACAGCAGCAGCGCGTCTTTTTGGCGCGCGCCCTGGCCCAGGAAGGCGACCTGATCTTCATGGACGAGCCCTTTGTGGGGGTCGATGCGGCCACCGAGGAGGCCATCGTGGCGCTCCTGCGCGAGATGCGCGACCAGGGCCGCACGGTCATCGTGGTCAACCACGACCTGCAGACGGCGCGCTCCTATTTTGATGAGCTGATCCTGCTCAACAAGCGCCTGATCGCCTACGGCCCCACCTCCAGGGTCTTCACCCCAGAGCTGCTCTCCCAGGCCTACGGTGGCCATCTGGCCGTCATCGACGGCGCCGATGGTCAGCGGATGATGATCGCTGCCTGAACCCGACCCATGCCACACATTCACGGCCCATTACCCCTGCACAGGGCGCGTCTGCATGCGACGCCTGCCTTGGACGGCATCGACTTGCCCGCGCGCCTTGGGCGAGCCCTGTGGGTATGGGGTGCGCTGATTGTGCTGCTTTGGCCAGCGCATCTGTGCGCCAACCCACTTTGGGACCGCACGGTCGACTTCTTCAGTCTGCGCTACGCCTTTTTGACGCAGATGATCGCTGGCAGCGTTATGGTGGGCGTCACCTGCGGCTTGCTGGGCACCTTTATGGTGCTGCGCAGGCTGAGTCTGATGGGCGACGCGCTGGGACACGCGGCGTTGCCCGGCGTGGGGCTGGCTTTCATTCTGGTGCAGAGCAAGTCCATGGGCCCCATCGTCATCGGGGCGGCTGGCACAGCCATGCTGGCAGCGCTGGCGGTGGGTTACATCACGCGCCACAGCCGCACCTACCCCGATGCGGCGCTGGGCATGGTCATGGCGGCGTTTTTTGGGCTCGGCGTGGTGCTGCTGAGCTACATCCAGAACATGCCCTCGGCGGCCAAGAGCGGGCTGAGCCACTTCCTCTTTGGCAACGCCGCCGCCATTCACCCCGACGAGCTTTGGTTGCTGGGCGCGTTGATGCTTTTGACCATCGGCGCTGTGGTGGCGCTCTACAGGCCACTGGAGCTTTTTACCTTTGACCAGAACCTGGCCCGCACCATGGGGCTGCCCGTGCGAGCGTTGCACTACGGGATGATGATTTTGGTGGCGCTGACCATTGTGGCCAGCATCCAGGCCGTGGGCGTGGTGCTGGTGGCCGCCATGTTGATCACGCCGGCCTCCACGGCCTACCTCTTGACCGACCGCTTGCCAATCATGCTGGTGCTCTCGGCGCTGATTGGCGCCTTTAGCGGGCTGGCGGGGGCGTTGCTCTCGTTTCTCTTTGATGGCTTTGCTTCGGGACCGTCCATGGTCGTGGTGGCATCGGGGCTCTTTGCGCTGGCGTTTGTCTTTGCGCCGCGCCGAGGCCAGGTGGCCCAGTGGTGGCACCGCCGCCAAAGACGCCGCGCGCCAACAGGCCCAA
>CAKZKQ010000113.1 GCA_937123825.1 uncultured Pseudomonadota bacterium
GCCCAGCGCAGCGCACGCAGCTCCGACACCATCTTCAGCGGGGTCGAGCTGGTCGATGTTGGCCGCCGGAGGGCAGTTGGCGCAGGCCGTCCCGACACTGTCCCCATCGGCGTCGGCCTGGTCGGGGTTGGGCACCGCTGGGCAGTTGTCAGAGAAGTCGGGCACCCCGTCTTCGTCCCCATCGGGCAGCGCCGCACAGGCGTTGCCCTGACCGTCATCATCGTCGTCGGCCTGACTGAAGTTGGCCACATCCGGGCAGTTGTCACACGCATCCCCGACCGTGTCGCTGTCGCGGTCCTCCTGTTCGGGGTTGCTAAGCTCAGGACAGTTGTCGGTCGCGTCGGGAGCCCCATCGCCGTCGGCGTCAGCCAGGCCATCAAGCACCTCACAGGCATCGCCAACGCCGTCTTCGTTCTAGTCTCTTACATCAACAAAATAATAAGAACTCGCCCCAATGAGGGTTGACTTGCCAATAAACCATGACCATATTGGATCAATTATTCATCAAATCATTCGCTGTGTGCGAATGATTCTGTCACAAACCAAGAGTGAAGCATCTCATACGCGATGGAAGCCTCATGGTTGGTGAGTAGCCTAGAATGACTCGCCTTTGAGTTCTATATTGCTCCGAAGGCGTCATAGTCCAGAACGGATCATTGGTCAGCTTAACACCTTGTGATGTCCGTCGAAACGCGGCTATGACGGATTCAATTCGATACTGACTCAAAGGCGAGCTGCTCTAGACTGTTTTGAATTCGTGAAGGTCGTCCTCGTCACGGCCGATACTGACGTGTAAAAAAACTGAAGGCTTAAGTCCAATAAGCCAAAGTCCAGGAGAAAAGAAAATGCTTAGGATCGGTATCCTCATCTACGCATTTGCAACCCTTTCATTGATAGGTTGTGCAGAAAGAGAAACTGTAGATGAACCTGTTGAGATCATAAATAAGTCAGCCCCGCTTGGTGATGAAGAAGAAATCAGCCAAGAGAGAGAACTAAACGCACTTGAGGATAGAGTTTCAGCCATAAGAGAAGAGGTCAAAAACAAAGAGAGGGACGTAAATCTTGAGTCCAGAGTGAAGATTAAACTTGATGAATTAATCCAAAAACACCCTAATTCATCTATGTTTGAAAGCATGGTCATTGACATGTTTTACTGCTCTAAAGACGCATGCATAATTGACGTTTCCTGCGACAGCAATGAACAAATTGACGGTCTTTCTGGAGAACTAAGAAGATCAAACCGACAAGGTGGTATATTCAGAGATTACGGTGTCGGAATGATCTTTGTAGATAGAAACAAGCTCAAAGCAACACTGAGAATCCGACCTAAAGTCATAACGGTCGTAGAAGGAGAGTAAGGATGAAAAACACTGCCAGCATACTTTTAGGCATACTGGTACTAATTGCATGTCAAAAACTAAGTGCAAATGCTGTACATTACAACGCTACTTCGTCATGTGGACCGCTGTCATGGGATGAGGAGAACTACTACCGAACGCCTTTGGGAATCTACAACGAAGGGTTGGCATCCAACGACATTACTGTGCTTTGTGGGTTGGATCGCCATCGTTATAGGTATAGGCATGGAGGAACATCCTACGGAAGCCATACATTTCATGCCCCTAACAAAAATAGTTCATCTTCCAGTGATGTATATGTACGGGTTCTAGACCGTTCTCCAACCAAAAGTGTTGAATGCTCACTATATGCAACCAACATTTATGATGTGGCTATTTTTGAAGCAAGTAACCAAATCAAAACATCAGGAACATCGTACATTGGGCAGTCTAACTTGCCATTCGATATTGATGGAGAAATCAATGACTATGGTGTTAACACTGTCTATGGACTGAGTTGCCTTATACCAGATTTTGCTCCCAACCCAACAGGACAATCATCTGGGATTATTGCAATAACAGCATATTTCAGTTCTAGTTACTAGAACAAAGCTCGTCGCTTTGGGTGACGTTGGCCACCAGGGGGCAGTTGTCGCACGCATCCCCAACCGTGTCGCCGTCGGTGTCGTCCTGATCGTTGTTGGCCACATCCGGACAGTTGTCGCTCTCGTTGCGCACGCCGTCGCCGTCGCGGTCTGGCGATTCTTCTTCGAGATCGGGTTCGTCGTCATCCTGAGCGTCGGACTGCCCACCGGTGTCATCGTCTGGTGACACATCTTCAACCCCGGCGTCTGGTGCTTGCTCCTGACCACCACCGGCCGAGTCCTCCACACCGCACCCCACGACAGACAACAAGAGCACTGCCCACAACACCGGCGCCAACCAACGCTTCAAGCTCACCACAAACCTCCCGTGTCGACCGCCTGCCATCCCCACGTGTCCCGAATGACACATCAATGACAGGCACACACACGATGCTCAGACGGATTCATATCGCCCCACAACAACATTATCGGTCCCTGCTCACAAAGATAGACGTCATTTATGACGACTGAACATAAAACCACCATGACAACATTGGCGGCCACACCTCAAAGTGCTATGTCAAAAGGGGACCAAAGAGGATGGGTCATGAACGCCAGCCACCAAGACATCAACCTGCTCATCGACGCCATCGTTCAACAAAACGTGGTGTTGATCGCGCACCTGGCCACGCTCGGCGGCCAACGCGCGCCGCTGGCCCATATCGCCAACCAGGTCTTTTTGGGGCTGATTGAAGAGTTGCAACGTCAGGGGGTCAACCAGAAAGTCACCGCCGACATGTTTGGTTTGGCGCTGCGCACCTATCAGCGCAAGCGCCAACGCCTGCTTGAGAGCGCCACAGAAGAAGGCCGCTCTCTGTGGGAGGCCATCCTGAAGCACATCGAAGCTCAGGGCGCCTGCACCCGCGCCCAGCTCATGGAGCGCTTTCCCAGAGACGAAGAAAACCTCATCCGAGGTGTCCTGACCGATCTGGTGGACAACAACCTGCTCATCCGCCAGGGACAAGGTTCATGGACCCAATACCGCCCCACCACCGCCGATGAGCGCGCTCGCCGTTCCCCCTGGGAGGCCCAGGACGCCGTCGCCAACATGGTCTGGATCGCGGTCTACAAGGGCGCCCCGGTCACCCTCCAGGCGCTGCTCCAAGAGTTCGGTCACATCAAATCTGAACTGCTCAAGGAGAGCCTCCAGCACCTGCTGACCGAAGGGCGCATCCAAGAATCCCCGCTCTGCGACGGCACCCAAGCCTACACCTGTGGCAACTACGTCATCCCAGTCGGCTCACGCACAGGCTGGGCTGCGGCGGTCTTTGACCACTATCAGGCCATGGTCGGAGCCCTGTGCGCCAAACTGCAACAGAACACCTCGACCTCCGCTCACCAGGACGTCATCGGCGGCAGCACGTTTGCCTTTGACTTCGAAGCAGGCCATCCTCTTGAAGAAGAGGTTTATGGGCTGCTCAATGAATTTCGTCAGCGCGCCCAAAAACTGCGTCAGCGCGTCGATGCCCTAAATGACCCCCTGCAGAATCCTGCGACCATGTCGCGACGCGTGCTGCTCTACATTGGACAAAACGTCATTGCCGACGATGACGACACGCAGGGACATCCATGAAACGCCTGCAAGCCGCCTCCGTACTTTCACTGCTGCTCACCGTCAGTCTCTGCGCAGGCTGCCAACCACAAGGCCAGCAGCCGCGCACGTCTGGTGAATCACACTGGCTCCAGGCCTGCACCACCGACAGCGACTGCCCAGATGCCCAAAGCTGCATCTGTGGGGGCTGCACCACCGCATGCCAGGATCAGGCTCAATGCGGTGAGGGCGTCTGTGACGATCGCGACGACTCACAATGCGATGTGCCCATATGTGTCTCAGAGTGCACCGTGGACAGCGACTGCCAGTCACAAGACCAGCAGTGCGTGGCGAGACAGTGCCAGGCCACCGCGCTGTGGATCTGTGACGGCCAGATCAAATACCACCAGCTCGATGACGGCTTTGAGCGTTTGACCGGCGCGGCGACACTCTTTTTGGGGCAAACCACCCAGTGCCAAACCCCACTGCCGACCTTCTCAGACCCCCACTGCACCAGCCCGAGCGCTGTCGCCGACGTCGTCATCCTTGACGACGACCTGCAATACGCCGCGTGCACCCCCACACAAGCGCGCACCGACGCCAACAACACCGTCTCCAGGTTGGATGCAGGAGAGCACACGCTTCCCCAAACCAACACACCCATCGACACCCCGCTGATGGCCATTGTGGGACAAGGCGCATCAGAGACATGGCTGGAACACAGCATCACCATCGACGCCAACCACGCCCGCATAAGCAAAATCGGCGTTCACGGCGACGTCCACATCACCGCGCGCGCCAACAACACAGCGCTCATCGACTGTCGCATCCAGGGCAATCTGCTGATCGAAGCCAACAACGTCGCGCTCATTGGCTGCAATGTCATGGGCGACGTCCAAATCGAAGGCCAGGGCAGCGTCTGGGTTGATGTCGGCGTCTCTGGGCAGTGGCAAAGGAACAACCCCACCGCCCTATGTCAGGGGTGCTTCTCAATTGAACCCCAAGAGGCCTTCGACAACACCCCCACCACGACACTCGAACCCTTGTGCCTGCCCTGAACCGCTCCCACGCGACTCAAAGCCCAACCCCAACAACGCATCTGGTGTGTTGCCAAAGCACACCCCAGCATCAAACACGCACCTCACCGCCAGATCACGGTGATCTGAACCTCACAACCAACATTTGTGGTGATCTAATAAATGCATTGGGCAGACGTGCAGATTCAATGCACAAAATCCCCAATGCCCGCAGCGCATTCCATGCCACAACGCAGAAGAAAACACCGGATTGAGGCCATCAGGGGCGTCCCAAAACGGGCTGAATGTCCATGCTTTGAAATCAGCGGTAGAGGGCCTTTTTGCCGCCGCGCTGGCGAGGCTGGAGCTGCTTGATCATGCGCTGCTGGTTGGGCTTGACCAGTTGGAACTGGTACCAGGCCTGGCCCCAGGGCTCCATGTCCATCTTCTCTTTGTTCTGCAGCGCCAGGAGGTTGGCCTCGATGCGCTCATCGGTGGTGTGCTCTTTGGCGCGGTTGAGGATCTTGATGGCGCCGTCGCGGTCCTTGTTCTTCCACAAACACCAGGCAAAAACGCCCCAGACAATGGAGTCCTTCTTGGTGCGCTTGAGCGAGCGCTCAAAGGCCTCCTCCATTTTCTCATACTGACGCTTGCGGAAGTAGATGACCGCCAACATGGCCTGGCTCATGGAGTTGGCCAAAAAGGCGTTGCGCAGGTAGGGCTCGGCCTGGTCATACTCTTTGACGGCAAAGAGCAGCGTGCCGACCTGGGTGTTGACCTGAGACTCCACCAGGAACTGCCAGTTGTTGTACTGGTAGGCCTGCTTGATGACCTCAATGGCCTGAATCATCTTCTCTTTGAGCTGCTGCTCGGTGACCCGCTGGCGACCCTTCATGGCCGACTCCTGGATCCGCGCCAGATCAGCCTGGGCGCGCAGCATGATGGCCTCGACCTGCTTGAGCGTCCGGCGCATCAACACAAAGTAGACGCCCACAAAGATCACCACGGCAGGCAGGATCGCGTACCAGATCCCGCCCAGGATGAGATTGAAGAGCACGAGCGCCGCAATCCCGGCAACAATAGAGATGGCAAAGTTGATCATGGGTCGATGTCAAGCCGTGAGCAATACATCCAACGCAACCAGGACAGACGGCGACCGCCCTGGCGCGGAATTCAAAACGGGCTGATGTCTTCAGATGCACCGCCGAAAGTCAAGCAACGGCCAACTTCAGTGCTGCGGCAAACCCGGCGCCGGGAACTGCGCACACATCTCGGCGACCTCACCTGCGATGGTCGCCAACGCCGCCTCATCATCCATGTTCGACGCCGCCCGATCGATCCAAGAGGCGATCTGGCGCATCTCGCCCTCTTTCATCCCCCGTGACGTCACAGAGGGCGTTCCCAGGCGGATGCCCGACGGGTCAAAGGGCTTGCGGGGATCGTAGGGGATGGTGTTGTAGTTGCACACAATCCCGGCCTTCTCCAAAGCTCTGGCCACCGGCTTGCCAAAGACCCCACGGGGCGTCAAATCCACCACGCACATGTGGTTGTCGCTGCCCCCCGTCACCAAACGGAAGCCCGCCTCCTGCAACCCCTCACAGAGCACCTTGGAGTTGGTCACCACCTGCTGGGCGTACTGCTTGAACTGCTCGGTCGAGGCCTCTTTGAGCGCCACCGCCAACGCCGCCGTCGTGTGGTTGTGCGGCCCACCCTGGAGCGCCGGGAAAACCGCCCGGTTGATGGCCTTGGCGTGCTCCTTGCGACACAAAATCATCCCACCGCGCGGACCGCGCAGCGTCTTGTGCGTCGTGCTCGACACCGCGTCCGCGTGCGGCACTGGGCTCGGGTGCACACCCGCCGCCACCAACCCAGAGATGTGCGCGATGTCACACAAGAGCTTCGCGCCAACCTCACGCGCGATCTCCGCAAACGCCGCAAAATCCACCACGCGCGGATACGCCGTGATCCCTGCCACGATCAACTTCGGCCGATGCTCCAGCGCCAACGCCCGAACCTCATCGTAATCGATCAGCTCCGTGTCCGGCCGCACCGAATACTGCACCGCGTTGTAAAACCGCCCCGAGAAGTTCACCTTCCAGCCATGGGTCAAGTGCCCACCGTGGGGCAACCCCAGACCCAACACCGTGTCCCCAGGCTCACAAAAGGCGTAATACACCGCCAGGTTGGCCGGAGAACCGCTGTAAGGCTGAACGTTGGCGTGCTCTGCACCAAAAAGATCGCAGGCCCGGTCAATGGCCAGACGCTCAATCTGATCCACCACCTCCTGACCCTGATAGTACCGCTTGTTGGTATAACCTTCGCTGTACTTGTTGGTCAGCACCGACCCCGTCGCACTCAAAACCGCGCTGCTGGCGTAGTTCTCCGAGGCGATCAATCGAATCGTGTTGGCCTGACGACGCTCCTCAGCCTCAATCAGCGCTGCAACCTCCGGGTCCACCGAACGAATCGCTTCAACCATCTCTGGCACCCTCCTCTTATGACACCCCATGAACCCTCACAGGACACCCCATCAACTAGCCTCAGGCTTGACGAACGTCAAGCCTGGGCTCTCAGCGCGGGGCGCTGAGAGCGGTTCGGTTGCCGCGCTTCGCTTGGCTGCCCTTTTGGTTCGGTCGCCGGCGCTGCGCTTGGCTTCCTT
>CAKZKQ010000114.1 GCA_937123825.1 uncultured Pseudomonadota bacterium
AATCGCCGCGACCCGCTCGGGCCGCGGGGCGCCGGTGCGCGTTGAGGTGCTGGTGGAGGGGGAGGGCGGGCACCGCAAGACCGTGGGGGTGCACGAAGAAGGCTTTGGGGCCTGGTCGGTGCCGCTGCCCAGCGACAAGGCCAACGTGGCGGTGACGTTCGCCGTGCAGACCGCCAGCCAGCTCGACCGCCGTTTCTGCTTCACGGCCCGCTCAGTGGCCCCATAAACCTTTTCAAATGCGGATGGGGAGCTTCACTTCGCCGTCGGCCTTGATGGTCACAGGCTTCTCGATGTCCTGGCCGGTGGTGTTGCGCACTTTGATGGTGTGCTTGCCTTCGATCAGCTTGATGGGCTTGTGAATGTCGCCTTTGTAGCGCTCGCCGTTGATGTAAACGGTGTAGGGGTTGTCGGTGATGAAGTCGAGCTTGAGCGTCCCGGTGGCAAAGACCTCGTAGACCGTGGTGATCTCTGGCGGGGGCTTGATGCGCACTTTGATGGTCTTGGAGATGCCCATGCGCTCATTGACCAGCCGGACTTTGTGCTTGCCGATGGGCAGCTTGAAGTTGTCCGGCGTTTTGCCCAGGCGCTTGTCCTTGAGATAAACCTGGGTTTTGGGCTTTGAGTTGACCACCAGCACGCCGACTTTGGCGTCCTCTGGGTCGTCTTTGGTGCCTTTGCCTGCGTTTTTGGTGTCTTTGTTGTCAGGATCGGCGTCATCTGGCTCGTCTTTGCCATCATCGGCCTCGATCCCCAGGAGTTCTTGCACATCGATGTGTGCATAGACGACCCAGGCGCCGCCTGCGACCACCACGAGGATGCTCAGCGCCGCGACGACGGCCAGGACCCGCACCAGGGCCTGCACGGGCTTGCCTTTGCCCAGGTTGGCTTCCTGGGTGTTGGACGAGAAGCGCTCGGTGCTGGTCTCTGGGGCCGGGATCGGGTCGGGCGTTGTGTCGGCGACGTCAATGGGCTCGCTGATGGGCGAAAGCATGGGGGCGTCTGTTTTGGGCGCCGCGTCGGGTTTGGGGGTGGCGACGCGGCGCTCGGGCGGTGGCCACGGGTAGGGCTTGGAGGGCACGCGCTGGAGCGGCTTGCCGGGTTGGCTCTGGTGGGGCGGCAAGAGGTGGCGCCCGTCTTCTTCGTACCTGGGACGCAGCGGCGGGGCGGGCTCCTCGGGCTCCAAAAAGCTGGGGCGGTCGCTGAGCATGTCGCCAAGGAACGCCGCGACCTCCTGGCTGTCCGCCAGCAGGTTGCGCTCGTAGAGATAAAGCTCCAAATCCTGGCGCATGGCCTGGGCGCTGGGGTAGCGCGCCGAGCGATCCTTGGTCAGCGCCCGCTTGACGATCTTGAGCAGCGCCATTGGATAATCATCGACATAGGCCGACGGGTCCTTGGGCTCCTGGGTCAAGATGGCCGTCACGGCCAGCAACTCCGAGACATCTCCAAAGGGGCGCTGGTTGGTGGTCAACTCGTAGAGCACGATGCCCATGGAGAAGATGTCCGAGCGCGCGTCGAGGGGCTGGTCGGCGATCTGCTCGGGGCTCATGTAGGCAAACTTGCCCTTGATGGCCCCGGTCTGGGTCTTGTGGCGGCTGGTGGCGGCCTTGGCCACGCCAAAGTCGCAGACTTTGACCTCACCGAGGCTCGACACCAGAACGTTGTGCGGCGAGACATCGCGGTGGACCAGACCCAGACGCTGGCCGTCGGTGTCGGTGAAGTTGTGGGCGTGGTCGAGTCCGGCCAGCGCGTCGGCCACAATCCGCACGGCGATCGGCACCGGGATGAGGATGCCGAGCTGGTTGGCGCGGTCGATGATGTAGTCGAGGTCGGGGCCGTCGATGTACTCCATGGAGATGAACGGGATGCCGTGATCCTCGTCCAGCTCCCAGACCCGCACGATGTTGGGGTGGTCCAGAAGCGCGGCGGTGCGGGCTTCGTCCTGGAACATGCCCACGAACTTGGAGTCTTGACCCAGGTGGGGCAGGATCCGCTTGACGACGACGGTTTGGGGCCGTCCGTCGGGTCCGTCGACGTGGGCCAGCCAGATCTCGGCCATCCCCCCGACGGCGATCTTGCGCTGGAGCGTGTATCTGCCGAGCTTGGAGCGCTCGTTCATGCTGGCTTCGCCCCTCCCCATAAACCACATCTGCTTTGAGGTGTGATCCTAAGACTCACCCGGTGCCCTGTCAATCTGAACAGTGTGCGACAAGACCCACATCTTGGGGTCTTGCAGCCGCCATGGCGGCCAGCGACAGTGCGCCGCTGACGGCCCAGACAGGCCGCGTCAGGTGCATCCACAAGTCCTATGTCCGGCCCCTTAAGTAGGCGCTCGATTCACCAATGAGCACCCTGCGAAGGCGCTCCAGCCAACAATACCGTCCGTAACGCACCAGGCGACAGTCGAGCAGATCCCCTGCTTTGAGGAGGTAGAGCGGCTCGGGCGCCGTGCGGACCTCCCATGTGTCCCCTGAGTCGTCACTTCCAAAAGCTTTCAACGTCACTGTGCGCTGTCCGGGGGACAGGCGCAAGACTTCTGTCAAACCATCGTGCGCCTGCTCGGGGCGCTCAATGAGCAGGTCGGGCGGCGGCGCAGTGCCCTGAAGGCTGCCAAAGGCGGCCTCGGCAGAGCAGGTCCGCAGCAGGCGCCCCTCCAGGTTGGTGCGCAGGTGCTCAAAGTCCATCTGGAGCGCAATGTCTTGATGTTGCGACCATTTGGAGAGGTGCTCAAGCCCCGCAAAGATCTGGCGCACCCGCGTCAGCGACCCTGCGGGCACGTCCATGCGGATCCAGCAGACCAGAAAACGCGTCATGTCGTCGGGCTGAATCTCCTGCAGCCGCCGCGCCGCCGTCTGCCCCAGTACAAAGTCGCGAAAGAGATCCACGACCTCGGTGTCTTGAGGCTGCGCGCTTTGGGCAAAGGCCCGCAGCTGCTCGCGCAGGCTGGCGGTGGTCAACTCAACGCCCTCTTCGGCGGGGGGCTTGGCTTTGCTGGTGCTGCCCCAAAAGGGCTGGAGGAGCCTGAGGTGGTCTTGCGGCAGGTGCGTGAGCCCGGCGATCTCGGGCGAGACACTCGGCGGCCTCAGACAGACCCGCAGCTCTTGTGGGCCTTCCTGGGTGGGTGGGGCGCTGTGGGCCGGGGAGAGGTGTCCAAAGAGCGGCAGGGTGCCCACCGGCGCGGGTTCGGGTTGGATTGGCCCCTGGGTGCGCAGCCAGCCCAGCGGCAGCGCCGCCGCCTCCAGGTATGATTTGAGCGCTTGGCGTCGCCGCTCGGGTTGCGGCTCGCGCGGGTCGCGGGCGTAGAGGCAACCCACAAGGCGCAGGTGGCGATGGGCGACGGCGACCAGGGACTCCACGACCCCGTCCAGCTCCGAGAGCGCCACCAACTGACCGGGCTTGAGCGAGGCCAGCAGTTGTTGGAGCAAGGCGCGAAGGAGACGCTGGGCGCCGACGCGCGCGCCTGTGAGCGTGTGCAGGGCCTCGTCTGGGTCCATCAGGTGCGGCGCCACGGCGCAAATGCAGGCCACGGTGTCGTCGTCGGTCGCGTCAAACGACAGAGGCTCTTCCCCCGCGTCCGAACCAAAGAGCGACGCGGTGGCCTCGCTGGTCCCAGACCAGGGCTCGCCCCACGTCACGCGCTCCACCAGGCGCTGCAGCACCATGTCGCCCAGGTTCTGGGTCGGCACGCGCGTCCACTGGCCACCGTGGGCCAAAGTGCCCACGTGATGGCGCTGCCCGCGGCGCTCGATGAGCTGTGCGGTCATCGATAGGCGCAGGCGTTTTTGAAGCTCGTCGCGCTCTGAGGTCTCCAACAACTCCGGCCACTGCTGCGGATCGAGCGGGGTGCTGCGGTCCATCCGTCCGAGCTTCTCGGCGGTGTGTCCAAGCCACCGCTCCTTGTCGGAAGGAAAGGGGCGGACGTTGTCCCTGGGGGCGCTGCGGACCAACGCCGCGCTGCGGGCTGTGGCCCGGTGGACCTGCCTGCCCAGGCGCAACAAGAGCAGCGCGCGCAAGACCTCCACCGAGATCCGCGCGTCGAGCGCCGTCAGCCACACCAACCCCAACCGCAGCAGGTGCTCCATGCCTCCAGGGCGCGCCTTCTGGGCGACGTCCAGCGAGGCGATGCCGCCGTTGGCGACCAGATCCCAGAGGGTGTCGACGCTGCGCGGCGGCAGCCGGCTGATCAAACCCTGCAAATGCTGCCGATCGGTCAAGAGGCTGTAGAGCCGCTGGGGCAAGCGCGGCGACTCATGTGAGATGGGCTTGCCCATGTGGGCCGCCAACATGCTGGCCAACTGCTCACGCGCCAGACCGTGCAGGAGCAGACGCAGCCGACACGGGGTCGGCTCCAGCACCTCCAGGGCCGCCATGGCGACCTCGTCCGGCATGGTGACGCGCAGCGGCTCCTGGGTGCTGATGCGCACGAGCATCAACTGCGCCAGTTCCTCCACCGCCACCTGGCGCAAGGCGTCAAAGGGCACAGAGGCGCACGTGGCCTCCAGCAGCGCCCCAAGCTCCTCGCGGCCCTGGGCCGAGAGGGCGTCGATCCGGCGGCGGATCTGGAGCGGGGCGCTCAAAAAACGCTCCAGCGCCGTGGGGGCGGCGCTGGGCGCGTCCCAAAGGTCCGCCAGGGCGCGGCGCTCTTCTTCATTGAGGGTGTCGAGATTCAGGTCCATGTCCCACAAGTGGCATCGGTCTTGCGCTGCATAAGCTGACTTTGGTCCTAGCACGCTGAGGGCAGTATGCAAGATCACGAGGATCAGGACAGCAAAACCGAATCGCCAACCCCCGGGCAAATCGAGAAATTCCGCAAGCGCGGGGAGGTGGTGTTCAGCCGTGAGGTGACCGCGGCCTGCGCGCTGGCGGCGGCCTTACTGACGCTGGTGCCGCTGGGCGGCTGGGCCGTGGATCAGTTTGCGATCCTCTGGGGCATGGTCGGCGATCGGATCGCCGCAGGCCCACACGGGCCCTCTATGCTGGATCGGGATCTTTACGTCAACGTCATGACTCTCTTTGCCAAAATGTTGGCGCCGCCGGCCTTGACCAGCGCGATCGTCATTTTATTGGCGGGCCTGTCCCAGACCCGGCTCAACTTTACCCTCAAGGCCCTTGAGCCCAAGCTGAACAAGTTCAACCCGCTGCCCCAACTCAAAAAGATGTTCTTCTCGGCACGCACCGTCGTCGATCTGACCCGCAGCGTGGTCAAGATCGCCATCCTGGGCACCGTGGCCGTCTATGCCCTGGTCGGTCAGAGTGTCTGGCTGCTGCGCATGCCGCACCTGACCCTGGAGCAGGACCTGGCGCTCTCTGGACAGATCCTCACGCGCCTGCTGGCCGCGCTGGGCGTGGCGCTGCTGGTCATGGCCGCCCTGGACTACGCCTGGCAGTGGTACCAACTCAACAAGCGCATGCGCATGAGCAAGCAAGAGATCAAAGACGAATACAAAGAAAAAGAGGGCGACCCGCTCATCAAAGCCGCCCGGCGCCAGAAAATGCGCCAGATGGCCCAGGAGCGCAGCCAGGTCCAGCGCGCCGCCGAAGCCACCGTGGTCATCGTCAACCCCACCCACATCGCCATCGCGCTGCGCTACATCCCCGGCCAGGATGACGCCCCCATGGTCCTTTGCAAGGGCAAAGACCAGATCGCCGCCGAGATCCGTACCATCGCGCGCCGCGCCGGTGTCCCCATCATCCAGCGCAAACCCCTGGCGCGCCTGATGATCAAGACCTGCAAGGTCGGTCAGGTGATCCCCATGGAGGTCTATGAGGCCGTGGCCGAGGTCCTGGCGATGGTGATGCGCGCCAGGCGCCGCTGAAAGACTCAAGCCCCGGCGCCAAGCGGCCGATGGACAGGGATAGACTTTTGAATGATGTGCACACAAGAGGCCGCGGCGCCCAAGACGCCCAGATGGCCGCACATGGAGGTTGAGCGATGCTGCGAGGGATGAGGCAGGATCTGCTGCTGGCCGGCGGAGTGCTCTTGATCATCGGCGCGATGGTGATGCCGCTGCCGTCACTGCTGCTGGACATGCTGCTGGCGATCAACATCAGCCTCTCGCGGACGATCCTGCTGACGGCCATGTACGTGCGCCGCACCACCGACTACACCATGTTCCCCAGCCTGCTGCTGCTGACGACGATGTTTCGCCTGGCGCTCAACGTCTCGTCCACGCGCCTGATCCTCCTGCACGGCCCCGAGGGCTCCAGCGCCGCAGGCCGCATCATCGAAGGCTTTGGCAACTTCGTCGTCGGCGGCAACTACCTGGTCGGGATCGTGGTCTTCATCATCCTGATCATCATCAACTTCATGGTCATCACCAAAGGCTCCGGGCGCATCGCCGAGGTGGCCGCCCGCTTCACGCTCGACGCCATGCCCGGCAAGCAGATGGCCATCGACGCCGACCTCAACGCCGGCCTGATGACCGACATCCAAGCCCGCAAGCGCCGCAAAGAGGTCGAGAGCGAGGCCAACTTCTACGGCGCGATGGACGGCGCCAGCAAGTTCGTCCGGGGCGACGCCATCGCCGGCATCCTCATCACCGCCATCAACATCGTTGGCGGCATCCTCATCGGCGCCGGTCAACAAGGCATGCCCATCGCCGACGCCGCCCAGATCTACACCATCCTCACCGTCGGCGACGGCCTCGTGAGCCAAATCCCCAGCCTGGTCATCTCGGCCGCCGCTGGCATCGTCGTCACGCGCGCCGCCAGCTCCGGTGACATGGGCAACGCCCTGCTCGGCCAACTCGTCTCCAACCGCAAGACCTTCATCATGCTCGCCCTGGCCCTGGGCGCCTTCGGCCTCATGCCCGGCATGCCCCTGCTCATCTTCTGGTCCCTGGCCGCCGCCGCCGGTGCCGTGGCCTGGAACTGGGAGCGCTTTGAAGCCATCGCCGCCCAAAACGCCCAGGACGACCTCGATGATCCCGCCGCACCCGACGCCGCAGGCCCCAGCGCCACCGAAGACGAACACGCCGAACTCATGCGCTCACTGCCCGTCAATATGCTCGAACTCCACATCGGCTACGGACTCGTCCCACTCGTCGACGAATCCGTCGGCGGCGATCTCCTCGACCGCATCGGCGGCCTGCGCCGAAACCTGGCCCAGGAGCTTGGCTTCATCATCCCCGCCATCCACATCCGAGACGACCTCAACCTACAACCCGGCCAGTACAAGCTCATGCTCAAAGGCCAATCCGTCGGCGGCGGCGAACTCGTCGTCGACCGCGTCCTGGCCATCGACTCCGGCATCTCCGACCAACCCCTCGAAGGGCTCGCCACACACGAACCCGCCTTTGGCCTGCCCGCGCTGTGGATCAACGAAGACATCCGCGACGTCGCCGAACTGTCCGGCTACACCGTCGTCGAACCCTCCGCCGTCCTGGTCACCCACCTGTCCGAAACCCTGCGCGCCCACGCCTACGAACTCATCGGACGCCAAGAGGTCCAGGAACTGCTCGATCTGGTCGGCGAAAGCAACGCCAAGGTCATCGAAGAACTCGTCCCCCAACTGCTCTCCGTTGGCGAAGTCGTCAAAGTCCTGCGTGAACTGCTCAAAGAACAAATCCCCGTGCGCGACCTGCGCACCATCCTCGAAACGCTGGCCGACTTCGCCACCCAAACCAAAGACGTCGGCCTGCTCACCGAACAAGTGCGGCAATCCCTCGGACGCACCATCACTCGCCGTCACAGCGACGAACAAGGCATCCTTCATGTCCTGACCCTCGGCCAGGGTGCCGAGATGGCCTTCCGCAGCGGTCGCACCCCCGATGGCCGCTCCGCCCTCGACCCCGGCGTGGCCAACACCCTCTTGTCCAACCTGGAGCGCGCCGTCTCCGACCTCTCAGACCAGGGCGTCATCCCGGTTTTGCTGGCGCCGCCCGACCTGCGCCGACAACTGCGCACCTTCACTGAGCGCTTTATCCCTCATTTGAGCGTTCTTTCTTATAAGGAGGTTGATCCGGGGGCGGAGATTCGGGCTTTGGCGGCCATTCACGTTTAGCTTTTCTTTCTTTTGGTTCTTCTTTCTTTTCTGCTTCCTTCTCTTGTTTCTTTTTCCGTGTCTTCTGCTTTCCTCTTGTGGGGCTTTGGTTGTGGGCCTTTGCCCATTACTTCCCTTTTTCTTTGTTTCAATGGCTTTCCCATATGGGGCTGCGCGCCCCAAACCCCCGCCAGGGGCCAGCTAGCGCCCTGG
>CAKZKQ010000115.1 GCA_937123825.1 uncultured Pseudomonadota bacterium
AGCTTTGCTCCTCAACGCACTTTCAACGTTGGGGATGCTCCCCGCTCATTGGTGATGGGAGACATCAATGGAGATGGATTCACCGACATCGCCACTCCCAATATTAACAGTGACAATGTGAGTGTATTGTTGGGGAATGGACAAGGCAGCTTTGCTCCTCAACGCACTTTCAACGTTGGGGATGCTCCCCGCTCATTGGTGATGGGAGACATCAATGGAGATGGTTTCATCAACATCGCCACTGCCAACCTTGACAGCGATAATGTGAGTCTGCTGTCTTTTAGACGATTCGTGGATACAGCAACTCGCCTTGTTCAATCCAATGTCTCGCCTTGCGAAACGACTTCATTGCCCCTTCGAGAGGACAACTCATTCTTCACAAACCTGCCCAACTGCACCATCGAGCGTCTTGAGTTGGACCTGAATCTTCCAGCCAACAGTCGTGGCCAAGTCTCACTGCGCTCGCCATCGGGACGTGACGTCCAGTTCCTGACGCTGCCCAACAGCGACTACAGTACAGGCCTGGCCAGCCCCGAGTCCATCGCGCCGCTGGCCCGCTTTGAATCCCATCCGCTGGGTGGTTTGTGGACCCTCAACACCGAAGGTTTCGATGTGGATGGTGGTCAAATGCTCATCAACACCTACCCCGACGATCCTTTCGCCTCAGACACACTGGCCCCAGCCTGCAACGCCAACGAAGACCAACTGACCGAGCCTGACTTTGCCTGTCGGTTCAACGGCGAGCGCCTGGAAGGACTCACAGTTGGAGGCCAGGACGATGAACAGGACGCTTTCCTGCTTGAAGGCGATTTCGACGGGGCCTTTGTCCGGGGTCAAACCATACTCGCCACGCTGACGACCGACCCTGGCGCCGAAGTGACCCTGGAGCTGCGCGCCTTCCGAGCCTCCAAGGCCGTCGCCACTGCCCAAGAGGTTGAGCCTGGCGTGTGGCAGTTGGCCTGGACCGTCCCCTCTGAATACTCGCTGCGTTACTTCTCCCTCCACGTGCTCACGCAAAGCGAAGATGTGGTGGTCTACTCGCTTGAGGCTGACGCTTTCTTTGCTCAGTAGGGTTATGCCGAGTGGTTTCCCACGCGCGCCATGATTTGCGCGGAAGGCTCCAAAAAGACCTCCATCCCCACCGGTTGTCCCTGGCTGTGGGCGTACGCAACCCAGCGGCGCTCGTGGCGCAAGAAGGCCACCCACCATGCCGCCGAACCCGTGCCAAAGCGCACCACGCCCCGGCGCAGCCCCTCCAACCAGCGCGAGCGCATCCCCTGACGACGCAGTGCCATCGCGGGCTTGACGTCGGACAGGCCCAAGACGTCGCCCTCGGTGTCGGCCTGAGACCATCCCAGCAGCGCGGACTCCAGCCGCTCACACCCCGGCAGACCAGACCAGTCCAGCGGCGCAGGCAGCAGACCTTTGAGGAAGTAGCGCGCGTGCGTCGCCACACGGCCGTGGTGAATCACACGCCAGCGCCCTTGCCCGTCGCGCTGGGCAAAGATGAACATCGGCCCCACCACCAGGCCCTGCATGGTGACCGCCGCCGCCACCACGCCGCGCCCCTCATGCTGGCGCTGGCCGCGCAGATCCAGACTCAACCCCGAACCATTCAAGAGCCGGTGCAACTCCAACCCACCGCTGCTCGCACGGCACCAATAACCCTCGTCGCACAAACGCGCAAACGACGTCACTCGCCCGTTGGGATCGGCAGCATCCTCGAGGGCCTGACGCAAAGCTTCAAGGCTATCGGCACCCATGGGGGTGATCGGCGCGCGGACGCTGTAATCCTGCGAGGCCCGGCCCACCTGGGTGTCCAGGCTGGGGGCGCGCGCAAAGCCGATGGCCCCCATCAAAGGGGTCTTCCACCATAATCCAGCCTTCTTGTTGGGGTTCTGCACCATGATCCGCTCCTTGGCTCGGGCCAACGACCCTCCCGGGCAGCTCCTCATCATCGGGGGGTGTTTATGTTGGCTTGGACAGCATCTGGGACACCGCCGCTGGGCGTGACGGTGTTTCACAGTTCGGACGAACCCCGAGCGCAACTCTTGCAAAGGTTTTATTGACCCAGGCGGCGCCAAACACGTAACGTTCTGTGCATCAGGGCAAGTTTCACGTTTTCAGGGCGTGCAAAGGGACAAGAAACTGGGCGATGTGACCGGGATGGGCTCCAACAATGCCCCTCCCCCCAAAGCACATGGGTCAGCGGCGTCAAACGTGCGGATTTGATGAACACGGTTTGCAAACGCCGCCGTCCGACGCATAAAACCAGCCCCCTTGTTCGCCGCTTGCGCCGCCAGTCCCAGCCTTGGGGCGGCGCACACCCACTTAAGACCCCAACCAAACGAGGCTAGTCAGCTCATGGGCGACATCGTAGGACACCTCGGCACACTGGCGATGCTGATCTTTCTCCAGGCCGTGCTGGGTTTTGACAACCTGCTTTACATCTCCATCGAATCCAAGCGCGTCACCCCAGACAAGCAACAGATGGTCCGGCGCGTTGGCATTGGATTGGCCATCGCGCTGCGCATCGTGCTGCTCTTTGTGATCGTCGAGGCCATCAAGTCCCTCCAGGCCCCGCTCTTTGAGCTTGGCTTTGATGGCATCCTTGAGGCCAAGCGCCAATGCATCGAAGGCCCAGACGGCAAGGAGATCTGCAACGGCGGCATCAGCGGCCACGCCATCATCGTCCTCTTTGGCGGCGCCTTCATCCTCTACACTGCCGTCAAAGAAATCCTCCACATGCTCTCCATTGAAGAAGAAGCCGCCGACGGAGACGGCAAAAAGCGCTCGCCGGGCGCCGCCATCTTCTGGATCGTGGTCATGAACCTGGTCTTCTCGTTCGACTCCATCCTGGGCGCCATCGCGCTGACCGACGAGTTTTGGGTCATGGCCGTGGCCGTCATCCTCTCGGGCATCATGATGATGGTCCTGGCCGACAAGGTCTCGGACTTCCTGCAAAAGAACCGCATGTACGAGGTCCTGGGGCTCTTCATCCTCTTTCTGGTCGGCGTGATGCTGACCTCGGAAGCCGGCCACCTGATGCACTTGAAGCTTGGCGGCCACGAGGTCCACGCCATGCCCAAGTCCACCTTCTACTTTGTGCTCATCGTGCTGGTGATCGTGGACATCGTTCAGTCCCGCTACCAGAAAAAACTCAACCTCCAGCGCCTGCGCATGAAGGGCAAGTTGAAGGATAAACCCACCGAAGGAGCCTCCTGACGCTATGACCGAGCCCACCCCCAACGCCCCCGCACCTGCCCCCGCACAGGACGACGGCATCGGCCTCTTTGGCCTCTTTGGTATCCTCATCGGCGGCGGCTGCATGCTGATGTCGGTCGCGGGCCTCATCAACACCATTTTTGACCTGGAGCTTTCGCTGCGGGTCTACGGCTCGCGCACCGAGCTGCCGGACAACTACGAGACCTGCGCAGGGCTGGCCGCCTTTGGCATCCTGCTCATCGGCCTGTCGTTCTTTGGCTCCTTTGTGATGCGCAAGTTCAAAGAGGCCAAAGGCAAGCCGCTGGTCCGCATCGCCATCGTTGTTGGCGCGGTGGTGCTCCTGGTCGTGGCGGGCCGAGGGCTTCAGGTCGCCGCCCTGGTCAACACCTACGGCAGCATGCTGGCCTATTACAGCACCGACGGGGACCTCGAAGACGTCAAAGCAGAGCTGGCCAAAGACCCATCGCGGGAAGATCTGGACCAGGCCGTGGGACGCGCCGCGCAGTACGACAACGTCGGCGCGCTCAAGCTCTTGCTGGAGCACGGCGCAGACTTGCGGGACTCCACAAGCGGCGAATACAAACGCTGCGCGCTCAGCAGCGTCGGGCCGGAGTTTGTCAAAGTGGCCCTGGACCACGGCGTCACCCCAGAGACCTGCCCCGACCCCAAAGAGGTCGTCTGGGACGCGGTGCGCAGCCACCAGGACGACGATGAAAAAGCCGCGCAGGTCGTGACCATGCTCATTGAGGCGGGTTGGCCCAAGGTCACCAGCCCCGAGTTTGCCAAAGACGAGACCCCGCTGGACTTTGCCCAGGAGCGCGGCATGAAAAAGACCGCCAAGGCCATTGAAGAGACCGAGGCCAAGCCGCGCAAGAAGAAGAAGAAGGGCAAGAAGAAAGGCTCCAAAAAAGACAAAAAGGAGAAGAAAAAGGACAAAAAGGATAAAAAACCCTCAAACGAGGACACAGAGGCACCGTGACCCTCACCCGAACACTGCTCCTGCTCGGCGCGCTGCTGACCGCCGCTTGCCAGAGCGCTCCGACGCCCACCGCACCCCAAACGCAGCCTTCTGTGCCAGCTCCCCAGGAGTGCAAAGCGCTGGGAGAACCCGACGTGCTGGCCCAGCACGAAGGGGCCTCGCTGGTGCGCTGGGAGTTGCCCGCCAACGATGTGTGGCGCGCCCAGGCGCTGCCCAAAAGCCCGGCGCTGGCACGCTACCGCGCCCGCATCCAGGCCGCAGGAGGCGACCTGCTCCACCCAGTGGCGGACGCTCCCGACATCCCCAACGATTACATGCGTGAGGTGTGGCGCCGCGAGGATCACAACCGCGATCTGGCCTACTCGGGCAAGGCCGGTCGGGTCAGGCCTGTGCAGTGCTGGGAGGCATTGATGTTGGCGCGGCACTTTGAGCGCGTGGACCCATTCAAAACCCCCTCGGAGTTCATCGCGGCCATGACCCTTTCGCCCAACGGCCAGCGCGTGCGGTTCTACTTTGGGGCGGGCACAGAGGCCTTTCCTCCAAAGCAAGTCTATCCATTTGAGGCGGTGTCCCAGGATGTGGGGCGAGGATGGCGCTTTGAGGGATTTTTGCACAACCACACCGTACGCAGCCACAACGGTCAGCCTGCGCTTGGCGTCCCGGCGCCAAGCACCAACGACGTGATGCTCTCGCGGGGGCTGGTCTCAGAGTTGGGGATGGGCGCCGTGTGGGTCACCAACGGCTTTTATACGGCCGACATCCCGGCCGAGGCGCTGGACGGCTATCTGACGCCGCCCAAGGCTCCTTAGGTTCTGTCTGACACCAAGACACAACCCCAAATCCCCTTTGGGGTGAGCCTTTCTTTTCAAAGCTGGTCCCAGAAGTCGCATTTTTCGGCGCGCAGGTTCTCATCGGCCGCCAGCGGCGCGTCAAAGTCGAGGTAGGGGTCGGTTTGGGCGTCGTAGACGGGCCACTGCGGGTCTGACTCTGTGTTGGGGGCTCCGGTGGCGGCCAGGCTGAGCCAGTGGTCCATCATGGTTTCGGCCAGGGCGCGGTCTTCATCGGCGGGCGTAAAGCGCGGGATGTCGGCCATGGTTCCAAAGACGTAGAGCAGCTCAATGCCGTGAGAGGCGCGGCTATTGCCCTGGGCGGTTTCGGGGCGGCGAGAGAAGAAATAACGGTGAACGTTGGCGTCGCTGGCGTTGCTGGCGACCCTGGCGATGCGGCGCGCTGGGCAGGTGAAGCTGATGTCGGTGGACATCTGGATGAAGGCGTCGTTGGCCTCTTCGTCGCTGGCGGCGGGGTAGAGTTCCAGGGCGCGGTCGGCCAGCGGTCCCAGGATCTGGCGCACGAACGTTTCGTACGCTTCGATGCTCTCCAGCGTGACGCGGTTGAGGCTTTGAGAGGCCATCTCTTCGGCATTGGAGCCAATGACAAAGGGCACGTCGTTGTGTTCGCCAGCGGCGATGAGCGCCTCGGGTGTGTCGGGCAGGACGAACCCATCGACGCTTGGCCCCCAGGACTGGCCGGTGGCGGTGCCGTCGGCGTTGATCCCCACGCCGCCGGGGGCGGCCAGGATGACCTCTTCGGCGTCCAGGTCGCGCAGGCACTGCAAGGTGTCGCCCGCGTCGCTGCACGGGGTGGCCTCGACGGCCTGGCGGCCAAAGTCTCTGGCCTCTTGCTCGGTTTGGACGCCGCACAGGCCGCTTTGCATCAGCGCGCTTGAGAAGAGCCCCGAAGCCAGCGGCGATGCGTACATCATGCACGTGTTGATGGCGCCGGCGGACTCGCCAAAGACCAGCACGCGCTGGGGATCGCCGCCAAAGGCCTCGATGTTGTCCTGGACCCACTGCAGCGCGGCGATCTGGTCCATCAGCCCGTAGTTGCCGGACGTGCCTTGTTCGTCGTCAAGCGCGTCGTGGGCCAGAAAGCCCATGGAGCCGAGCCTGTACTGGGTGGTGACCACGATGGCGTCGCCCCGGTTGGCCAGATGGCGACCGCTGTAGGTGTAGGACTCGGTCCTGGGGATGATGACCTGCGAGGCGCTGCCGACGATGTTGGCGCCGCCGTGGATGTAAAAGAGCACGGGCCGGGCCTTGCCGTCGGGCTTATCCACAGGGCTCCAGATGTTGAGGTGCAGGCAGTCTTCCGAGCCGGTCACCCCGGGGTTTCCATTGCCGACGTCGATCTGAACACACCTGGGGCCAAACTCGGTGGCGTTGCGGACGTCGTCCCAGCACTGCGCAGGCTCGGGGGCCGCCCAGCGGCGCTGACCTGTGGGCGGCGCGGCAAACGGGATGCCCTTCCAAGACCAAACCTGACCATCCCGAGCACCCTGAACATAGCCGCGCTCGGTGGCCACTCGCCCGGCAACCTCATCGACCTGAGGCAACTGGCATGTGTCGCCCCCGTCGTTGTTGGGGGCGTTGTTGGGGGCGTTGTTTTCGTCGTTGTTGACGTCGTTATTTTGATCGTTGTTCTGATCATTGTTGACGTCATTGTTGACGTCATTGTTGGTGTCGTTGTTGCCCTCGTTGTTGACCGGGTCGTTGTCTCCATCAACGGAACCCGAATCATCACCGCATGCCGCAGCAACCATCATCGAAGCGCAGATCAGGCAAAACAAAGACATTCTGGTGGACAAAAATCGGCTCATGGCTCCCGTACCAGCATTGGGGGTTGGTGCCGGGGCGCGACGAGCCCTGGCACAGATAAAGCATCGTGCTCGGGGGGATGACATGCCAGGACATGTGGATGTTAAGGGCAAAACGCCGCAGACCATGTATATTGTTGAACCATGAAGTCAGCACACCCCCTTTCAACCGCAGGACAACCCATGAAGACTTTCCCTTGGCTGCTGGCCCTGACCTTGATCGTGAGCCTTTGCAGCGCATCGTGCGGCGATGACGGTGCAGACGCCGGCGATGATGGCAACAACGGCTTTGTCACCAACAACGACACCAACAACGATCAGAACAACGCGGGCAACAACGACCCCAACAATGATCAAAACAACGACGTCAATAATGAAGGGAACAACGACGTCAACAATGACCAAAACAACGACACCAACAACGATCAGAACAATGATCCAGGCACCGCCTGCACCGATGTCTGCGGCAACCTGGGGGGGTGCGGCTTCCTCAACGAGGACTTCACCGAGCAGGACTGCCTGGAGAGCTGCGAGGCGACCGAGGAAGACCTGCGGTTTTGCCTCTCGCTGGCCACCTGCGAACAAATCCTGCCGGTCTGCCTGCCCGAACCCGAGTGCCTCGACTACTGCGTTGACATGCTCACCAACTGCCCCGACACCTACCAGGGCGACGGCGACGGCTGCCTGATGACCTGCGCCGAGTTTGCCCCGGTGGGCGAAGCCGACGATCTTGACGGTGACTCGCTGCAGTGCCGCGCCAACTTTGCGCTGCTGGCCTCGGAAGACCCCGCCGCCTGCCT
Organism: uncultured Pseudomonadota bacterium; assembly: GCA_937123825.1. Taxonomy (GTDB): domain Bacteria; phylum Myxococcota_A; class Bradymonadia; order Bradymonadales; genus CAKZKQ01. The sequence continues at coordinate 7,658 of CAKZKQ010000115.1, forward strand.
CTCGGCTGCGCCCGACGGCGGCGACTCATGCGTGGACGGTGGCCCATGCGCCGACGTGCCCGCCGGGTTCTTCCTGGCCAACCCTCGCTGCGGCACCGCGCCGCTGACCGTCGAGTTTGACGCCTCGGGCTTGCTCGGCGACGCGGAAGTCATCAGCGTCCGGTGGGACTTTGGCGCCGACGGCTCCACCAGCGAGCTGGCCCCCGTGGTCACCTTCAACGTCCCGGGCACCTACACCTTCTCTTTTGTGGCGCGCACACGCACCGAAGGTTTCATCGCCACCATCACCGTCGAAGATCAGATCGTGCAGGTCGACTGAAACTCTCCCCCTGCCCCCTCCCCCACTGCCTTACACCAAAATGCAGATGAAAGGCTTGATCTGGGGCAAGCAATCACGGATGGCAGGGGCCGCAGTTCCCGTCGATGAGCCACAAGCCGTCAAGCCAACTGCGACCTGACGCAAAACCCAAGCATTTCAAAAAAGAAAACTCAGATAAGCCACGGGTTTGGGGCGAGCAATGATGGATGTC
>CAKZKQ010000116.1 GCA_937123825.1 uncultured Pseudomonadota bacterium
CTGCGCCCGACAGTGCGCCCCCGAGCCGCTGGGGCGTGCTCGGCGCGGGGTGGATCGGGGACGTCTTCGCGCGCTCCGTTCAGGGCCACACCCGCTCGCGCATCCACGCAGTCGCGAGCCGGGACGCCCATCGCGGCAATCTCTACGCCAAGCGCCACGGCGTCGACACCGTGCGCGCGGGCGAACAGGCCTACGAGCGCCTGGTCGCCGACCCCGAGATCGACGCCGTGATCGTGACCCCGCACTGGGGCCAGGAGTACAAGGCCACACCCAACGGCAAGCAGATCGACCTGGCCCACCGCCTTTTGGACGCGGGCGCGACGTTGATCCTGGGCAGCCACCCCCACGTTTTGCAGCCCTGGGAGCGTTACGAGACCCGCGATGGGCGCCAGACCTTTGTGATTTACTCGCTGGGCAACTTTGTCAGCGGCCAGCGCCACCTGCCGCGCCGCTCGACCCTCTTGCTCTACGTGAGCTTGCGGCGCCTGGAGGACGGCAGCGTGACGGTCAGCGGCGCCCGCTACGTGCCTCTGCACATGACCACGCGCTCCAACGGTTTTATGACCTTGGAGGCGATCGATCGTGTGGGCGCGTTTGCCGACAGCCGCGCGTTGACGGTGGACATGTTTGGCCACTGGAACCTGCATCAGGCCGAGCCGCCCGTGACGATGAACCCCGAGTGTGATCCCCAGTGGGTGCCCCCGCATGAGCACGACGGCTGGATCGGAGGGTCTTGTCAGAATGATACGGTGTGCGGCGGCACGTTCTGCGATGTGACCATGCCCGATGGTCTGTGCACCCAGTCCTGCGAGCGTTTTTGCCCCGATCTGGCCGGTCGCCCCGGCACGTTCTGTGTGGCCGATCCTCAGTCGGACGAGACGGGCCTGTGTGTGTTGACCTGCGAGAGCGACGCCGACTGCCGTCAGGGCTATGCCTGTCAGGAGCAGCCGCGTTTTAACGAGCCCGACACGATCAAGCAGGCCTGTGTGCCGGTCAAAGAAGAGCCCGTGGACGACGGCGGAGAGATGCCATGAAATCGGGGTTAAGGTGCGCGATCTTTTTGATCGCGCTGTGTTTGGTGTCGGCCTGCGGCGATGACAGCGACCCTGGCGCTCAGGATGGGGCTCAGCCGCAGCCTGACGTGGGTATGGAGGTGGACGTCGTCGATGACGTTCAGGGGCCACAGGACGCGGACGACGGCCTCCAGGACGTGGAGATGACGCCCGACGCGCCGGACCTGTCGGAGCCTGAAGACATTGGAAAGCCCGACGTTGGAGAGCCGCCCGATGCGCAGGACGACGTCGAGTTTGTGGATGTCGATGAGGATGCGCCGTCGATGGACGACGTCGCCGATGCCTCCATGGAAGATGTTCCAGACGAAGAGCCCGACGTTGAAGAGCCGACCCCGCATCTGAACATCGATATTCTGGGGGCGCTGATCGGCCCGGGCAAATCGGACCGGACCCAGTGGGATGGGTTTGGCGATGTGCCGGAGGAGCTGTGGTTGACGGTGGCGATCCTGGTGGAGATGCCGGTCAACGACGTCTTGGACTTTTTGTCTCGCGCGGCGGTGCAGTCGCTCGCCAAGCCCGACCCCTTTGGGACGGTGGAGTTGGATCTGGGCGACGGTTGGGAGCAGCCGATGGAGTTGGCCAACCGGAGCAACACCTTTCAGCCGCTCTTTGACGACGCGATCTACACCAACATCCCTGTGGAGACGCAGTTGAGGATGAAGGTGGAATTGTGGGACGAGGATGTGAACTTTGACGATCCGATTGGGGCGGTGATCATCAGCAAAGACGACATCCTGGCGGCGCGAGATGCGGGGGGGTCGTACTGGGTCAACGTGGCCTCCCAGAGCATCGGTCAGATCATCTTTGTGCAGATCGCCGTGGCCGAATTTGACCCGTGAGCGGCGGCTGCTTTCTGTCCCTCCTGTGACCTTTTCCTGACATCGATGTCAGTGTGCGTGGTGTGATTCTTGACACTTTTGTGTTTGAGGATGGGGCACCGCTGCGTCGTGGGCGCCGTATTGGTGGTGTTGGAGGGTTGCTTTTCCGGTTTTGTGGGTGTCGATGGCATCATATGTGCAAATCTTCATATGTGAGGGCAGGCCGCAGTTGTCCTTGGGGCGAAGTTTGGAAGAGCGAACCGGCGAGGTAGAGAAAGATGGAACGTTCAAGGGGTCTTTTTCTGGTGTTGGATGGTCTGGTGTCGCGTTGTCAGCGTACGGGGCGGATGAAGTTGGTGCAGGGTCTGGAGGCGTCGCTGAAGGATTTTCGGGCGATGGGTTATCGGATCATTGGTGTGATGACAGGCGGTGGGTCTTCAGAGGCGCGCGGCTGTGGTTTTGAATTTGATGATGTGTGGGTGGCGGCCGACGGTGAGTGTGGGTTTGCACCGGCGGCGTGGTCGTTGGCGCGGCGTCACTCGCTCAATGTGCGCCGTTCGTTGTTGTGCAGCTTGGATGAGGCGCACGAGGGTTGGGCGCGCGACGCGGGCTTGAGGCGCTTTGAGACGCCGACGGGGCTCTTTGGGATTTGGGTGGCTTGACAGTGCTGCGTGTGCCGACCGACGATGTGGGCAGTGTTTGATGGATATGCGCGCGGCGGTGCCCTTTGAGTGGGGCGCGGTGATGCGATGACGCGCGGCCCTCTGCGGTGAGGTCACAGGAGCGATGTGGAAGAAGATCCTCATTGGTGCGTTGGTGCCGTTGGTGCTGGGCGTGCTGGCGGCGGCGGGTGCGGGGATCTGGTATTTTTTTGTGCGCCAGACCCCGACCAAAGTGCTCAAGGGCGCGATCGTGGACGCGCGTGAGCGCGACATTGAAGGCTTTAAGTCGAGGTTCTCTGCGGCGTCCATGCGGGCGTTGGAGGGGAGTTGGACGGGCGACGCCATTGGAGGCGGCAGCTGGAACTCCATGATGGAGGGGTTGCTGGACCGTGGCGGGGCGCCGCCGCAGTTGATGGACGAGGAGATCGTCGAGCAGCGCGCGACGGTCAAGATTCGGCTCGATGGCCGTCGTCGCACGGTGTACTTCATTCAAGACGATGGGGATTGGCGGATCGATGTGCTCAGCGGCATCGACGTGGGGTTGAGCGAAGAGGCGCGCAAGGTGCAGGCGACCACAGCGGCCGATCCCGACAAAGCCAAGAAGGAAAAAGAGCGCCTGGCTGAGCCCAAAAAAGAGGGTTGGTGGAAGGAGGACAAGGACGACAAAGCGGCCCCTGCGGCGTCGCCATAAAAGGGCGCTTCACAGCGCTCCTCAACGCTCAGCTCGACCCACCACCTCCAACCCGTCGACCGACCCCTCAAAGCACTGCTCGCCTTACCCCGCTTAACCCCCTCGCCGTGGGTGTTGAGGCATGCTCGCCGTGCCTTCGAATCCGTGCCTTTCGGCATGCCTGAACATACGAACTTTTTGGTGTAAAATTCACTTGACAAACTTGCAGTGCTGGATTAACTTCAGGCCACGCTTCAGCCAGGGGGTGTGTGGCCCTCTTCAAGCGTGTTTTGTCATGGTCCTTGACGTGCATAAGCGGCACGTTGTAGGGCTCGGCTTGCTTCGCAGCCGGGCTGATGTGGCTCGGAACCCACGATCCTGTTGAAAGAAGCAAAGTGAATCAACAACAGGGTTACTTTGTAAGGAGAAGACTCCAATGGCCAGTCTCAACAAAGCGATCATCATCGGCAACCTGGGGCGCGACCCCGAGGTTCGTTACACCAACAGCGGTCAGGCCGTGGCTCAGCTCAACGTGGCCACCCACGAGCGTTGGAAAGACAAAGACGACAACCCTCAGGAGCGCACTGAGTGGCACCGCGTGACGGTCTGGGGCCGCCAGGGTGAAAACTGCGGCAAGTACCTGACCAAAGGCCGCCAGGTCTACATCGAGGGTCGTCTGCAGACCCGTGAGTGGGAAGACAAGGACGGCAACAAGCGCTACACCACCGAGATCGTCGCTTCGCAGGTCCTCTTCCTGCAGGGCGGCAGTGAAGGTGGCGGCGGCGGTGGCGGTGGTTACGGCGGTGGCGGTGGCGGCAACCGTGGCGGCGGTGGCGGCGGTGGTTACGGCGGCGGCGGCGGTGGAAACCGTGGCGGCGGCGGTGGCGGCGGCAACCGTGGTGGCGGCGGCGGCGGTGGCAACCGCGGCGGCGGCGGCGGCGGTGGTGGCGGCGGCTTCGATGATTCCTTCAACGAAGACGACATCCCCTTCTGATCCATGCGCCGCTGAGGTTGCACAGACACCTGTTCATGCAGGTGTCCTGGGCTGGACAAGACACCCAGCCTGGATCCATGCTGACGGCGCGTCCGTGTCGCTGGTGGCTGCCCTTTGATGGGCGCCGCGGCGAGGCCGACGCGCCGTGGTATTTTGTCCCCCTGGTTGGGCTCCGTTGTTGTGGGCCTTGTCGGGGGATACACAAGACGAAGATCGCCGCTGGGCCCTGGTGGTCCGGCGCGATCAGACCCCAAAGAGCCCATGTCCTACATCGTCCTGGCCCGCAAGTGGAGGTCTCGCCACTTCAACGAGGTGGTTGGCCAAGAACACGTGGCGCGCACCCTGTGCAACGCCATCGCTCAGTCTCGCGTTGCCCACGCGTTTTTGTTCTGTGGGCCGCGCGGTGTGGGCAAGACCTCCACGGCGCGCATCCTGGCCAAGGCGCTCAACTGTGCCCAGGGACCCACCGACACCCCTTGTTACGCTTGCCCCTCTTGTGAGGAGATCAGCGCGGGGTCTTCGGTGGACGTCTTTGAGATCGACGGTGCCAGCAACCGTGGCGTCGGTGAGATCCGCGAGTTGCGCGAGGGGGTGCATTACGCCCCCAACCGCGACCGCCACAAGATCTACATCATCGATGAGGTCCACATGCTCACCACCGAGGCCTTCAACGCCCTGTTGAAGACCCTCGAAGAGCCCCCGGAGCACGTCAAGTTCATCTTTGCGACCACCGAGCCGCAAAAAATCCCCGTGACGATCCTCAGCCGGTGCCAGCGCTTTGATTTCAAGCGCATCCCGGTGCGCAAGATCGTCGCCCATCTCGAAGAGATCTGTCAGGCCGAAGGGTTCAACGCCGAACCCGAGGCGCTGAGCTTGATCGCCCGTCAGGCCGACGGCTGCATGCGCGACGCGCTGAGCCTGACCGACCAGGTCATCAGCTTCACCTCGGGGGAGTTGACCCAGGTGCAGGTGGCCGAAATCCTGGGGGTGGCCAGCCGCCGGGTGTTGTTGGAGTTGACCGGCGCGCTCTTTTCCAGGGACGTCGAGGCCGCGCTGAAGATCCTCGACAAGATCAGCATGAGCGGTCACGACCTCAACCGCTTTGCCAACGCGTTGGTGGGTCACCTGCGTGACTTGACCGTGGTCAAGCTCACCGGCGCGGTCTCGCAAATGACCGACCTGACAGCCGAAGAGTTTGAGTTGGCTCGCCAGCAGACCGATCCGCTCGACACGTCTGTCTTGCATCGCATGTTCAATCTGGCGGTCAAGGCCGCCGATGGCATGAGCCGATCTGGCTTTCCCAAGCTCATCTTTGAGATGACATTGGTGAAGTTGGCGGCGGTGGAGCCGCTCCTGCCGATGGAGTTGCTGCTCAAGCGCCTTGAGATGCTTGAGTCGGGCTTGCTCATCGGTGAAGGCGACGATGGCGGCGGTGGTGGTGGCGGCGGTTACGGCGGCGGTGGCGGCGCAGGCCCAGGGGGCGGTGGTGTGTCGTCTTCGGGGCACCACGCCATCAGCGCAGCGGCGCCCGCCGGTCCCAGCGCCTCGCGGGCGTTGCCTGAGGCGACTTTGTCTGCGCCCGCGCTCGACGCCCGTCCGTCGGCGCGTCTGGACGCTGCGGTGATGTCAGAGTCTGTTTCTGTGCCGCCTCCAAGGCCTGCAGCACCTTTGCCTGAGCCTGTGCCTGTGCCTGTGGCGGTCGCGACCCCGGCGCCGATGCCTGAGCCCGTACGAGAGCCAGCGCCAGAGCCTGTGCCAGCGCCAGTGCCTGAACCCGAGCCGGAGCCTGTGCCGACCCCAGCGCACATCTCTGAGCCCGTGATGGAGGTGCTGCGCCCCGAAAACGCGCCTCCTGAGCCCTCCAACGACAACATCGTGCCCTTTCGGCCGCCCCCAAAAGAGGAGCGCCCCGAACCAGCGGAGGTGCAGGCAGCGCCCGCGCAGCCTCTTGCGCCCGCTCCAGAGCCCATTCCGTTGCCTTCGACGGTGCCAGCAGCCGGCGCCGGCGGCGTGGACAACCCCCGAGGGCAGTGGCGTCGGTTGGTGGATCACCTCAAGCCCACCGCCCACTCCGTCTCTGCGCTCCTGCTCCAGGCCCGGCTCAAGCGCCTTGAGCCCGGCGTCATCAACCTGGAGTTCAGCGAAGATCTGGCCCCTGTGATCGACGCCGAAAAGCACTCTTCGATGGTGGCTGCCGCCGCCCACGAGGCGCTGCGCGAGATCTGGGATGGACAATGGGAGGTTCACTTTGACGTCGTCGAAGATGAAGACAGCGACCAGAACGCCGAACGAAGCCTGGCCGATGAAGACGACGACCTGCTGCGCGCCCGTCGCGAGCGCGCCCGTCAGTTGATCGACACCCACGCGCTGGTCCAACACGCCCGCAGCCTCTTTGATCCCCAGAAGTCCCAGATCATCCTCGACGATGACGACTTCTACAGCCACAACCTGCACGGCTGAGTCAGTCCTCAAAGAGGGCCTTGGGGGCAATTGACTGCCCTTGCGGGTTTGACCCCGTGGCTGCAAAGCAGTAAGAACCTATCCGACAATTGGAGGCCCATCACCAGCGGGTCGAGAGAGAGCACCTGCTCGCACAAACGATGAGGTCGGCGACCTGCGCGTGTTTTGTGAGCCCTCTTTTAGACTTGAACTCCCTCACCACCGCTGTCGGTAGCCGCTGCAAAGCCAGCTCGCCTCCCACTGACGCTTTTGAATGCAACCGCTTGGCATGGTCCAGCGCTACACACAACGATCAAGGCTCGCTCATGGATTTGTCGACTATTGATTTCGCCAAGGTCAACCGCAACGACCCCTGCCCTTGTGGGAGCGGTAAAAAGTTCAAAAAATGCCACTACCGCACCCAGAGCAACCTCGCTCAGACTCAGGAGAACACCGTTAGCCTGAGCAAGTTCATCAAGAAAGGCCAGACGCCCTACCTGTGGTTCAAAGGCTTGAAGACCATCATCAACCGCCGCGACTGGGGTGTGATGTACGACGTCTTCCAGGCCGAGAGCCCCGTGCTGGAGACCTTCCCCAGCAAGGACGCCTTTGTGGAGCAGGCCCGCAACTCGCCCTCCGGCGTGCCGTGCGGCGGCGATTACGAGCTGCGCCGCTTCCGCATCCTGGGTGAGCAGGTCTTCATGATGGGTGTGCGTGGCAAAGAAAACCGCCGCGCCAGCAAACACACCTTTGAGGTCATGGCCCTGGTCAACACCGAAGAAGGCTACCGGGTGACCCACTTTGAGACCGTGGAGGTCCCCAAGGCCGAGTCCGGTGAAGATCCCGCCTTTGAGAGCTTTGCGTGCGTTGAGGCGGCCTACACCGCTGCGCTGGCCGAGCCCGTGGTTCGTCCCGAGGTCAACCGTTGGCCCCTGCCGGGCGAAGAGCCCGCCGAAGAGGTCGTTGACCCTGCCAACGCCGTCGAAGCCGCTCCCGACGTTGTGCTCGGCACCACCGCCGCGGCCGCCGAAACCACCGAAGAAGCTCCCGCTGGCGAATGACGCTGCCGGCTCGTTTTGGGCGAGACTCGGTCTATCTCTCCTTTTCCGGCCCGATGCAGCTTAGCGATGGGCAGTGGTGGCACTTTCCACCGCTGCGCTCGTGGTTGATCTCCCGATACGCCCCGTTCTTGTACCTGTAGGTGCGCTCGTCAGTGTAAACCACTGGAATGGGACCGGTGCGTTTGGGCTCGCTGCGTGTGGTGGTGGTGAGGTCTTTGAGCCCGCCAGGACCAAAGGGGGCCTTCCATGTCTCCCAGACCAGATGCTCGCCGACAACCGTGCCCACTTTGTGGCCGCATTCACCGCGCATGACCCACAACTCCCAGCGCGTGTCGCCCGGACAGTGGGTGCGGCCTTTGCCCCGGAGCTTGACCACAGGGACCATCTTGTCCTGCACGCCATCCCCATCCAGGTCGATGGTTGTGTGGGTTTCGTGCAAGATGTTGGACCTGACATTGAAGCCCTCGCCCGATTGGTTGATCCCAAAACCCGACATGATCCAACTGTAACCCCTGTCAGGGATTGGTTTGCACTTGCCTGGGGGCTTGAAGGCGCTGGCAGGGCGAGCCTTTGGCAAGACCTCCATGCGACCGTTGAGGCTAGATGGCTCCCAGGAGACGACCGAGAGGGTCAAGTGAAGGCGTTGGCCTGAGGATGGCTGGATGAGCGTCGCGCTGTGGGCGTTGGGGGTTTCGGTGTCGGCGTCCTCGACCTTCCAGCCTTTGAATCCATCGAGCCAGGCGTCCCAGGTGGGTTTCAGCGCGCTTTTTTTGAGTTGGAAGGTCAGCCGGTAATGGCCCTGCTGGCTGCCGTCTTCTTTGTAGGCCTCAGTGAGGGTCGCAGGCGCAGGGTATTGGTCTGGCCAGGGGGCTTTGTTTTGCGACCACCCCGGCGCGCTGAGCGAGAGCGAGGCCATCAAGAGCCCCAGTCCCCAGGTTTTGTGTCCCATCATGTCCCTCCCTCATGAGCGTCGCCGGGTGGTGCTCTGGTCTGGCCTGACGCAGAGTGCGCCGAGGTCTTCTGGACGATTGACGCTCTTGGAACTCACACCTACCATACGGCCTCGATGTGGCCCGCGCTAGGGAAGGTGCATGACCATCAGCGCGACAGCCACCCTTGAGCAACGCCCACCAGGGCGCGTCGCCTATGAAGTCAGCCGCCGTTTGGGCGCGCTGAACGGCGCGACCTGGGTTGGAGCACAGAGAATTCAGACACATTCTGGTTTTGGAGAGATATGAGCACAGAGACAATGGCCGAGAGCGCACCTGCTGCGCCTGAGGACCAGGGACAGTCGGGTGGCCATGGGTTTGGCTGGCCGGTGGTCTTTATGGCGGGGATCAGCACGATCCTGGGCGCCATCATGTTCTTGCGTTTTGGCTACGCCGTGGGGCAGGCCGGGCTGCTGGGGGCCATCGGGATCATCATCATCGGCCACATGGTGACCATCCCGACGGCGTTGGCCATCGCCGAGATTGCCACCAACCGCAAGGTCGAAGGTGGCGGTGAGTACTTTATCATTTCGCGCTCGTTTGGGCGCACCATCGGGTCGGTGATCGGGTTTCCGCTCTACCTCTCCCAGGCGGTCTCGGTGGCGTTCTACATGATCGCCTTTGCCGAGGCCTTCCAGCCGCTGTCTGGGTGGATCCAGGAGAACGTGGGGTTTTACGATCCACGGATGCTCTCGGTGCCAGGGACGCTGGCGTTGATCGTGTTGATGTTGACCAAAGGGGCCGATTTGGGAGTGCGGGTGCTCTATGTGGTCGTGCTGACCCTGATGCTCTCGTTGATCATGTTCTTTTTGGGCGGTCCTGTGGAGGGTTTTGAGACTCAGGAGGAGGGGCTGCGCCTGCTGGCGCGGACCGAAAACCCCGACCAGTTCTTTGTGGTCTTTGCGATTTGCTTTCCGGCCTTCACGGGGATGACGGCAGGCGTTGGGTTGTCCGGTGACCTGGCCAATCCAAGGCGGTCGATCCCGTTGGGTACGATGTTGGCGACCATCATCGGGATGGTGACCTACGTGGCGATCGTGTTGAAGCTCTCGATGTCGGCGCCTGTGGATGAGTTGGCCAACAACCAGCTCGTGATGGCCGACATCGCGCTGTGGGGGCCGATGATCCTCATTGGTCTGGGGGCGGCGACGCTCTCATCGGCGATCGGCTCGATTCTGGTGGCGCCAAGGACGCTTCAGGCGTTGGCGGCCGACGGGGCCATCCCTGGAGACCGCGCCAACAAGTGGTTGGCCGCCGGGGTCGGTGCCAGCAACGAGCCGCGCAACGCCACCATCGTCACCGCCGTGATGGCGTTGGTCATTGTGCTGCTTGGCAACGTGGACTTTGTGGCGCGGATCATCTCGATGTTCTTCATGGTGACCTACGGCGCGCTGTGCGCCATCAGCTTCCTGGAGCACTTTGCCGCGCGCCCCAGCTACCGCCCCAGCTTCCGCTCCAAGTGGTACATCAGCCTCTTTGGCGCGCTTGCGTGTGTCTTCATGATGTTCCAGATGGACCCGATCTATGCGCTGGTGGCGCTGGTCTTGATGGTCATTCTCTACTTCATCGTGCGCCGCTCGCAGGGGTCGGGTCAGGACGACCTTGCGGACATGTTCCGGGGGGTCATGACTCAGGCCACGCGCTACATGCAGCTTCAATTGCAGCGCACGCGCCGCTCGTCGCCCGGTTCGGCGTGGCGACCGTCGATCATCATGGTCAACGACCGGACGTTTGATCGCCGCGCGCACTTTGAGATGCTCAACTGGCTCTGTCACCGCCACGGTTTTGGCACCTACATCCACTTTCACCGGGGGCACCTCAATCGGGAGAGCCTGGACGCGGTCGAAGAGGTCCGCGATCGCCTGTTGGCGCTGCGAGAGCGTCAGAAGAGCGCTGTCTATATGGATACGGTCATCAGCCCGTCGATGCTCTCAGCGCTGGCCCAGAGCCTTCAGCTGCCCGGCGTCTTTGGCATGAACAACAACATGACCTTTTTTGAGTTCTCCAGCCATGACGGCGACAAGGTCGTCGATGAGATCATGGAGAACTGCCTCTTTTCGGACCACGCCCGAATGAATCAGATCGTGCTGCGCCACGCCGACATGCACTTTGGTCAGCGGCGCGAGATCCACATCTGGTTGACCTGGAACGACAGCATCAACGCCAACCTGATGGTCCTCTTGTCGTACATCTTGCTGGGCCACCCAGATTGGAGGGGCGCAGAGATTCGCGTCTTTGCGGCCTTGCCCAGCGGCGAGGTGGATGAGCGCAGGGCCAACTTCCTGAACATGATCGCCGAGGGACGCATCCCGGTGGCGGAGAAGAACATCCGCTTCTTCTCGACCAACAGTGCCGAGGACTTTGACGGCCTGGTTGAGGCACACTCGTCCGATGCGGATCTGGTGGTGATGGGCTTTAACCGCGCCAGCCTCATCACCAAAGGTAAAGAGGTCTTCACCAAACACCCCGATCTGGCCGACGTTCTCTTTGTGTCGGCCTCTGAGGACATCCTCATCGAGTAGTTTGCCGGTCCCACGGGCAAACCCATCACGTCGCAGCATGCACCACAGTTCAACCCTGCCAGGCAGAGCGCTTGCGCAGGGGGCGGTGTCCTGCGCGCTTTTCTGGGATCGGACTGGAAGATGGTTCGCAACACAACTATCATGGTTTCCAGGTACATCTGAACCATGAAGATTGAAACACGCCATAAGCGGTGGTGGTCGCGTCATGAGAGCGGCAAGGCGAGCACCGTTCTGAGGATAGGAGTGAAGATGAGGTTGATGGACAAGCGACGCGCTTCTCCAATGCGGCAGTTGGGCCTGACCCTGGTGGCGACGTTGGGTTTGTTATGGAGCGCTTCGACTGCATGGGCCGATCCTTGCGCGGATGACATTGATTGCGGCCCCTTTGGTCAGTGCGTCGACGGTGAATGTGCCAACGATGGCGGACCCTGTGAGCAAAACGGAGATTGCGCAGAGGGAGAGGTCTGCGTTGGCAACCTTTGTGTGCAGCCTCAGTGTCAGCAGAACGATGAATGCTTCCCTGGGGAAGCCTGCGTCGATTTCCAATGCGTCTTTGTCCAGTGTGAAGAGGACGGCGACTGCTTTGTGGGTGAGGTCTGTCGGGACTTCCAGTGCGTGGGAACGGGCTGTGAGGTGGACGAGGATTGCGCCGAGGATGAGGTTTGCGGCGGCGGCACTTGCCTGCGCGACTTCTCCTGCGAGGTCGACAGCGATTGCCGTGAGCTTGAGGAGTGTCAGGGAGGTTTTTGCTTCCGTGACTTCGTCTGCGCCGACGACAGCGATTGTTTGGACACCGAGACATGTAACTTTGGCTTCTGTGGTCCTCCTGAAGTGTGCGAGGTTGATGCCGACTGCGATTTCAACGAGACCTGCATCAACGGCCAGTGCATCGAGAATGAAGGCTGCGACGTGGACGCCGACTGTCCGCGTGGCGAGCGCTGCATTGTGGATGTCTGCGTGCCTGACAACACCTGTGATGTGGACGACGATTGCCGCGAAGGCGACGTGTGCGAAAACGGTTTTTGTGTCTTCAACAACCGCTGCGAGGTGAACGAGGATTGTGTTGATGGTCAGGTGTGCTTGCTGGGCCAATGCATCTTCCCGCAGTGCGATGAAGACAGCGACTGTTTTGATGGGGAGGTGTGCCGCGATGGGTTCTGCTTCCTGATCCAGTGCGAAGACAATGGTGATTGTCAGCCCAACGAGGTCTGCGAGAACAACCAGTGCCTGGGCACCGAGTGCCGGCAGGATGAAGAGTGTGGTCCTGGTGAGGAGTGCCTGAGCGGATTCTGCTTCCTGGACAACGCCTGTTTTGACAACGACGACTGCCCCGAGGATCAGGTGTGCGCTGGAGGCATCTGCGCGCAGTGTGAAGTGGACGACGATTGTCCCGAGGGTCAGGCGTGCAACGTGGGCTTCTGCGAGCAGGTCAACTGCGTCAACGACGACGATTGCCTTGAGGGCGAGCAGTGTCTGGGCGGCATTTGCAGCTTGGTGCCCGATTGTTTTGAAGACGCCGAGTGTGAGGGCGAGCAGATCTGCGTGGGGGGCCGCTGCGTCGATGACAACGTCTGTGACCTGGACGCCGACTGCGGTGACGATGAGGTCTGCGTCGAGGGGTTGTGTCAGCCGGGCTTCTCTTGCCAGGACGATGGTGACTGCGACGAAGGTGAGCAGTGTGAGCAAGGCGAGTGCGTTCCGGTGCTGCCGGGCTGTGAAGGGGACGGCGATTGCCCCGACGCTCAGGTTTGTGTGGAGGGGCAGTGCGTGCCACCGCCGCCTGAGTGTGAAGAAGACTCGGACTGTGAGCGCGACGAGGTTTGCGCCGATGGCGTTTGCGAACCCGCGCCGCCCGAGTGCGAAGGGGATGGCGATTGTGGTGAGGATGAGCAGTGCGTCGATGGGGCGTGTGTCCCGGAAGTCTGTGAAGGGGACGGCGACTGCCCGATGGGTCAGATCTGCATCAACGGCACCTGCGAAGACGCCGATTGCATTGAGGATGGCGACTGCGCCGATGGGCAGCGCTGCGTCGAGGGGCTGTGTCTGGACAACGAGTGTGTTCAGGATGGCGACTGCGGCGAGGACGAGATCTGCGAGGATGACCTTTGCGTGGAGGCGCAGTGTGCCGAGGATGGGGATTGCCCCAGCGGTCGGGTGTGTCAGTCGGGTCGGTGCGCCGAAGATGAGCCCAACAACGATCCAAACAACGACCCCAACAATGATCCGAACAACAACCCCAACAACGAGCCCGGCAACAACGACCCTGGCAACAACGATGTGCCCAACAATGCGCCCAACAACGATCCTGGGACGCCGCCGACGACCGGTGGAGGTGGCAGCGACAGTGGTGGCTGCGCTACAATCACCGCCGACGGCGATCATCATGGACCGACTGGGGCGCTGGCCGCGCTTTTGCTGGGGTTGATCGCGTTGGGGCGGCGTCGCCGCCGCTGAGTCTGCCGCACCGATCCTTGCTGGCCACAGCCGATCGGTGCTCTACCATGCACCTGGAGGGTGTTTATGGCCCTTTTTGATACGGCGCTCGATCACTCCATCGACATGTCTGGGACGTTGGTGGCTGGGGAAGATCTGTCGCGGCGCTATGTCGCCGTTCAGAACAAACACCTGACCACCTCGCTGCGCCTCTACCTGCTGCCGAGAGGCCGCACGGCGCCCGTCGATATGGACGCCGATTATATGGAAATTGCCCCTGGAAAGGTCTGGTTCCGAGGCATCGAGGTGTGTCCCGCCAACGCCATCTACCTGGCATCCTCCAACCGCACTGTCACCGCGCTGGTAGACATCCAGACCGGCTGAGCAGCCCCCCACCCTTTGCGGGCTCGCCGTGCGCAAGACGGCTTCGTCTGTGCTGCCCGTCTTTCATCTTTGAATCAAGCCTCTGCGATCGTTGGCCGACCCTTGGAGTCAATGGACTGGGCCACGGTAGGCCCGGCATCAGGGTCACGTCGGCGCTCTGCGACCTTGCTCACAAGGCGCTGACATGCGTTCTCAAGGGTGAGATTCATGAAAACACACAGCTCCTTGCGGGTCGGCCGTGCGCTGCGCGGTGGCCTTGTTGGGGCCCTCTTGTTGCTCGCTGCGGCGGCTCATGCTCAGGGCCCAACCCCCTGGACCACACCACAACACAACCCATCGCGAACAGGCCGGGCTCCCGGCGTCGGTGACATCACGCAGCCCTCGGCGAGTTGGCAGGTGTCCATCGGCGGCGAGGTGCCTGGCGCGAGCGTGCGGATCGACGACGTCAACAATGATGGCTCGGCGGATTATCTAAGTCTCGTGGACGGGGCCTTGGTCGCGCGCGGCGCCGATGACGCGCTTTTGTGGGACACGCCGCCGCTGGGCGTCACCTCGATTGTGGCCGTGGACGACTTCAACGGCGACGGTCGCAGCGAAATCCTGCTCATCGGACGCCACGCTGTTTTGGTGGATGGGGAGTCGGGTCAGGTCACCTGGCGCCTGCTGCCAGGGGCCGAAACCAGCCTCAGCTTTCGCGCTGGCATCGCGGTGCCCATCAACGTGGACGATGACCCGGAGAAAGAGATCCTCTTTGCCGAGGGGTTGCCAAAGCGAGTGGCGCTCTTTGACTTCTCACAGGGTTTTGAAGAGGTCAGTCCGGTCTGGACCAATACCGACGCGGCGCTGCCCACAGCGGTCATTCGCCCAGTGGTCGGGGACTTTGACGGTGTGGCAGAGACCCGAGAGGTCGCGCTGGTCAACCAGCTCTACTGTCAGGCCGTCTTCATCGATCTGGCCACGGGTCAGACCCTTCGTGTGGCTGGGCGCGGCGGCAATGGGCCGTTGATGGGCCTGTCTGATGGGCTCTTTTGTTACGGTCTCTACGAGGCCGCCAACATCGACGATGACCCTCAAGACGAGTTGGTCTTTACCGGCGCGCTGCCCATCGCGCGCGGCGGCGCCACGTTGACCGTCTACGACTACGTTCAGGACGCCACCCAGTGGCAGTACGAGTATGGGGTCAACACCGTCGATGTGCTGACCCTCTCCCCGGCTGGCGCCACCGCCGATATGGACGGCGATGGGGTCAAAGAGGTGGTCACCGCGGTGTACGGCAATACCGCAGAGGCGGGGCTGAACGACGACGGGATTGACTTGCCCGAGCAGTGGTCCGTGGCCATCTACGACGGCGCCACGGGGACGACGCTGGGCTCGCTGCCCATGCGCTCGATTGTGGGCTTTGAGGATCTGGACGGCGACGGCGCCAAGGAGTTGATCACGCGTCAGGCCAGCCCAGGCTCGACGGTCTTGCCCACCACGGGGACCATCGAGGTCTGGGGCCTCGACCTCCAGCGTCAACCCACGTTGCGGTGGACCGTCAACGACGCCGTGGTCCTCACCCGCCCGCTGGACATCAACACCCGCGTCAGTTCGCGCGATTATGGCTTGGTGCCGGGCACCATCGCCAACGGGCAGGACGAGCGGTTGCTGCTGGTGGCGCGCGAGGGTCTGGAGCAGACCGTGCAGGTCGAGGCGGTGGAGTTTAAAGACGGCAGCCCAGCCAATACCGTCCATACGATCTCACTCGATGGTCAGGTTGGGGCGGGTCTGGTGCACACCGGTCAAGGCATGATCGATGGCCCACATGTGGTCCTGCGCTCCTCGCTGGGGCGTTTCTCGGTGCACCGCCCTGACTTGAGCGTGGCGCGCCAATTGGTGTTGACGGGCCACGTCTCGGATGTGGTCCTCGTGCCGCTCTTGCCCGGTGAGAGCCTCCAGATGATCTACCGGCAGGCCACCGGCGCGCTGGTGGCCATCGATCCCACCGGTGCCAGCGTCTTTGAGGCGCCCCAGGAGCTCTGGCGAGTCTCTGTGGAGACGCCTGGAGAGTTTCTGGCCTTTGATCGGGACGCGGACGGCATTTTTGAAGTGGTGCACTCGGGTTTTGACGCCGACGACGTGCCTTTTGTGGAGATGCTCGACGCCCAGGGGCAGCGTTTGTGGCGCCGCTCTTTGCCCGAAAGCGCCAGCGCGCCGTTCCAACTGGCTTTTGGTCGGTTTGGCGACGCGCCTGGAGACGGTTTGGACGTGGCGGCGCTGGGGCGGCTGGCCGACGGCACGTCGGTCACGTGGGCATTTGAGGGCGACGACGGCACCACGTTGGCCATGCACATCGCCAACGAGGCCGAGGTCAACCGCTACCCCAACCGCGAGCTGTTGGTCATTCCCGCGCAGAACAACAACCCGTACGACGACCTCCTGGTCATCCACTACACAACCTTTGAGCGCCTGCGGGGGGACTCGCTGCAGCGCGAGGGCGCCCCGGGGGCTTTTCCGCCTGCCAACTCTCGCCCCTCCAGCAGCGGTTTGTTGCTCAGCGATGAGGCCGAGCCCAAGCTCTACACCAAGAACTTTGTCACCCAGACGGTGCTCTACGACGTCAACAGCCAGGAGGCGCTCTGGACCGCCGCGCAGCCCATCTCGCAGTACGCCTACGAGCCCGGTCATGCGGGCTTTGCTGACGCCAACGGCGATGGACTCTGGGATGTGGCCATTCCGGGCCTTTTGGGTGATCTGACGGTGATGGACGGGGTCAACGGCGAGGTGCTCTACCGGGTATGTTTGGACGGCGGCGAGGTGCGGGGGTTGGATGCGCCAGCCACGTTGGCGTCTTGTGTGCCCATCGCGCCGCTGTCTTCTGTGGCGGTGGCCGACATTGACGGCGATGAGGGGCAAGAGTTTGTGGTTGGCGGCGCCGATGGTTGGCTCTACGCGCTCGACGTGGCCGATGGGCAGGCGTCCTGGCAGATGCCGCTGTCGAGCCGCGTGCATGCCCCGGCCATCGCCGACATTGACGGCGACGGCTTGCTGGAGGTCACCACGACCACGGCCCGCTCGGAGTTGATCGTCGTGGACAACGCCCAGATCAACCCTGTGGGGGTGGTGCGAGATGTGGCGCTGACGCCCGAAGGGCAGGTGGTCAATCCCCAGGTGGACGTGGACGCCTGGCCCCGGACCGACGCCTTGGCGGTCGCCTGGGAGCCTGCGGTGGGTGCCGACGGGTATCTGGTCAGCTTGACCACGCTCAACAACACCGAGGTCATTGAACCGCAACGCTTTGATGGGGTCACCGAGGCCGTCTTTGAAGGCTTGGAGTTGATCCCCGGGGTGACCTACGTCTTCAAGGTCATCGCCGTCAGCGATCTTCTGGGCG
The DNA here is from genome assembly GCA_937123825.1 of uncultured Pseudomonadota bacterium. Lineage (GTDB taxonomy): Bacteria > Myxococcota_A > Bradymonadia > Bradymonadales > CAKZKQ01. The sequence continues at coordinate 17,419 of CAKZKQ010000116.1, forward strand.
CGGCGCCGTCGGTCTCCTCCAACGGCGTGGCCATTGACGGCGGGCCGCCCACCATCACCGGTCTGGACGCCAACCCCCAGAGCTTTGACATTGGCGCCGGTGAGTCCCCCAGGATCACGGCGTTGGTCGAGGCGGCGGGGATCACGGTCATTCAATCGATCGAGATCACGGTCCGCAATGTCCAGGATGAGGTCGTCTTCCGAGGCCGCCTTGAGCCCGGAGTCAGCACCTACAACCTGGACTTTGGCTGGAGCGGTCTGGACGAGCAGGAGGAAGCGCTGCCTGCGGGCCAGTACACCTTTGACGTGGTGGCCACCGACGCCATCGACGCCAGCGCCAGCGACTCCGTCGCCGTGGACTTGATCGCCACGCCGCCCCAGGTGGTCGACCTGAGCCCCGCGCGCAGCGACTTTGACCTGGGGCTGCACATGGAGCAGCGCTTTACCGCGCAGGCCGCCACGGCCGGCGCGGTGCCACTGGTCAGCGCCATCTTCACCATCCACCCCGAGGGTGCGCCCGAAGCGCCGATTTACACGGCCTCGTTTGAGCCCGGCAGCCCCTCGTTTGACCTGGACCATGTCTGGGATGGCCTGACCGACGGGCAACGCCTGCCGGAGCCGGGCGCTTATGTGGCGTCTTTGCAGGTCACCAGCGCCATCGGCCAGACGGCGTCGGCCACCGCGCCGTTCAACGTCTTGACCACGGTCCCGGTGGTCTCTGGGCCGCTGCTGAGCACCGGCATCTTTGATCTGGGCGTGCAGGAGTCACTGCGGGTCCAGGCCGACGCGCGGTTGCCCGGAGAAGTCGGCTTCAGTCAGGCCATGTTGTGGATCGAAGACGCCCAGGGGCAGATCGTCTACAGCGAGTCCTTTGATGTGGAGGGGACCTTGATCACCGTCGAGACGTCCTGGGACGGCACCAACGCCCAGCAAGAGTTGGCGACCCCCGGTTTCTACAAGGCCACCTTCCAGGCCCAGGCCTACCGTGGTCTGTCGATCACCTCGCACCAAACCTTCTCGGTGCGCACCTCGGCGCCGACCATCGACGGCCTGACCATCACCCCCAACCCCTTTGCGTTGGGCGTCGAGCGCGCCGTGGCCTTTGAGGCGCAGGTGTCCACCACGGGCCAGCGCCGTTTGACCAGCGCCACGATCACCGTCACCGACCCCCGCGAAGCTCAGGTCGTCTTTGAGGCCACCGAGGCCCTCACAGAGCCCACCGCGCAGCTGCGCTGGAGCTGGTCGGGGGTCTTCGACGATAAGTTTGTCGATCCTGGCCAATACGACGTCCGTTGGACGGCCACCAACGCCATCGGCCAGCGCGCTGAGCAGACCTCAACCTTTGAGATCACCGCGCCCAACCCCGACATCGAGGCCTTCAAAGCCTACCCCAGCCCCTTTGATCTGGGGCGCCACACTGAGACGCACTTCACCGCATCGCTGGGCACCGGCGGCCCCGCCCACATCGACTCGGTCCGCCTTGTGGTGCGCCGCGCCGAAGACCAGGTCGAGGTCGTCACCCACCAGATCAACCCCGAATCCAACCAGCACAGCCTGGACTTTGTCTGGGATGGCACCGACACGCAGGGCAACCCGGTGCCGCCGGGCGCTTACGAGGCCTCGCTGGAGTTGATCAACGCCGCTGGCCGCACCAGCACCGACACCTTCCTCCTCGATGTCCTCTCCTCGCCCCCGCACATCGTCAACTTCGTCTCATCGGCCAACAGCATCAACCTGGCCGAAACCCAACAAACCCGTTTCACCGCCCACGTCTCCACCCAGGGACCCGTGGCGTTGGAGATGGTTTGGATTGGGGTGCATGACACCTCGACCGGGGCCGTGGTCTACGAGCACGAGGCTGCCGTGCCCGAAGGCGCCAACGAGCACCGCGTGGAGGTCGACTGGGGCGGCGAGCGTGAGGGTGGCGGTTTTGTGGACCCCGGCGTTTATGAAGCCATGGTTCTTGGCACCAACAGCCGAGGGGTCAGCAACGCCAGAACGCTGCGTGTTGAGGTCGTCTTTGTCGATGCACCCCCCGAAGACGCCGGGATGCCCGACGTCGAGCCTCAACCCGACGTCGAGGAAGATGCAGGCGATGAACCCGACACCAGCGACGAGCCCGACATGGGCGCGGAGCCCGATGTGCCCGAGCCCGACGCCGCAGACGAGCCCGACGCACCCGAGGACCCCCAGCCCGACGCCGATGAAGAGCCCGCCGACCCGCCCGTGGTCGTCAACGCCGATGACGATTCCTGTGGCTGCCAAACCCCGGCGCGCCCCGCCTCTCCGTCCCCCTGGTGGTTTGGCCTGATGCTTCTGGGCGGCGCCCTCGTCCGGCTCCGCCGCGACTGAGCGTTGGGGTCATTTGACCGTCCCTTGGCACATTGGTGAGGAAGTGGCAGATCCTCTCCTCACCAATGTGTCGCCACTTCCGCTGGGCAGATAAGTGCCCCACGAAAGCCGTTCAAAGGCTTTCGTGGGGCTTTTTTGTGCCCGTCGATGCCCTCTCCAAGTGCTTTGCTCGTCCTTTGCTGCCCGTTTTGTCCAGAAAAGTGTCACAGAGTGACTTTTGTGCCCTCCCACATTGTGCAACGGGCAACTTTGATCGGGAAGCCAACCGGAGAACGGATCATGACCTCAAAGACTTTGCAGATGTGTGTGGCGCTTGTGGCGATGGCGAGCGTGGTGTGTCTGGCGAGCACGGCCAGTGCCCAGTACGAACCCGAGCCCACCCGTTGGGAAGAGCGGCCCATCGCGCTTGATTTGCATGGGGGTTTTGGGGGGCCTGCGGGTCGGTTTGGGGCGAGCCTGAGTGGCTTTGTGACGCCCAACCTGGGGTTGACGGTCAGCGGCGGTTTTGGGGCTACGGGCAACGGTGTGAGCGTCACGCCCAAGGTTCAGATCGCGTGGGATGAGCTGGCGCTGAGCGTCGGCGTTGGGTTGGGGTGGTTCTCCCTCGATTACGTTCGCAGCGATTTGTTCTGCTGTTCTGCTGAAGAATATAGGGCAGACCTGGTGCAGTGGGGCCATGGTGAGGTGCAGCTCACCTACCAGAACACCCGTGGCATACGCGCTGGTGGATATGTGGGGTTGGCGCGCATCATGGATTCTTGGAACGCCCGCTCCAGAGAGGCGGACAGCCCCAACAGCTTTGAGCCAGAGACCACAGAGGGGTTGCCCTACACGGATCGTCCCGCGCCTTTCATCGGGTTCTTTGCGGGGTATGCCTTTTGAGCGACGCACACAGCCCAAAAAACACCCGCAAGCCATCTTACTCGGCGCCCCCAGAGGGGCGCCTTCGCGGCGAGGGTGTTGTTGTGGGGTTGTGTGTGTGGAGTGCGGCTCAGAGCCCCGAGAGGAAGCGCAGCAGCGCGGCTTGCTCGTCTTCCGAGAGGGCCAGGAAGTTCTGGCGGCTGGTCAGCGCTTCGGTGTCGTGGGCCAGGATGGCGTCTTCGAGCGTGGTGGCCAGGCCGTCGTGCATGTAGGGGCCGGTCTGTGAGATGCCCCACAGCGGCGGGGTGCGGAACTGGCGGTTGCTGGCCTGGTCGTCGGGCACGCCGGTGGCGCTCTCGGGGGCGACGTCGTGGAGGAGGAGGTCGCTGTAGAGGTTGACCGGCCCGTCGGCGCCCTGCATGGAGGGCACGTGGCACGAGGCGCAGCCGATGGACTCAAAGATTTGGGCGCCTTCGGCGTCGCCAGCGGTCGGCTCGGGTCCTGCGATGTGGCTCAGGAAGAAGGTCACCGCGACCAACTGGTCGATGCTCATCTCGGGGTCGGGCACGTTGTCATCGTCGGTCAGAAAACCAAAGGTCTGGCCCTCTTCGACGGGCAGCGTGGCGCCGAGTTCGTTGGACATCGCGTCGCGGACAAACTCCTGGACCGAGGGGACCTGGGCTTTCCAGCCAAAGCGTCCCAGGCGGCCGTCGGGCAGAACGCGGGCCACGCCTCGGATGCCGTCGCCGTCCTCGTCGTCGGGGTCAGCGTTGGCCAAAATGGTCTCTTCGGGGATGGACTCGATCAGGCCAAGGCCAAAGGCCGACGGGGTCTGGCGAGACTCAAAGGTGTTGTGCCCCTCGTTGTACTCTTCGCGGGGGAGGCCCTGGGCGGAGAGCTTGGGGAGGATGGTGCGGCCCGAGCTGGGGACGGTGAACTGGTCACCCTCAAAGGTGCCGTGGTGGACCACGTTGACCCCCAGGGGTCCAGCGCCGCCCAGGGCAGGCTCAAAGTGGCAGGCGCGGCAACTGTCGCCGTTGAAGAACGGCCCCAGGCCCTCAGAGAGCATCATGTCCCGGTCAAAGAGGCGGCGTCCTTCAAGCCAGAGGGCCTCCTCCTCGGCGGAGAGCGAGCGCGAGGGTGCGCCTGCCTCGCCGGGCTGGGGAATGGGTGCGTTGGGGGGCAGCAGGCCTTCGGTTTTCTGGTCCTTGCCGCCCAGAGAGTCCAGGAAGGCCAGCAAGTCGGTGCGCTCGTCGTCGCTCAGCGCCTCGTAGGCTTCTTTGGCGTTCTGGCCCTCACCGCCGTGGAATTTGATGGCCTCGTCGATGGTGTCGGCGCGGCCGTCGTGGAGGTAGGGGCCGGGGGCGGTCAGGCCCCACAGCGGCTGCGTGCGGAACTCGCTGCCGGTGGCCAGGCCCATTGGCAGCCCGTCGGCCATGTCTTCGCCCATGTCGTGCAAAAGGAGGTCGCTGTAGAGAGGCACCAGGCCCTTGTTGCCCTTGAGCGTGGGGACGTGGCAGGACGCGCACCCGATCTGTGCAAAGGTTTCTTCGCCGCGCAGGGTCTGCTCGGTGGGCTCGTCGGGTTTGGGGGCGCCCAGGAGCATGGCCCAACTGACCAGATCAAAGAGGCCTTCGGTGGACAGCTCGGGGTCGGGCACGTCGTCGTTGTCGTTGAGCGGCGAGGCGGGCGCGGCGGCCTGAGCCTGCTCGGCGACCTGGAGGCCGCCGGTGACGTTGCGGGTCTGAGACTGACTGGGGATCGGTAGGGCGGCCTGCTGCTCGTTGGTCAGCGGGTCGGTGGTGATGCCCAGGTGGTTGTTGAGCGGGCCGCGGATGAAGCCTTCGATGCTGACCGTTTGGGACTTGCGCCCAAAGCGGCCCACAAAGCCGCGATCGTAGTTGGGGCGGCCGCTGATGCCGTCGCCGTCGGCGTCGTCGGGGTCGGCGTTGGCCAAAATGGCCTGCTCGTCGATGGCGGCGATGGCGCCGACGCCAAAGAAGGGCACGGCGTTGCGCAGCGCGGCCATGTTGGAGCCTTCAAAGGGCGCTGGGCGCAGCTCATCAAGCCCGTAGGCGTGCCCAATGCCGCCCAGCGGGCCGCCCAGGAAGGCGCCGTCGCCCAGCGACTGGCCAAAGATGTAGAAGTCGCGGTAACGGGGTCCGCTGCCACCAAAGACGGGCTTTTCGTGGCAGGATGAGCAGAAGGTGACGTTGAAGCGCGGCCCCAGTCCTTCTTCGGGCGTGAAGCGCTTGAGCGCCACCTCTTCGCCGCGCGTAAAGGTCTGGCGTTGCTCGTCGGTGGCGTCGACGCGGATGGAACCCAGGCCGTCTTCAGCAAAGATCCTGGGATCGATCTGAGGCGGCGGCGTGTCTTCTTTGGTGTCGCCGCAGGCTGTGGCGGCCACGGTGGCCATCACGCCGACGATGAAGGGTCGCAGTGTTGATGTCTTCATGGTGGATTTTATCGTTCAAAGCAGCCCTCGGTGGGGCGGCTCTGGTCTGACGTTGAGGGTGAAACTGCCCTTCTGACGATTCCGTACAGATAGATATGTCTCTGCGCCGCTTGTGACACAAGGTTTGATGTTGTTGTCACGGATCGACGACCACAACCCCTGTAAAGGGCGGGTTGCGGTTGAGGCTGCCTCCAACAGCGAACCTGGGGCCATCATCGACGCCCCAGGCGCCGTGAAGCAGCTCCGAGGTGGCGCTGTCCTGTGTGTTGAACGTGGTTTGCCCATCGGGGATGACGGCGACGGTCCCCAGCAGGCCCACGGTGTGCGCCACGCCGGTTTTGTCCATCCAGATGCCGTTCATTCCCGGCAGCCCCACGAGCGTCTCTGTGCTGATGCTTGTCCCGTCCCAGCGGGCAAACACCCCGTTGCTGCGTCCGCCGATGATGGCGATGTTTTGGGGATCGGTGCCCCACAGGCTGACAAAGTCTTCTGTGGTGCCCGTCTCGATCAACGACCAGCTTTGGCCGTCGTAGTGGTAGACCAGCCCAAACTGGCCCACGGCCAGGACGTCGTCGGGGGCGATGGCCATGACCTTGAAGAGGGCCTTGGCGGGCCGATCGGTGGCGGGCAGCTCCTGGCGCTCCCACGCGGTGCCGTTCCAATGGAGCAAGATTGGGTCGTTGGGGGCGTCGATGTCGATGTCGCCGCCCACGGCCCAGGCGTCGTCCGGCGCGGTGACCCAGATGCCCCACAGCGGCGCGTCGATGCCCGAGTCGATCACCTCAAAGTCGCCGCCCTGGCGGCTGCGCATGGTGACGCCGCTCTCTCCGACCATCCACAGGTCGTCGCCCGCGCCGTGGACCCAGTGAAGCATGGGAACGGGGGGCAGCGACATTTTCTCCCAGGTGGCGCCGTCAAAGGCAAAGGCGACCCCGGAGCCCGGTTGGCCGCCCACGGTGTAGACGTCGCAGACGCTGGTGCCCCAGACGCTCAAAAAGGCGCCTTCGTTGGTGGCGTCAAAGGCTGGTTGCCAGTTGGTGGCGGTGGTGTGGTTGAAGGCCGTCAGGCAAGCGGGCTGAGGGGCGCCGTCCTGGTCATCGGTGGTGTCTTCCGAGCAGGCTGTCAGCAAAAGCGCAGCGCCGACAAGGAAGAGGGCCGGAAATTTGGGCAGATCGTGCATGGTGCCTGATGTTTGATGGGCCATCGAGAACGGCGAGCCGATGTCGCCTTCGAGGCCCTGTCCTACGCGCACCGCGGACCTCTTCAGAACCACGATGCTGGGGGACGCCCATCATAGCACACTTCACCGGCGCCGTCGCCTGGAGATGGCCACCAGGCCCAGCAGCGCCGTCGCCAGTGCAGGCAACGGCCAGTTGGACGGGCTGTGGCCAACCGCCACGCAGCCGCACCCTTCTTCGCTGGCGCCGCCCCCGCCGTCTTCACCGTCCTGACCGTCAGGCACGCCGTCGGGGTCATCGGCGTCCACGCAGCGGTCGGCCACGCAAAGCTCGCCCTCGCCGCAGACCTCATCGCCGCAGGTGCCGATGGGCTCGCAGCCATCCTCGCCGCACTGCTGGCCTTCGGGGCATTGGGTGTCCTGGCAGGCCTCAAAGATGCAGTTGCCCTGGACACAAACCTGTCCTTCAGCGCACTCAACGTTGAAGCAGGCGTCCTCGACGCAGACCCCTTCGCGGCACTCAAAGCCGGTGCGGCATTGGGTCTGGCTGCACGCGTCCACGCAGTTGCCATCGACGCACATGTCCGAACCCTCGCAGCTGACCTCCTGGCAGGGGTCGGCCATGCACTGACCCTCCTCACACACTTGTCCGGGGCCACAGTCGAGCTGCAAACAGGCCACTTCGCCTTCCTCAAGGCAGTCGCCAAGCCAGCACCCTTCGCCTTCACCGCATTCGACCCCTTCGCAGGGATCCTCGACGCACTCTCCGCCCACGCAGACCTCAGGGCCGGGGCACTCCACGTCTTCACAGCCGATCAGGCGAGCATCCAGGCAATCGCCGCCCTGACAGACCTGGCCTTGTCCGCACATCACGCCCAGGCAGGCGTCGGTCAAGCAGAACCCGTCGGTGCACAAGAAGCCCACAGGGCACTCGCCAGCAGCACAGGGTTGAGCGCACTCGCCCTCCACACAGCTGCGCCCCTCGACGCACTCGGGATCTTCGTCCGTCTCGCCGTCGCAGTCCGAGTCGATGCCGTCGCAGATGTCAGCGCCCAGCAATCCACACTCACCGCAGGCGTTGGTGACGCCCTCGTCGATCTCGCCGTCGCAGTCGTTGTCGACGCCGTCACAGATCTCTTCGGGGACAATGCCGCAGCCACCGCAGGCGTTGGTGACGCCTTCGTCGATCTCGCCGTCGCAGTCGTCGTCCACGCGGTTGCAGACCTCTTCGGGGATCGCGCCGCAGCCGCCACAATCGTTGGTGACGCCCTCGTCCTCGTCGCCGTCACCGTCGTTGTCTTCACCGTCGCAGATCTCTTCGGGGACTTCACCGCAGAACCCGCAGGCGTTGGTGACGCCCTCGTCCACGCGGCCGTTGCAGTTGTTGTCCACCCCGTCACAAACCTCTTCAGGGTCGGGGCCGCACTCACCGCAGCGGTTGATCAACCCTTCATCGACCAGACCATTGCAGTTGTTGTCCACCCCATCACAGACCTCCTCGGGCTGAGGGCCGCACTCACCGCAGTCGTTGGCCACGCCTTCGTCAATCAGGCCGTCGCAGTCGTTGTCCTCACCGTCACAGAGCTCATCGGGGGTGGGGCCACATTCACCGCAGTCGTTGGCCAACCCTTCATCGGTCAGGCCGTCGCAGTCGTTGTCTTCGCCGTCGCAGGTCTCTTCAGGCAGCGGGCCACACTCGCCGCAGGCGTTCAACACCCCTTCGTCGGTCAGGCCGTTGCAGTTGTTGTCCTGCCCGTCGCAGACCTCCGCGGGGACGGGGCCGCAAGTCCCGCAGAGGTTGGTGACGCCTTCGTCCACGCGACCATCGCAGTTGTTGTCTTCGCCGTCGCAGACCTCATCCTGGGGGGAGAGGGTGGCGCGGCACTCAAACCGACCCCGGTCACAGAAGAGTTGGCCGTTGTTGCAGACCCCATCGAGCCCTGTCTCACAGGCCTGACCCCCACCGGGGTTGCCGTTGTCGACCAGGCCGTCACAGTCGTTGTCCACCCCGTCGCAGACCTCGGGGGCGGGGATGCAGACGCTGGAGACGGTCAGGTCTTCGAGGACCGGGCCCAGGAAGTCGTTTCGGGTGAAGAAGAAGGCCTCGACCTCGATGTAGCGGCCCAAAAGGGGCATGTCATCGTTGTTGTTGATTTCCACAAAGGGCGCAGCGGCCAGCGCACCGGGGGTGTTGGCCGCCCGCACGCGGATGCGCAGCGTGGTGTCGTTGAAGTCCTGGCTGCGCCAGTTGATCTTGCCCCACTCCAGGGCGTCGCGGCCCGAGTCGTGGGTGACGCGCCAGGTGCCCGAGCGCAGCGTGACCGAGCGCAGGTTGTAGCCCGCCATGTCGGAGTAGGTGTAGGGGAAGTTGCCGCAAGTCGGGTAGGTGGCCACGACCGAGGCGTCCGAGGAGCGCAGCTTGGTCACGGTGCCGTTGCCGCTGCGTCCAGAAGGACAGGGGTGGTTGACGGCGTTGGGGCCGCCGCCGCGGTAGTTGACGGCCCAGATGAAGCCGTCGGCGTCGGCGGTAATGCCCACGGGGGTCACGCCGACGGTGACCGTGGCGATGATCTGGCCGGTCAGCGCGTCAATCTTGGTGACCTGGCCGTTTTGGCTCGACTCGGTGCCGCTCCAGGAGCCGTGGGCGACCCAGACAAAGCCGTTGCCGTCGATGGCCACGCCGCGAGGCCACTGGTATTGAGGCAAAGAGATGCGCTGGCGGATGCCGCTGCCGGGGTTGATGGTGCAGCGCGTGGCGTTGTTGGGGCACTGGTAGTTGCCATCGACCCAGAGCACCTCGCGCTCGGTGGAGTTGCCCAGCCAGACGTTGCCGTCAATGTCCACGGCGACCCCGTAGAGGGACGCCGAGGGGATGTCCCACCACTGGAGCAGCTCTCCCGTGATGGCGTCAAGCGCCTTGAGGTTGCCGCCGCCTCGGTTGGCCACCCACAGGCGCCCAAAGGCATCGACGGCCAGACCGTAGCCGTTGCTGCTGGTGTTGCTGACGGTCAGCGTGGTGGTGGCGTTGTCGGGGTTGAGCCGGGTGAGGTTGGCGCTGGTGTAGTTGGAGACCCAGATGTCGCCAGCGGCGTTGATCGCCAGGCCGCGCGGCAGATCGCCGGTCGGTTGGGTGGCCAGCACCCGGCCGTCCGTCGCCGAGAGCTTGTGCACCGAGTCACCAAAGCGGTTGCCGACCCAGCAGTTGAAGTCCACATCAACGGCCGTGCGGCTGGGGCTGTCGCCGACGTTGGTCACGCTAAGGACGCGCCCGGTGGAGGTGTCGATCCGGCTGGCGGTGTCGGACTCGGTGTTGGCCACCCACAGGTAGGGCGTCTCGATCTGGCTCAGGTTGAGTTGGAGCTGATCGGGGACCACGTTGGCGTTGACGTTGACCTGTCCGCCGGTCTCAAAGTCCTGGGTCGAGGTCCATGTCTTGCGGTAGGTCTGTGTCTGCGCGTCGCCGGGCCACGCCGACAGGACGCTGGCGACCACCAGAACCCCTGCCAGCCTTTTGACAAAGTGCATGAGCTGCTCTCGAAGTGGGTGAGTGTGATGTGGAGACTGATCGCGTGAGATAACCCCTCAAAACAATATTAAACCGTACAACGCACGGCGCAAGGTCGCCGGAATAAGATCACAAAGTCGAATTTTGTGATCGTTGGCGTGCCATGCGGGCTTCATCGCGCAGTGCACCGCATTTGGCGCGCGTTATGAAACCGCGCGCCGTGCATTTTTGTAAGGGGATTGGAGGCTTTGGAGGCCGAGCGAGGGGCTCAGGCGTCGATGAGTTCGTTGATGGGGACGCCCAAAGCGCGTGCGATCCGCAGCAACGACACCAGCGAGGGGCTCTTCTGGGCCCGCTCGATCATGCTCAAGGCGCCGCTGGTGATGCCTGCGTTGGTGGCCACCTGCTTGAGGGTCAGCCCTTGAGCGTGGCGGTGCTTGCGGATGTTGGCGCCCAGGCCCGAGAGCACATTCTTGACCGGGTCGGCCAACATGCCCCGCACCGAGAGGATCTTGCCGATGGCTTCATCAAACTCTTCGGGGGTGCTGGGCTTGTACAAATAGGAGTCCGCCCCAAGCTTGAGCGCCTTGGTGGCGCTCTCCAGCGAAGGGTTGGCGGTGTGGATGATGACTCCGACGTCGGGATCAAACTGGCGCAGCTGCATCAGGAGGTTCATCCCATCAAGGCCCGGCATCATCAGATCCAGGACCAGGACGTGGTGGTTGCCCCCCTTGAGCGCCTCCAGAGCGCGCTGCGGCTCTGTGTAGGTCTCGATCTGACGTCCGTCATCACTGAGCAGCAAAGTCAACAATTCGCAGATGTCAGGATCGTCATCGACGATCATGATTTTGACGTCTGTGATGGGTTTGAGGCTATCGCTGCTGTCTGGGCTTTTCATGTGTGGTCTAATGCGATGGCTGGAGTTGTGTAAACACGTCGAGCGTTTGGTAAAACTACAAAAGTCTCGTATTTACGTAAAGAATTAACCGCGAAGTCCACTACTGATTATCGTGATTCTGAACCAACAATCAATACCGATAGGACTTGAATGGCGATGGCCCTGGATTTGATGCGTTTGCGGCACCTCAATTACGAAGGGCCTGAGATCTCCTCAGGGCGAGCCTTGCGCCGAATGCCTGGACCACTGCGGGATCTGCTCAGGCGGATCAACGGGTTTGTCGCATTTGATGGCGGTTTTCACCTCCGAGGGGTCTGCCTGGACCCCGGTTGGCACAGCATCCAGGCTGTAATGTCCGGTCCCGGGGCGTTTCATCAACTCTTTGACAACGTCTCGCCCCAGGATGTCCCCTTTGCGCAGGATGCGCTGGGGGATCAGTTCCTTCTTCGTGGCTATCGGATCCATCTGCTCCACGCTGAAACGGGCGACGTCGAAGATCTGGAGATGGATCTGGACCAGTTCATGGACGCGGTTGTAGAAGATCCCCTTTCAACGCTTGATATGGCGCCGCTGCATATCTTCATGGAGGAGGGCGGCCGACTGACTCCCGGCGAATTGCTCGAAGTGGAGCCGCCCCTGTGCCTTCGGCAGCCCGGCCAGCCGACTTCTTTCAAGGCACTGGCTTGCGCCGAGCGCATGGAGAACCTCTCGCTGCTTGCTCGTCGGATGTCGCTGGTGCCAGACGTCGGGCTCTTTGATATGCTGAACAAGTAGCGACGAGAGCATCAGGGGGTGAGGGCATGGAAGTGTGGGGGAAAGTCCCTCTCATCGCCGTGTTTTAAGGCCACTGGATCATCCAGATGCTCTTTTGGGTCGTATCGCTTACCAAAGCTTGTCAAACTCTGCCTGAGGTGGCGCAAGACTTGTCTGAAATCCTCTGGGGCTTGCCGTCAGGCCGTATCGGGCAAGATTGCGGCCCCAAAGGCGGCCCAGAGGCCACAAAAATCACTGCGAGGGGAGTGTGTCATGCCCAGACCCATCATTGAACGCCTTGAATCCAATGTCCGCAGCTACTGCCGCTCCTTTCCGACGACCTTTGTTCGGGCCCGTGGCAGCGTCATGATCGACGACCAGGGCCGCCAGTACCTGGACTTCTTCGCTGGGGCGGGCGCCCTCAACTATGGGCACAACAATCCCCACCTCAAGCAGGCGCTGGTGGCCTATTTGATGGAGGATGGGCTGACCCACTCGCTGGACATGGCCACCGAGGCCAAATGCGCGCTGCTCCAGACGTTGGAGTCGCTGATCCTCAAGCCCCGAAACCTTGATTATAAGGTCATGTTCCCTGGCCCCACCGGGACCAACGCCGTTGAGGCGGCGCTGAAGCTGGCCCGCAAGGTCACCGGCCGCCCCTCGGTGCTGGGGTTCACCAACGGCTTCCATGGCATGACGCTGGGCGCTCTGTCGGTTACTGGAAACCAATCCAAGCGGCGCGGCGCCGGGGTGCCGTTGCCCTTTGCGACCTCGGCGCCCTTCTTTGGGTACACCGGGGCGCCGCCGCGTGATGATCGCTGGGTGTGTGGTTCGTTGGAGTTGCTGGAGCGCCAACTCTCGGACGCCTCAAGCGGTCTGGACAAGCCCGCGGCCATCATCATCGAGACCGTTCAGGCCGAAGGGGGCGTCAACCCCGCCAGTGCCCGTTACCTGCGCCAACTGCGCGAGCTGACCCAGCGCCATGAGGTCTTGCTCATCGTCGATGACATCCAGGTCGGCTGCGGGCGCACCGGGGCCTTCTTCAGCTTTGAAGAGGCCGGGATCTTGCCCGACATCATCACCCTCTCAAAGTCCATCTCGGGTTTTGGTCTGCCCATGTCGCTGACGCTGATGCGTCCCGAGCTTGATGTGTGGGAGCCCGCCGAGCACAACGGCACCTTTCGTGGTCACAACCTCGCCTTTGTCACCGCCGCCGCTGCGCTAAAGCACTATTGGGCCGACGACGCGCTGTGCAACACGGTCAAAGACCACGCTCAGCGCGTGCGCGCAAAGCTGGGACACATCGCCCAGCACTGCGGCGCCACCTCGGTGCGCGGGCGCGGGCTCATCCAGGGACTTGTCTTTGAAGACCGCCCGCACATCCCTTCAGCCATCTCCCAAAAGGCGTTTGAGCGCGGCTTGATCATCGAGACCGCCGGGGCCCGCGATGAAGTCCTCAAGCTCCTGCCGCCGTTGACCACGACCTGGGAAGAGTTGGAGCGCGGTTTGTCGATCATTGAAGAGAGCGCGCTGGCCGTCGCCGTCTGAGAGCCTGGCGGGCAGATCATTTGGAGAGCAGGACGGCTTCTTCGGAGAGGGTGCGCTGGCCGCTGAGCAGGTCGGCGTTGTCCTCGTCTCCAAAGAGATGGAAGCGGGCAAAGGCCATCGCGTAGGCGTTGATGATGACGTGTGCTTCTGAGGCGACCACAAAGTCATCGCCGCACCCATCGTCCCGACCCACACCCGGCACCAGCGTGCAACTGTCGGTGAAGGTCAGGTGCCCACCGCGAGGAAATTGCAAGCGCAAGTCGTCGGCGCCGTCGAGCCAGTCCCAGATCGGGTCCCCTTCGCTCTCTTTGCGCACCTGTTGGTCCATGACCCCGGTCATGTGCAAAACAGGGATGTCCACTTGAGCGATGCCATCCATGAAGACGCTGGAGTTGCCCGGCGCCATGGGGATGGCCACCTTGAAGCGCTCGTCGGCAAAGCCCGCTTCATAACGCGCCTGAGACTGCGTGATGTAGGTGCACTGCTCGTCGTCTCCCAGGCGGCGCTCACACTCTTCCAGTAGACCTTCCACGTCGTAGCGGGCTCCTGCGGAGGCCAAGGTCGTATAGCCGCCGTAGCTGTGCCCCGAGATGACCACATCCTCTTCTGAGAGCAGCCCCGCCAGCGGGTCGTCGTCTGGCAGGTTGTAGAGCTCGTCCAGGGTCTGGGTCAGATCCTGGGGGCGCGCGTCGAACATCCATGGGGGGCGAGGACTGATCATGTCGAAGAGGGTGTTGCCGGTGTGGCCGGGGGCGATGACGATCCAGCCGTGGCTGGCAAAGTACTCTGTGAAGAAGAAGCTCTGCTCAGAGAAGCCCTGGTTGCCGTGTGAGAAGACCATCACCGGGGCGGGGGCGTCGATGCCCACCGAGACGCCTTCGTAGACCCCTTCGCGGGGCAGGATGTCCATGTATTTGGGGGATTCGCCGCGCTTGGAGCGCGACGGATACCAGATGGGCACCCGCAGTGTGCGCGGCTCGCCAAGACCTTCGGGGGTGTAGGTGACCTCGATGGTGCGGTATCCGACCTCGTAAAACCCACGCTCGGTGATGTCCCAGGGCCGCTCGGGCAGCGGTCCCGGGTCTTCTTCGGGCAGGTCGGGCTCGTCCATGGCGTCGGACGAGGTCTGGCCGCCGTCATCGGGATCGTCGCCGTCGGGGTCGTCGTTGGCGTCGGGCGCGTCGTTGTTGGCGGCGTTGTTGGGGTCGGCGGCCCCTTGTTCGACTGGGTCATCGGAGCAGGCCGTCAGCGCGGCGGCGCTCAGCGCGCACACCAGCAGCACGACCATCGGGTGCAGGCTCATCGTGGGTTCCTCGCGGTCCATGGAAAGTGACATGTTGCCACACGGTCACCAAGCATAAACCGCTGCCGGGCTCAACACCAATGGTTCCAAAGCGGGTTGTGGGATGCGGTGGATTTGGGGAGGGAGGGGAGGCGGCGAAGCTCGCCGCCCCGACAGGCGTCAGATGGGACTCGAAGCCTGGTTTATTGGACGCTCAGGGTGCGCTTGACGAGCAGATCGCGGACCACGGGGTGGTTTTCTTTGTCGAGGCGAGCCTTGAGCAGCCGCTGACCTTCTTCCTTGCCGGAGTTGAAGATGGCTTCGATGGCCGTCATGCGGATCTGGATGTCTTTGTCGTTGAGCATGGGGGCGACGTCGGCCAGGGCGTCGGTCCCAAAACCGTGCATCAGACCGTTGATGGCCCGGTGGGCTTCGCCGGGGGCCTCGTCGGCCCAGCCCTTGGCCAGGATGCCTTTGTAGAGCTCGCGGACCTCCTCGTTGGGGAAGAGCGAGAGCGCGTCGAGGGCCTGGAGGCGCACGATGGGCTTGCTGGCCGGGTCGCGGTAGATCGAGAGGATGACCGCGCGGGGGTTGGCGCTGACCTGCTTGAAGGCCTCGGCGGTGGGGAACTGATCGTAGGCCATCAGCAAGAGGGCGACGTTGCGCTGCTCGTCTTTGTCCTGGGCCGAGGCCGAGGTCACAGCGCCGGTCAGTAAGGCGCCGGTCACCAGCGCCGCAGTCAGAAGTCGGGTCATGAGCTTGTTCATGGGTCTTTCTCCTATTCCTGGGTCTGGATCACTTGATCAAGGGGTTGGCCTGCAGCACCGTCGATTGGTTGCCGCTGATCTGAGTGTGCGAGTTGCCCGCGAAGGGGAACATCAGGTTGTCGATGTCGGGGCAACCGTTGGGGTTGTTCCACTGGTTGCTGGCACATTGCGGGGTGTCGCCCAGCGGGTCAAACCCACGGCCACCCTGTTCGGTGGTGTGGAAGAGGCCCAGATAGTGGCCGACCTCGTGCGCCAGGACCTGGCCCAGCAGCTCAGGGTCGCCAAAGACCGAGGCGGCGAAGACCAGCCCCGAGCCGCGGGTGCCGTGCAGGCCAGCGGCCCCAGGCAGACCCGCCGAGATGCCCAGCACCGAACCACCCTGGATGGCGAACTGCTGGATGAAGAAGACGTTGATGCTCAGCGCCTCATCGGAGGTCTCGCCGGGGGTTTCGCTGGTGGCCACAAGCTGGAAGGCGGCCTCCTGGCTGCGCACGACGCGGAACTGGGCGGCGGCGTTGCCGGTCACGTCGATGTAGCGGATCTGGCCGATGTCCACGCCGAGCTGCTCGTAGATCTCATCAAACTGCGCCAGCGCCTGTTGGAAGTTCTGGTTCTGGGGGGCGTTGCCAGCGTTGATGCCGTTGACGCCCACAAAGTGCAGGTTGAGGTCGACGGTGGTGCCGGGACCGTTTTTGGACACGACGTAGCGGCACAGGTTGCTCTCGGCGGCCATGTCCAGCGTGTAGCTGCCGGGCTGGGCGATCTGGGCAAACTGCGGGGCCTGAGGGACCAGGATGGGGGTGAGGTTGATCAGGAAACCAGCGTTGGCCAGCGCAAAGTTGTAGTCTCCAAAGAAGTTCAGGTCGCCGCCGGGGCCTTCAAGGCTGACCGGGTAGATCTGGTTGCCGGGGCTGTAGGGCACAACCATGAAGTTGGTGGCGCCCTCGGGGATGTCAAAGGTCATCCGGTGACGATCCAGACCGCCCTGGAAGGCGTTGGGCTGCACCAGCGTCTCGCCGCAGACCAGGTCAAAGGGCAGGTCGCCCTCTTCGGGGACGTTGGTGCCAGCGGTGGGGCTTGGCGCGCAGTAGGCGCCGCCCTGGACGGGTTGGCAGATGTAGCCTTCGCGGCAGTCGCTGGGTTCTTCGCACAGTTGGATGCAGTAGTTGGGGTTGCCGGCCTGGAGGCAGGCGCGGTTTTCGCCGGTGCAGTCGTCGCGGTTGCGGCAGTTGATGGTCGTGCAGGAGCCCTCGGGAAAGCCGTCGTCCTCAGTCAGGCACACGCCACCAGCGCATTGGTCGCCGTCGGTGCAGGGGTCGCCGTCTGCGCGGTCGCCGGTGGGCTCCTCTTCGAGCGGCAGGCAAAGGCCCACGTCCCCAAAGCGGCGACACTGGTAGCCTTCGCGGCAGTCGGGGCCTTGTTGGCAAGTGCCAAAGCAGGCCGACTCATTCATGGAGTTGTCCAAAAACGCGCACTGTCCGCCGTTGCACGCCTGTCCGCCCGCGCAGTCCGAGGTCGTGCAGTAGCCGCCTGGGAAGCCGTCGTCCTCGGGCAGGCAAGTGCCGCCAGCGCACTGGTCGTCGGCGGTGCAGGCGGCGCCGTCTTCCAGACCAGGGGGCGGGTCGTTGTTGACGTCGTTGTTGGTGTCGTTGTTGCCGTCATTGTTGACATCGTTGTTGATGTCATTGTTGGCGTCGTTGTTCTGGTCGTTGTTGCCAACATTGTTGACGTCATTGTTGGCGTCGTTGTTGGCCGCTGCCCCCGAGTAGGTGGTGTCCCCCGAGGTGCATGCTCCCAGCAAGAGCACCGCGGCCAGTAAGCCGAGTGGGGCGAGGCGTTGAATTCCAAATGGGGTGATCATTTACAAAGCTCCCATCGTGTTGAGCAGGTGTGTGCAGGTGGCTGGCCGCCGGGCGGTTTGGTGAGCGGTGCCCGGGCGGCGATGACCTCGACAGGTTAGGATGAGCGAACGTTGTTGTTTGGTTTGAGGCGCCTTTATGGGAAGGCGCAGACGCCCAGGTTGCGGCGGATGGCGAAGCACTGCGTGCCGGGGATCGCCTCACACTCCTCATTGGAGGTGCAGAAGAGCGAGCAGACGTTTTGACCCTCGCCGGCGCCCTGGAAGGTCAAGCAGAAGTCGGCCGTCTCGGCGCAGTCGTCGCTGGTGTCGCACAGTTCTCCCACGGGCACCTGACCGTCTCCCTGGAGGTCGTCGCAGGAGCCGGTCTCTTCGTTGCACTCAAAGCGCAGCGGTGTGGTGTTGTTGCAGGCGCCTTCCTGGGCGTTGCAGTCGGAGTCGCCGACGTTGATGTTCAGCGCGTAGGAGACCTCGGGGTCGCCGTTGTCGCTGGGGAACTTGTTGACGCGCACGTAGTAGACTCCGGCGGCCAGGAAGGTGCCCAGGGCCTGCTCGGGGTTGCCATCGGGGCTGGTGCCAGCGCCGACGGTGCGGCCTTCGGCGTTGACGATGTAGACGTCGAGGTCGGCACTGCCGTCAAACTCAACATCGACGGTGAGGTTGTTGCTGGGCTCGGTCAGTTCCAGCGCGTACCAGTCCTCGTCCACGTCGCAGATCTGCAGGCCCTCGATGAAGGTGCCGTCTGGGTTGAGTTCGATCAACTCGGCGCGGCTGGTCGAGCCGTTGTCGCCCTCATCCACGCCGGTGCCCACGCCGCAGTCGGGTGACTGGAAGCGGTCGTAGTCCACGCAGAGGCCAGAGTCGTCGCTGTCGTTGTAGACGCAGCTTTCGTTTTCGCGGGGGCAGTCTTCGTCCACGCCGCACTCGCGCGAGAGGCAGCGGCCAGCCTCGGTGTCGCAGAAGAACTGCGCCGAGCACTCGAAGTCGTCCTGGCAGCCGCGCACGCAGATGCCCACGTTGCCGATCGGGTCGAGTTCAAAGCAGTAGGCGCCGGGGCCAAACTCTTCGCCGCACTCATCGTCGGTGTCGCACAGCACGGTGCAGATGTTGTCTCCGGCGCCCTCGGTGCCTTCGTAGCAGCCATCGGACTCGCGGGTGCAGTCGTTGTCGTCGTCGCAGGCTTCGCCCAGACCCTGGCCGCCGTTGGAGTCGATGCCTTCGCAGGTGCCCAGGTCGATGTTGCAGAACTCGCGGCCAAAGACGCCGGTGCAGTCGATGTCGGCGGTGCAGGAGCCCTCTTCGATGGTGACCGTCAGGTCGTACTCGGTGGGGCCACCGGCGCCCTGGCCGGGCTGGTCCACCAGGATGATGTAGCGACCTGGGGGGAGGAAGCGCGCGGGCAGGTCTTCGCCGCCGGTGCGGTCCTGGCCCTGGCCAAAGAAGTCTCCGGCTTCGTTAAAGAGCAGCAGATCGATGTTGACGTCGCGCGGGTGCTCAAGGCCCAGAATCAGGCCGCCTTCCTCGGGGACGTCCACTGCGTAGTAGTCTTCGTCCTCGGGGCAGATGGAGAGGCCAAGCTGGGTGCCATCGCCGATCTCGGTGGCGTCGGTGGCCGACTCGTTGGGCTCAAAGCCATCATCGATGCCGCAATCCAGGTCGCGGGCGCCGTTGCAGAAGCCGCCGCGCAGGAAGCAGGCGCTGCCATCGGGGCAGTCCGCGTCCGTGTCGCAGCCAAGCTTGGCAAAGAGGCGGTAGGCGTTCTGGTTGCCCTCAAAGCCCTCGATCTCCAGCAGGTAGGTCCCGGTGGCGGTGGCCTCAAACTGGATGAACTCAGACTGGTTGGGCGAGGTGGACGAGGCCAGCTCAGTGCCGCGCTCAGTGGCGCCTTCGGCGTAGAGGTAGATGTCCAGGTCGCCCAGTTGGGCGTCAAACTCCACAAAGAGCAGCAGCGATTGGCCGGCTTCGAGGTCAAAGCGGTACCAGTCGGGCGAGCCGCTGCAGATGAAGAGGTCATCGCGGTCGACGTCGGTGCCGATGTCTGCGGCCTGCTCAGCGCTGTGGTTGGGCGCCAGTTCGTCTTCAAAGCTGCATGTCGGGCCGTCATCATCATCGGCGTCCTCGTCGATGATGATGGGGATATCCGGCTCGTTGTTGCCCGCGTCGGGCACATCATTGTTGGGTTCGTTGTTGCTATCGTTGTTGGTGTCGTTATTCTCTGGTTCGGGCTCCACCTGAACCTGGGGATTGTTGTCGTCACCACAGCCAACCGCCCCGCCAAGCGCCAGCAGCGCCAGCAACGCCGTCCAGAGGCCGCGTCGCACGGGAACCATGAGTGTATGCATTGCGTTCATTCGTTTGTTGTTCCAACCCAATGTTAAGAAAAGATCAGTGCGTCAATGTCCGATTTTACGGCACCCGCTTAGGGTATGCAGATAATATGCCCTATTATGTACAGAGAAAATTCGGATCGCCCTTGAAATTTCTGTAAATGTGTTTTACTAAATAAACATCCGGTACCCGGAGGAGCCCATGTCGGCACAGCAAGCCCAGCCCGAACGAAAACTCACGCCGCGAGAGCGACGTCGCATCAAGAGGATCAACAACATCCTCAAACAGTCGATGCTGATCCTGGTCGAAGACGGCCTTGATGGCCTGACCACGCACCGACTGGCCGATGCGCTGGATCTGACCCCTGGCGCGCTTTACCGCTACTTCCCGTCCAAAGACGCGATCCTGGCGGAGCTGCAGATCAGAACCTTCTCGGAGCTTCACGACGTCTTTCGTCTGGCTTGGCAACGCTGCGAGACCTTCATGGAAGGCAAAGAGGTCTCCAAGCACGCCAGGGTCCTCTTCAGGATCATCGCGACCATGCGGCTCTTTGTCGACATGCAGCAGGTGGCGCCGACGCGCTTTGGCATCATCAGTCTGGCCATGCGCGAGCCTCGCCAGTTGCTCGACGATCAGGGTGTCGAACCCGTGGTGGGTGTGGTCATGCCCGTGGTGACGGACGTGGCCACGCTCCTGCACGCCTGTGCTGAGGCCGGCGCGCTGAACGCCGGAGACGCTTCAAGTCGGGCCCTCAACGCCTGGTTTGGGCTCCACGGGATTTTGTTGATGGCCAAGTTCAAGCGCTTTGCGCCAGGCATGTTTGAGGCCCGGCCCAGAGCCCTGGAAATGATTGAAACCATCCTGCTTGGTTGGGGCGCCTCTCGCGAGGCGCTCGATGAGGCTCAGACCCTCATCACCGACCTCTTTGGGCAGGAGGCGCTCCTGAAGGACGCGCTGGAGGCAATGGAGGCAGAGTAGGCGATGGACGCGGTGTGGATGGTGTTGGGTGCTTTGAGCGCGGCCGCTGGCGGCGCCTTTGGTTGGACGTTTACCGAGTACGCGCTGCACAACTGGGCGGGGCACAAGGGCAAGGGACGCAACCGCTTCTCCAAAGACCACCTGCGTCACCACTCCAAGGGCGACTGGTTTGCGCCTTCGCAAGACAAGGCCAAGCTGGCCGCCATGGTCGCCGGCACCATGCTCCCGGTCGCGATGCTGGCCATGGGCTGGCTCCTGGGCGCCGCCTTCACCACCGGCTTTATGGCCTGCTACATCGGCTACGAAGTCCTCCACCGCCGCCTCCACACCCACCCCCCCAAGGGACGCTTTGGACGCTGGGCCCGCAAAAACCACTTCCATCACCATTTCTGTGACCCCCAGGTCAACCATGGGGTCACCACCCCCATCTGGGACCGCGTCTTTGGCACCCACGTCACCCCGCAGATCATCCCCGTGCCCGAGCGCCTGGCCATGGTCTGGCTCCTTGACCCCGCCACCGGCGACGTCCACAAGGACTACAGCCACGACTACCGGCTCGTCACCCGCGAAGAACGCCGCCAGCAAGCTCGCCGTAAAAAGATCTCCGCTGCCCTGGCCACCGCCTGACGCTCGCCGTGCTGGCCTCCCTTGGCTGCGCCGCCGACGCCCGCCGACTTGAACTGCTCCTGCTCCTGACCTTTAATGTGGCGCTCGTGACAACGCGCTGATGTCCACTGTGGACCCACCGCTGTGTGGTGGCGCTTGTCGACTCCGGGTGGCTCCCCTTTGATGGGGCCAACGCGACCGGCCTGCGTGCCTGGGCCCGATGGTCGCCCATACCCGTTTCACCTCTGGTCCAGGTGCATGATCCGATGTCTGTGTTGAGCCGTGTGTTGTTGTTGAGCCTTGCGCTGCCGTCGATGGCCGTTTTGATGACGGGCTGCCCGTTGACGCTCGATCCCGAGGGGTTGGAGTTTGGTGGCGATAACGATGGTTTTGTAAGCGATGGTAATAATGGCGGCGATGGCCGCGTGACCGCAGTGCAGACCTTTGCCCCCGGCGGCATTCGCCTGGACATGCTCTGGGTGGTGGATGACTCCGGCTCGATGTGCGACAAGCAAAAGGCGCTGAGCAACAACATCGACCTGCTTGTGCAAGCGCTCGATGAACTGGACGCCGACGTCAACTTTGCCGTGGTCACCACAGACATGGACAACCCCGATTTTGGGGGACAGTTTGCGGTCGTGAACCCTGGCTCACAGTGCGCGGGGAACTTTGATTGCAACCGCGCCACGACGCGCAGCATCATCAACACCGAAGATTACCGTTCGACTGGGACGCTCGACCGCACAGAGTTGACCCGCGACCTGGGCTGCTTGTTGGCGCCCGGCAACAGCGGCAGCGGCACAGAGAAAGGGCTCGACGCCGCCCGCACAGCACTCTCTGAGCCGCTCATCAACGGCTTGAACTCGGGCTTTCTGCGCCCCGAAGCCTTTTTGGCCGTGGTCTTTGTCTCCGACGAAGACGACTGCTCCGACGGGGGCCGCAGCGACAACTTCAATTGCCAGGACAACCTCACCCCGTCTGAAGACTTTGTGGACTTCTTTGTCGACCTCAAAGGCAACGCTGCCCTGGTCTCGGTCAACGGCATCATCGCCCCCCGCGCCGTCGGCAACCCCGGGAACAACCAAGTCACCACATGCTCCTCGCCCGAGCTTGGCGACGGCGCCGCAGGCGAGCGCTACGCCGATGTGATTGAGGCGTTTGGCGGTCAGACCCCCAGCGTCTGTGATCCCGCTTACAATCGGGCCATTGAAGACATCGCCAAGCAGCTCCAGTCCCAGTTTGCCACCACCACCTGTCTGGCGGAGTTCCCCGCCGCGTGCCTCTTTGCCTCGGACTGCCCCGACGAGCAGTCCTGCACCCTGGCCGGAGACAACGCCGTCCACTGCAGCGACTTCCTGCAGGTCTTTGTGACCGGCCCCGAGCTTATTGGGAACTCTTGCCAGCCCGACGGAGGGCTCCAGCGGTGCGAACTGACGCGCGGCCTGGACTACACGATCAACTTTGGCGACGACGCCTGCAACACAGGCACCTCGGTGTCGCTGGTTTTTGAGCCCCGCGCCGAAGACAGCGTCGAGCTGCGCTACCTGAGCCTGCAATGAGGGGAGACACAATGCACAGATTCATGGTGGCGATGGTCATTTTGGGGGCATCGCTGGCGCCTGCGGCGCTGTCGCACGCCCAAGACAACTTCGCGCAGCCCTCTCAGGCCCAGCTCGACCTCTACACCGAGGGGACCAAGGCTTTTCAGGACGGGCAATACGATCAAGCCATCGAATATTTTCAGGCCTCTCTTCAAATCGGCCCCCTGAACATCACCTACCTCAACCTCGGACGCACCTATTTCAAGGCTGGACGCTGCCTGGAGGCCAAAGAGGCCTTCAACAAGGTCGCCGCGTCGCCCCAACTGAGCGAGCCGACCCCGGTTCAGGTCCTGGGCAAGCTCAAAGAGTACCGCCAGGACCTGGCCAATGAGTGCCCCGGGACCCTCGTCGTGCGCTGCGAGCCCTCCAACATGCGTGTTGGCGTCGATGACGGGCCCCTTGCGGCGTGTACCGACGCGCCCTTGGAGCTTTCTCCCGGGAAACACACCCTTACCGGAGAGGTCGAGGGCCAAAAAACCTCCAAAGACGTGCAGATCGTGGCCATGGAGCGCACCGAACTCGCCTTGAGCGTCGATCCCAGCGCCAAAGCAGACGTCGTTCCCCCTCCAAACGCCGACCCCCCTGGGGATATTGCCCCTGTGCCGACGGTCGATGCGACCGATTCGGAGCCAAGCCGCTGGCTTGAGTGGACGCTTGTGGGGGTTGGGGCGGTGGGAATCGCCGGTGGGCTCTTCTATTACAGCCTGGCCTCAAGCGAATTTGACGCCGCCGAGCGCTTTGCGCGCGACGGGCAGGACCGCCAAGCCTTTGATGACGCCGTCAGCCAGTCGTCGTCGTTCAAAACGGTCAGCATCGCCAGCTATTCGTTGGGTTTTGCGGCCCTTGGAGGCGCCGCGCTCCTCTACTTCTTCACCGGAGAGACCCAAGAACCCTCCGCCGGGCGCTTGAACCTGGGACTCTCACCCACCGGCGTCACCATTGGCGGCTCTTTTTAGGCCTCATCAGGCCATTTCCCTACCTGCTCGCCGTTCTCGTCGGCTCAAAACCGTCTCAATCCGCTCCCACACCAGCGCTCGCCATGTGTTTGGGCGCTTGTGTGCCCTTAGCGACGCCTGTTGGGGCGCCCTGCCTTGTAGCGCGGCGTGCGTTTCTTGTCCGATTTGACCTGCGAGAGCGTGGGGCGAAGCCTGCTGACCCATATGGCCTCTTTGATGGACGAGCCGCGCAGATCGGCGCCTCGGATCCGGGCGTCAAACACATCAGCGCCCTTGAAATTGGCCCCCGTGGCGATGACACCGCTGAGGTTGGCGTTGCGAAGGTTCGCGTTTCGCAGGTCTGCGTTGTGCAACGAGGTGCGCCGCAGGTCTGCGCGTTGAAGATCGGCGTTGCGCAGGTCTGCCCCAGAGAGGTTGACGTCCCACATCCTGGTGTCCTGGAGGTTGGTGTGCTGGAGGTTGGCGCCGCTGAGGTTGGCTTTGTCCATGCACACCAGCGCCAAGTTGCTCCAGGAGAGGTCTTTTCCCCTCAGATCGCTGCCGCGCAGGTTTGCGCCGCGCAGGTCAGCGTTGCACATGGGCTTGTTGGGGGCGTTTTGGAAAGGCCCGATGCAGCCAGCCCCCACCGGATCAAAGCCATCGGGCCAACGTGTGCTGCGCCCATAGCGGGCCAATGAGAGATCGGCGCGATCAAGGCGAGCGTCCTGCATGCGGGCGCCTTGGAGGGACGCGCCTGAGAGGTTGGCACCGCGCAAATCGGCGCCCCGAAGATCGGCTCTGTTGAGCTTCGCGCCGCTCAGATCCACGCCGCGCAGGTTAGCCCTTGTCAGTTGTGCATCGCGCAGCTTGGCGTGTTTGAGGCTGACACCTCGCAGGTCCGCCTGACGCAAGTCATTGCCCCACAGGCAGCAATGATCCAGTTGGACGTGTCGCATGGTGATGCGGTAGAGGCGACACCCCCAAAAGCTGGTGTTTCTCAGGTCACTGTGCGCGATGTGGGCTTCGCTTAAGGTGCAGCTGTTGAAGCGCGACTTGCTCAGGTTGCTCTGGTGAATGGTGGTGCCCAGGAGGTTAAGCCTGTTGAAGTAGTGGCTTGGAAGGTGGAGGTTGCTCAGAGACTCGTTGGGGCCAAGGGGGCGTGCGCCGTTGGCCCTGGGGTCGAACCCTTGGGCCCACTGGGTTTGTGGATCGAAGATGGCGCCGTTGAGGTTGGCCCCTTCGAGGTTGGTGGTGCTGAGGTTTGCGCCGCGCAGGTCGGCACCTTGAAGGTCAGCGCCGCGCAGATCGACGCTCTGCCACTTGGTGTTTTGCAAGCACACGCCCGAGAGGTTGGCGCCCGTCAGGATGGTGTCGGAGAACTTGGAGGTGGTCAGCTTGGCGCCCTGCAAGTCGGCGCCTGACAAATCGGTGCCCACAAACGTGCTTTGGAGCAGGTTGGTGCTGCCCATCTGAGCGTTGCGCAGGTCGGCCCAACTCAGATCCACGTTGTGAATGTGGATGTTTTCCCAGTTGCTGCCCGGCAACTCAATCCCACGCATATTTTTGAGGGGTAGGTAGGTGTGGCGCTGGCCAGGCTTGCCGATGCGCTCGCCAGGGATCAGCCCAATGGCGCTGTTGCGGGTTGCGTTTGAGCCTTCAGGCCACCGCGTGTGTTGGTCGTAGGTTGCGTTATAGGCGTAGCAGTAGACCATCTTGGCATCAGAGAAGTCTGCTCCTTCAAGCCGCGTGCGGCCGAATATGCAGTGACTGATCTGTGCGCCGCGCAAGCAGGCACCGCGCAAGTCGGAGCCCTGAAAGTCGACGCTTTGGAGGGTCGCGCCGCTCAGATCCTGTCCGCGCAGGTCCATGTTGTGGATCTGGTTGCCGACGATGGTCACGCGAGGGCCAATGAGCCCCAGCTTTGGGGGGTTGCGGCGCGCGGGCCAGACGGTGTCGAGGTCACAGCGGGCGTGCGTGAGATCCGCGCGTCGCAGGTTGGTCAGCTCAAGGTCAGCGCCGCGCAGATCGGCGCCCTGGAGGTTGGCGCCTTGGAGGTTGGTCGCTTCAAGGTCGAGCCCAAAGAGGTTGGCTCCCTTTAAGTCCCTGTGGCTCAGGTCGCTGGTGCCGCCGATCAGGATCATGGGGCAATGTTCGGGCTTGAAGCCTTTGGGCCACGAGGTCGTGGGGCTGTAGATGGCGCCGGTGAGCTTGGCGCCTCGCAAGTGTGCGCCTGTCAGGTCGGCGCCCGCAAGCACCGCTCCGCTCAGGTCGGCGCCTTGCAGATCGGCGCCGCCCAGCAGCGCGTTGCGCAGGCTGGTCCCGGACAGGTTGGCGCCCGCCAGCCGGGCACAGGACAGATCGCGCTCGGCCAGATCCAGGCCGTCAAGCGGCCACCGGCTGCCGTTAAGACAGACGATGCTGGTGATGTAGTCGCTGATCACGCTGTTGCCGCTGTGGCGTTGCCAGAGCATCAGGAGCTGGTCACGGTGATGCTCGGCCTCGGGAGCGTGGGCAAGGCGACGCAGGAGGGCCAACACTTCAGTGGTGGTGGTATTCATGGCAGGTGTCCCCTCGGGAGGCGAACCCTGGACGCGGCGCAGCGGTCTTGTGGCGTCTGCGGTCTGTTTTTGGGCGTCAGGGAGCGCGTGGATGCTGTCTCAGAGGCGGCGCAGGGGTATCCGTCACGGTCTACGAGGGCCGTTTGGATATGGAGCGACCGCCTTGCGGTGGAAGCGCTGGTGGGGACTGGTCAGAGGTAGCCGTTGTAGATTTTCAGGCTCAGAACCAGACGCAAACGCATCGAAGCACCGATGGTGGGCAGGACAAGGCCTGCGCGGAGACATCCAAGGGGTGAGTTGGGGCCAGACGCTGCGTGCGCTGGCTCGCCAGAAGGGATTTAAGTACGGATGAAGAGGGCGTCAATGGGGCAGGGCGCGGCGATCATCGCGGGTCGGCGACGATGGTCTCGGGAAGGCGCTCAAAGGGCAGCCCGAAGATGCGGCGGTATTCGTTCAGGACGGTCTCAAACTTGTCGCGCTCGTTGAAGTCGGCGGCGGCCTTTCTGGGGCCGCCCTGGCGCAGTTGCTCCATCAAGTCGGGGTTGCTCAGCATCCGCTCCAGGCCGTCTTCAATGGCCTGCGCCGACTTGCTCTCGACCAGGATGCCGTTGACCCCCTCTTCGACCGCCTCGCGGCAGCCTCGGATGTTGGTGATCAGCACCGGGATGCCCATCGCCGAGGCCTCCATGGGCGTGCGAGGGAAGCCCTCGCGGTAGCTGGGCAACACAAAGATGTTCATCAGCGGGTAGAAGCGCTCGGGCTGGGTCTGCCAGCCTGCCGCGATGACCCGATCGTGGTACTGCTCGGGCAGATGCTCTTTGTAGTGCACGGCGTCTGACTTTTCGTGGTCAATGTCGCCGATGAGCAGCACCTTGAGCCTGGGGTGGCGCGCCGCCAGGCGCCCAAAGGCCTCAAAGAACTCCCGCAAACCCTTCTGGATGACCTGACGCCCCACAAAACCCAGCACAATGTCGCCGTCCTGCACGCCGTACTGTGCCTTGAGCGCGGCCACCTCCTGCTGGTCCACGTGGTCCGGGTCAAAGCGAGTCAGGTCGATGCCGTTGCCCAGGAAGATGATCTGGCTGGCGCGGCGGATCCACTTCTCCTCGGCGGTGAGGATGTCCTCGCTGTTCTGGCTAAAGACGGTGTGGTGGAAGCGATTGACGACCCGCTCCATGTTGGTGAAAAAGAGCTTGGCACCCAGGGTCGCGTTGGTCTGAAAATAGAAGCCATGGATGGTGCGGAAGATGTACGGGGTGCGCATCAGCGTCCCGGCGATGGTCCCCAGCAGGACGGCCTTGGGCGTGTGCAGGTGGATGAGGTCAAAGCGCTCGCGGGCCAGGACCTTCATAAACTCGCGCAGCGCCACCAGATCCTGCATCGGGCTGATGATCCGCGTCATCGGCACCGGGTGAAACGGGATCCCTGCGGCCTCGACCTCGGGCACATAGCGGCCCGGAGCGGCCATGGCGTGCACTTCAAGGCCGTGATCCTTGAAATAACGCATCTGGTTCTTGAGCAGGATCCCTGCGGAGATGTCCACGGTGCTGACGTGGCAGATTTTCTTAAGGCGCTTCATCAAAGAACGTATCCATCTTGGGCCTGATTCAGCCCGGTTCCTGGTGCTTGAGTGTGTTTGAGGAGCCCTCGGGGCGCGCCGGCGACCCTCACCGCCTGCGGCGACCGATGCTGGCGGCCAGCGCGGCGGCGCGCTCCTGACGCGCGGCGGCGGTCATCGCCCTCAGCTTGGCCATGGTCAACTCGGCGTAGAGCAGCCCCATGATCAAGACCATCCAGACGTGCCGGTGGCGCGTGTTGTTGTGGTGGATGGCAAAGAGGAGCTGGGTGCCGACCGCCACGGTCAGCGCAATGAGCATGGCGTCGGTGCGCCCGTGGGCGGTGGTGGCGACCATGGCCCGCAGCAGCGCCAACATCGGCACCGCCATCAAGAAGAGGTAAGCCGCCGCGCCCACCACGCCCGTCTCTGCGGCGAAGCTCAAATACGACGAGTGCACCTCGTGCTTGTCATAGAAAAGCTCAAAGGTCCCCAGCCCCATGCCAATGAAGGGGGACTTTTCAAACTCTCGGATGGCCATCGCCCAGTTGTAATCGCGCCAACGGTCCGACACCGACTGCTCGCGGACCAGATCAAAGGCCCCCAGCGAGCGGTTGATGATGGCGTCGTCCCCGGTCGACTGAAAAAGGAACCAATACGTTCCCACCAGCACCCCGATGAAGATCGCCAAGGAGAGCAGGCGAGTGGTGGCGCGCCCCTGACGGTTGAGCAGCGAGTAGAGGACGACAAAGCCGCCGCTCTGGGCCACGACCAGGAACATCCCCGAGCGCGAACCCGTCGACGGCACCGTCACAAAGCCCAGCAACAAGCTCGCCAGCAAGACCGTCCGCAGCCAGGGCGACTTGTACTTGAAGTTGAGCGCCATCAACAGCGGGAACATCGCCAGGAAGTAACCCGCCCACTGGTTTGAAAAGCGCATCGGGCCGGTGAACTTGTTGGTCACCCCCGCACGCAGCCAGGCGTCCTCGTAGAAATACTCAAACTTTGGGCCGCCTGCCAGATGGATCACGACCACCAGGCCGCTGAAGATGCATATGGCCGCAAAGCACCAGCCGCCGATCTCCAAAAAGCGCTCCAGCCGTCTGGTGCTGAGCAGATCGACCGATAAGAGCATCGCCAGCATATACCCGAAGGTCAGCAGCTCGATGACCCAGAGCTTGGCGCTGACCGCGTGCACGCCGCTGATCAACCCCGCGCCCAGCAGCGCCGCCATGGCCATGTACCAGCCCGACCAGGCGTTCAAACGCCAGCGGCCAGTGCGCCGGGCCTTCTTGCCCATCGGACCAAAGCGCAAAAAGAGAATGCCCGTCAGGACAAGGCCCACCATGGCGTCAAACGGCACGATGCGCGCCACCTGGAGCTTGAGCGAGGCCATCAGAGTCCACAGCGCAGCACAAGACCCCAACCAGATCCAGTCGGATCGGCTCAGTCGGGCCGCTTGGCCGGGCGCGTAGTGGGTGTGTTGTGGTGATGTTGGGCGGGTCATCCCGCTGGTCCCTCTCCTGGGTTTGGCCCCGGAGTGAGAATGTAGGGCGCTTTGCGCCGCTCTACAAGTGCGCAGCCCCCCACAAAGGGGGCTTTTGGCACCAAAAACCGCTACTCCAGCAGGCTCCGAAGCATCCAGGCGGTCTTTTCATGGATCTGCAGGCGCTGCGTCAAGAGATCGGCCGTGGCCTCATCGTGGCTCTCGTTGGCCACCGGCATGACGCTGCGCGCCGTGCGAATGACCGCCTCGTGGCTCTTGACCAGCACCCGGATCATGTCGGTGGCCTGCGGCACACCGTCAGTCTCCACAATGCTCGTCAGCTGCGAAAACTCCCTATAGCTCCCCGGCGCCGCCTCGCCCAGCGAACGGATCCGCTCTGCGATCGCGTCCACGGCAATGGCCATCTCGTTGTAATGTTGCTCAAACATCACGTGGAGGGTCTGGAACATGGGCCCTTTGACGTTCCAATGGAAGTTGTGTGTCTGCAAATAGAGGGTGTAGGTGTCGGCCAACAACCTGGACAGGCCGCGGGCCAGCGCCTGGCGATCTTCTTCTTTGATCCCGATGTTGATCTGCATGGTGTGACGGTCCTTATCAATGTTTAAAACGTTGCGTCGTCTTGCTCCACACCCATTATGATGAGGCGGAGCCGCGATCTGATTCACGTTCAACGTGGTTCCCGTCAGGTCAGTGTCAAGGCCTTTGTGATGAACGATGTGCGCTCTCAATCAATATGGCGTTGCTTTGGGGCGCCCCGCGCCGATTGTGGTATGGATGGGGTCTCGTCGCGGCGCGGTGACCCAAAGCGCGCGATGGGATGGGGCCGGTGTCTTCCCCTGGCGCAAGGGCGCCAGCGCGCTGCGGGAAGATACGCCGGGCCTGCCGACTTGAAGACAGAGCTGCGCCACAATCGTTGGTGACGCCCTGGCGCCAATCATAGGCGCGGCCCAATGCCGCGCATGCCCTTTACGATGAGGGATAAGGGAGGAGTTGTGATGAGGTCATGGACCATGGGTCGCCGCACGGCGACCATGCTGGTGGTGTGTGTGGCGGTCTTGATGGGCGCGGCCAGTTGTCAGACAGAGCGCAAGGCCCCCCCGGCGCCGGCCAAGGACGCGCCCGCCGCTGCCAGCCCCAAAGCCCCGGCGGCGGACAAAGCGCCCAGCAAAAAGGCCGCCCCCAAGTTTGCCGACGCCGATCTGCCCGACATCGAGTACACCGAGATCGTCACCGGCAAGGGCGAAAAGAGCGACCGCCTGCCGATGATCGTCATGGTCCATGGCTACGGGGCCACGCCCGACGACTTCAAAGGCTTCTTCTTGACCAACTTCCAGGTGCCCGCCCGCGTCATCCTGCCCAAAGGCATCAAGCCCAAAGGGCCTGGCTTTAGCTGGTTTGACATCGTGCGCCCCATTGAAGACGGCGATCCAAAGATGGTCGCCGAGATGGAGCGCTCGGCGGCGGCGCTGGCCAAGCTGATGCGCCGCTTGAGGGTCGAAAAACCCACCTTGGGCAAGCCCATCATTTCTGGCTTTTCGCAAGGGGGGATGATGAGCTTCATCGTGGCGGCCAAACACCCCGAGGTGATCAGCGCCGCGGTGCCCATCGCAGGCTGGCTGCCCCCCGCTCTGGTGCCCGAAGCAGAGCTGACCGGCAACCAACCGGCGATCACCGCGCTGCACGGCGACGCCGACGAGCGTGTCAAGCTTGAGCCCACTCGCCAGGGCGTCGAGGCGCTGCACGCCAAAGGCCTCAAGGCCGAACTGAAGATCTACCCCGGCGTCGCCCACCGCTTCACGCCCACCATGAAGGTCGACTTCTTCAACATCATCCGCAAGTCCATCGAGGCGCTCCAATAGACCCACCCCAGGGCAAGCGGCAGGCACACCCATCGCAGGGCCGCTCCCGGTGGGAGAACCCACCGGTCCGTCCTGCTTTGGCGCCGCCCTCCAGCTTGCCTCAGTGTCGCCCGCAATGGACGACCGCAAGCCTCACCCTGTCGATGCCCAGTCGGTGGCCTTGCCCTCCGAGTCAAAGTCCACGTTGACCGTGGCCCAACTGCTCGCAAAGGCAAAGATCAGCCCGGTGACCTGTCCCTGATCGTTCAACAGCACGCGCTCGACGCGGTTTCGCCCATACCCCAGCTCATCGCGGTAGTAATCCTGGAGCATCTCCTTGCCCACCAGCGCTCTGGCCTTGCGGGTCAGCGCAGGCAACGCCTCCACGGCCTCTTGCGCCCAGGTGAGCATCTTTTTGCTGTATCCGGCGCTGGTCGACACCTCGATCCACTGCGTACCCTGACCCCGCACCTTGCGGCTGGTCTCCCAGCCCTCATCCGTGCGCTTGAACTTGAAGTCTGTCATCTCGACCCCATACCCTCTTGGCATACCTGTCATCAAAAAATGGGGCTGCCCATGCCCCGCTCCAAGAGGTACTGTGGTCTGCGACAAGGCCAAAAGGCAAACCCACACACAGAGGACGCCCCATGCACGCCATCGACACGATCCACAGCGCCGTCACACTGCGCAACGGTGTCTCCATGCCCACACTCGGCCTGGGGGTTTTCAAGGCTGGCAGCGCCGCTCCGTGCATCGACGCGGTCTTTTGTGCCCTTCAGCAGGGTTATCGGCACATTGACACCGCTGCGATCTACCGAAACGAGCGTCAGGTGGGTCAGGGCTTGGCCAAATGGCGCGCTGAGGGCCACGGTGAAGGGTCCGCCTTTGTCACCACCAAGCTTTGGAACAAGGATCACAGCTACGAGGCGGCGTTGTCGGCCTTTGAGCGCAGCCGTCAGGCGCTGGGCCTGGAGGTCGTGGACCAATATTTGATCCACTGGCCGGTCTCGGGGCTGCGTCTGGAGGCTTGGAGGGCGCTTGAACGCCTCTATGAGCACGGCGTGTGCCGCTCCATCGGGGTGAGCAACTTCACGGTGCGCCACCTGGAGGAGTTGGCGCAGCACGCCCGCGTCATGCCACACGTCAATCAGGTCGAATTGCACCCACTGCTGCCCCAACCCGAGCTTGTCCAGTGGTGTCGTCGCCACGACATCCAGACCGTGGCGTACAGCCCGCTGACCAAAGCCCGTTTTTTGGATGATCCCGTGGTTCTGGAGGCCGCCGGTCTGGCCCAAAAGACCCCCGCACAGGTTTTGCTGCGCTGGGGGCTTGAGCAAGGCCACGTGGTCTTGCCCAAATCCACCCATCCTGAGCGGATCGCCCAGAACGCGGCCATTTTTGACTTTGAATTGACCGCCAAGGTGCGCCGACTGCTCGAATCTCTGGCGCAGCGGGGCGAACGCACCGCCTGGGACCCCACCGACGTGGTCTAAAAGACCCTCAAAGGCCCGTTTCGGACCTCATCCAAGCCTGGAGGCGACGTCGCGCATGCCTTGGGCCACCATTTCGACCCTCCCTGGGAGGTCCAACGTGGGTCTGTGGAGCATGTAGAGGGTCGTGGAGTTGATGCCAGCGATCTTCAAGGGGACCAGACCACGTCCGTGGGCCGCCAAAGAGGGCAGGACGGCCACAAATCGACCCGTTTTGACCGCGTCGAGGGCCGAATGCATCTGGCTGACCCGCATGCCGATGCGCCTGGGGCGTGCATCGGGCCAGGCGTCGGGGGTGGTGCCGTCACTGTTGGAGACCGGGGCGACAAAGACCGCCTCTGAGACCTTGTCGATGTCCCCCTGGGTCCCTGCCAGCGGATGATCGGCGCTGCAGTAGACGTCGTGGGCCAACTCCATGAGGGATTCGATGTGCAGATCGGGGGTGGCCAGCGCTTCGTAGGTCAGCGCGATGTCCAATTGACCCTGCCGCAACCCCTGAGAGATCCCTTCGCCCACCGCAGAGGTGATGTTGGGCGTCAACGTGGGGTGTTCAGA
Organism: uncultured Pseudomonadota bacterium; assembly: GCA_937123825.1. Lineage (GTDB taxonomy): Bacteria > Myxococcota_A > Bradymonadia > Bradymonadales > CAKZKQ01. The sequence goes on from CAKZKQ010000116.1 coordinate 50,825, forward strand.
GATGACGTCGGTCAGCGCGGGCAAGACCAGCGGCGCCACAAAGGGTCCAGGCGCCGAAATGTTCACCGGACCCAGGAACCGAGTCCCCTCCAGCGTCATCAACCCCTCATGCACCACGCGCATCGCCTTGCGCACCGACTGCAACATCACCTCACCGGCCGGCGAGAGCACCAGACGCCGGCCTCGGCGTTCAAAGAGGGGTTGTTGCACCGAATCCTCCAACAACCTCACCGTGCGCGAAAGCGCAGACGGTGTGATGTGCAGTTGTTGCGAGGCGGTGGGGAGGTGTTGGGTTTCGGCGACGGCTCTAAAGGCCGGCAACCAGTTCCAAAAGTCGATCAGTCGCTTGGCGTGCTTCATCAGCGCAGGCTCGTTGTGTGTCTCTCTGTCCAGCCAACAGGCCATGACACTATACACGCCACCACGCCTGCCGTCATTTGGTGTTCGAGGGCCATGACCAGATGGAGACAATGGATGTTTGGATTGTTCTGTACCATTTGCCGCCACCGACGCATGCAGCGCTGGTGATGGCATGATGGGACAAGTGGCGCGCAGCGGCCTTCGTCGGGGGCACCGCGCGCCTGTGCGTCCAACGCCCTGGGTCAACACCTCAATGGCAACACATGCCATCGGCGTCTTGGAGCGGGGTCAGAAATTGCCGCGAATTTCTCCGGGCATGTTGGCAGCAGTGTGCACATTGATGTAAGCCGCATCACCCCCAGCAAGCAGCTCCAAAACATCCTCAAAAGAAAGCTCGCCGGGCGCCGCAAAGTCACCATCGCGCAAGAGCACATCCAACTCATCAAAGTCGCCGCCAGCGAGCCCAAAAAGCACCGGGCCGGTCATGCCGGGACCGCCTTGGTGGATGTGGGCCATCGCCACCGGACCGGTCAGGTCCGACACCGAAAGCGACACTCGGATCTCTTCGCGGCTCAGACGAACCTCGACCGTGGCCATGCCCGTGGGGTTCAATCCTTCTGGAATGGTGGGCGCAGGGATCTCTTGCGCCGCATCCAGCACGACATTGAAGACCACAGCGTCAAAGAGCGGGGCCAGATCACCGTCGGCATCAAGGTCAGCCACAGCGACGTTGGTGTTTTCGTCGCGGTCGTGGAGGACGATCCAGTCAAACCAGCGGCCCTGGCCTCCAGCGGCGCGGGCGGGAGCCATGTCCAAACGAATGGTCTGGCGACCGCTGCGCGAGACGGTGCCGACAAGCTGAGGCTGCTCGGTGGGGTCGTTGTTGGCCATTTGCATGGAGAGCTGAGCGCCAGCGACGGCCAGATAGACGTCGTAAGAGGCCCCTTCTTCGATCTCAAACGCGTCGTCAAAATAGAGGAAGTACGTGTCGCGGTCGTCTTGAACCAGGCGCGCTTCGCCAAAGCCAACGCGAACCGGAGACTGGGTGCGGTCCTCCAACTCGTAAGGCGAAAAATGGGTCTGCGGGATGCCATTGGGGATGTCATTGTCGGCGTCGAGGTCGGCCACGGCGAGGTTGTTTTGGGCGTCTTCGTCATAGAGGACGATCCAGTCGAACCAGCGACCCTGGCCACCTTCGGCGCGTGCGGGGGCTTCATCAAGCCGGAAAGACTTGAGCCCATCGGCGGTCAGCGAGCCAATCATAACGGGTTGTTCGGCGGGGTCGTTGTTGGCCATTTGCGTGGCGATGTTGGCGCCCGCCACCGCGCGGTAAACGCTGTAGTTGGCATCCTCGGGGATCTCCAGCCTCAGGCCGTCAAGCACGATGAAATACTGGCTGATGTCGTCTCGCACCAGTTGCGCGTGACCCACAATCGCCGCTGGCTCCTCGTTGCGGTCTTCCAGACCGGCACGATCCCAGAGCGCTGTCCCCAGCCCCACAGGTTCGTCCGTGGGCTCGGGGGTGCCATCGGGGCCTTCGGGACCTTGTGGACCTTCTGGGCCCTCGGGTCCAGCGGGTCCTTCGGGCCCTTCTGGACCCTGCGGCCCTTGTGGGCCTTCCATACCGTCTTCACCTGCAGGGCCAGCGGGTCCTTGTTCCCCTGTTGGCCCCTGCTCGCCTTGTGCACCGACGGGCCCTTGGGCCCCATCAGAACCGGTGCAAGCGCTTGCCAGGAGGCTGACAAAAAACGTGAAAACCAGAGCTTTACGCATGAGTGTTCCTTGGTTGTCTTGGGCTTGTGCATCAAGGGTTTCACCGTTTGGCGCTCCCATGGCTCCGGTGTGAATGCCGGTGTCATGGTCCTGCCCAACAGGCCTGATCCTCTTTGCACGCTCGCCCTATGCGTCAGATAGCTGACTTATGGGATTCGTCGTCCCGGTTTGGGTCAGTCATTCAGCAAGACAAGCCCCCCCTGAAAGTGGCCCCAGGGGATGTCCTCTGCGAAATCTGTTGGGATTTGATTGGGTGTTGTTGTCGTCCGTGATGCCAGTTGTTTTTTATTGATGTCCTTTGCTTCAGGACACAAACACGGCCCACACCAAACGCTTCACCATTGCGTTGGAGGGCAAGCTCGAATGGGAGCTGTGCGTGGTTTTGGGTTCTGTTTGGGAAACGTCGTTCCCTTTTGCAGATGTCTCTTTTTCTAACCGAAAAGATGCACAAGTCAACCCTGAATTTCATTTTGGGTGGGATTAATTCATCCAGGGTTAAGTGTGGGTTTGGTCAGGCAGGGTCACTCAAAGGCCGCAGAGCCGCCGATGGTGTTGTCGCCGATGACGTTGTTCAGGTCTTGCATGTCGCTCATCACGTCCCCAGCGATCATGTTGGCCAGCGGCTTGAACTGGAAGGGGGCGGGGCTGTCGTCGGGATCGGGCTCGATGCTGATGACGGCCATGTGGCCCGCGCGCAGGTCTCGGGCAGGGTCAATGAAGTCCTGGCCGGGGAAGGGCGGGGCGCCTTCGGGGCCAGCGGCGGGGCCAGCCATGTCCGAGTCAGCCGCTGCGGGATCGGTGAAGGTGCCCGTGGAGATGGGCAAGGGGCTGTCGCCGGTGACATCGACGATCCAGCCTTCATAGACCCAACCCGCAGGCAGTGCAGGCAGCGTCATGCTCGGGAACCAGATGCCCAGCCCGTAGTCTTCTTCGGGCGTGGTGGTCGGCGTGGCCAGGAAGAAGTTGCCCGCCGCCGAGGTCATGTCGTCGCCCAGCGCCGCCGGGTGATCCAGCGTCAACACCGCCTGGTCCCCATCAAAAGGCCCTGCCACAACGTGTGTGTCTGACGGAGCGGGGTCATCGCCCTGGGCAGGCTCAATGGTGAGCACAAACATCTCGGCCCCGTCGGCCACCGAGGCGTCAAGCTCAAAGTGGTCCTCGCTCAGGCTCCCGTCAGCCCCCACCGTAAAACGGCCCGTGGTGACTGGTTCGCCCCCCACAATGGCCCAACCCTCATAAACAAAGTCGGCCCCCAACGCTGGCAAACCCTGAAAATCCAGGGCCAACGTGCGGGTCGAAACGCCGTCGCCGCCGTCACTGTCGCTGTCCTCACCGCAACCAATCATGGCCAGAGCCCACACACACACCAGCACCGTCAGCGTTGTCCGCGTCTTCATAGTCACACCTCGCGCTTTGTAGGGGTTGAGTTTTCTGGTCCGGTGCTGGGTGCCCCTCGTTGCCTGTCTGCACAAGAGCCCCCCTCGGTGGACAAGAGGCTGTTGCGCCGTTACATCGGGGCACCCACTGCACCGGCTCCAACATCAAGCTAGGACGTGGCAAAAGCTTCTTCCAGCGGTCTTGTTCGAATGGGTCATGCAGTATAAATCAACGTAACGACCTGAAGCCGCTGGGCCACAGGCGACATCGCCGTTGCCGTTTTCGATCCCGTGTTGACCGGTGCGGATGCCCTGGTGCATTGATCCAGGGTATCTTCTGTGGCTGTGCGTGTTACGCTGCGAGAAAAAGATTTTTTAAAGGACACCTTCAATGAAAATGGTTTTGTGGTGTGTGTCGCTGTGGGGTTTGCTCGGTGCGCTGGCGAGCCCAGCTTACGCTCAGGCCCCGGTGGCGGCGCCGACCCCCGAATACGTGGTCCTCAAGCGCGCCCAGCCCCTCTATCAGGCCCCTTCAAAGAAGGCCGCAAAGTGGCTCGACCCGACCTACAACGCCAAAGACGCCAACGAGGTGCCTTATTGGGCATGGCGAGTGCGGGGCGAGCAGGGTGGTTGGGTGGAGGTTGAGTCCGACATGCACAGCGCCGTCTACCATCATTGCTATGACAAGGCGCCTTATGGGCTCAGCAACATGGCGCTGCGGTTTTTTGTGCCCTCAAAGGCGCTGGTGCCTGTGACCACCGAACACACCAAGATCACGTATCAGGACGGCACCAATGTCTCGCTCAGCTCTGGGGTGGCCCTCAAGCCCCTGGGAGGCAAGCGCTACGAAGCCTGGACCATGCACTTTAAGTTCAATGTGACGCTCTCCAAGGGGGTCGGGACGCGTTACACGCGCACGCGGCCCATCTTTTGGGATGATCACACCCAGGGAGAGCGTTGGCGCGGCGACATCACCCACAAGCTTGGCGGCTTCCCTGTAGAGTTCTCGCGTCCCGGTTGGGGGGTCAAAGTCCGCGAGAATAAAGCGCTGGGCAATCGTCGAATGCTGGTCAGCGCCGCCTCTGTGTGTGCCTACTTCCAAGTGCTGGCTGTGCTGCCCCCCCGGGAGAAGCAGTACACCGTGAACAACCCCGTCATCGCCAACATCCTGGGCTCGATGATGGGCGGCGGTGGCGGTGGGGGTCCGTTGATCGACACGGTGACGGTCAAAGCAGGGGCGCCCGTCTTCTGGTCCGATGGCCAGCGCGCCGGGATCGCCATTGGTGAGCACGAGTTTATTGGCGTCCCAGAAATCATCAAAGGGCGCCGGTGTGTGGCGGCCGCGCTTGCTGGAGAGGCTGGGCCTGCAAACAAGTCCAACACGTTGTTGTGCTTTGAAAAGGCCGACGCCGCCGTCGCTCAGCGCCAAAGCGGCATGGGGTTTGGTTCCGCCATTGGCAGCGCCAACCCTGACGGAGGCTTTGACCCCAACTCAAAACCCATGCCCGGCGTGGATTTTGGGGCCACTCGTGTGACTCAAGGGGCACTGCCTTCAAGGTATTCCTGGCGCATCCTAGGTCACATCGATGCGCTCAGCGCCTGCTATTTTGGCCTCCGCAAGGCGCCCGAGGGTCAGGGCCGTGTGGTGTTGAAGTTCAAGGTGGGCACCGATGGCTCACACACAATCATGGCGGTGCTCAAAGACGAGTTGAAAGAGCCCGAGGTGATGGCCTGCGTGGTCGAGCACCTCTCGCGGGCCACCACATTGCCCAGACCCAGCGCCGAGACCATCGTCGAGCAGGAGATCATCTTCACCAATCCTTGAGGTTGATCGAAGGGCTGAGCGGTGGGCTGCTGGTCCTGGGTTTTGTATGACGATCATCCCGTCGTCGGTTGGGCGACCGCGGCCAGATCGTGCTGATCTGCGATGATGTCTGCCATGAAATCTTGGCGACAGAGTAAAAAAGGCCGCCGGTGAGGCGGCCTGCGAGGCGCTTTGGGACAGCGGCCAGGCGTAGGGCGGCGGTGGGCCGCTGTGCGCCTGACTGTGTGCCGTCAGATCACTCCTGGCTTTGGCAGACGTAGGTGACGCCAGCGCCCTCCTCCACAAAGAGGATGACGGCAGTGCCGAAGTCATTGGCCATGGTGTAGGTGATGGTGGTGCCGTTGGCGCCGAGCGTCAGGCGAGCGCCGTCGCCGTCGAAGCGATCCTCCCAGCGCGCGGCCTGGAAGTCGATGGCGTCGTTGTCGCCAAGGCCCAACTCGGTCACGAAGGTGGCCACGCCGAAGGCCATCAACTCATCGAGGTCATCGGCGGCGGTGGCGCCGCTGGTCTGGCCTTCGCTGAGCTTCTCCTGGTCGGCGCGGCGCGCCATGTTGTAGATGGTGCGGGCGGCGCAGTCTTCATCGACCTTGTCGGTCTGGGCGTCGTCGCAGAAGAACTCCAGGGTGGGGCTCTGCTCGTCGTGGAAGAGCATGACCAGCTCGTCCTGGGCGTTGAAGACAAAGGCCACAAAGTCCTCGTCGGCGCCGATGTCCACACCGACCACGGTGCCTTTGTCGCCGTAGGAGGAGACCTCGACGTTCATCAGCGGGTCTTCTTCGTCACCGACAAAGTCCGAGAAGCCAAAGATGCCGTCCCAGTACGCGATGTAGTACTCCACGCCCAGTGCGCCCAGCGGCCCCAGCGAGCAGCGCTCGGAGACCGGCACGGTGTTGCCGCTCTGGAAGGAGATGGGCTGGTTGAAGACGGCGTGGACCTCGGCGCCGCAAGCGCCAGCGACCGAGCCGGGGAAGTCGGCAAAGACCTCGGCGTCACAGGTGCCGCCCGCGTTGGGGTCGGGGCAACCGGCGCCGTCGCACTGGGCCTCAAGGGTGAAGGGGCCGCGCATGGCCTTCTTGTGGCCCTTGACCACCACGCGGTACTCGGCCGCGTCGCCGTCGAGCTTGATCTGCGAGGAGAGCTTGCCGTCGTGGTCGTCGTTCTTCTTGTGGAAGCGGCCCCAGCTGCTCTGGCCCGGATCGCGGCGGTAGAGGTACATGACGGTGTCGAGGTTGCCGCTGGTCTGGGTCGTCAAGACCACCTGGGCGCCTTCGCTGAGCGTAAACTCCCAGGCGTGGAAGAGGGCCTCATCGACCAGCGCGGCCTGGTTGGCCAGGTTGAAGTTGACCTGACCGTGCTCGGTGGGTTTGAAGAAGCTGTCCGCCTTGCCCAGATCGTCAATGGCCTGCTCTTCGACACCTTTTTCATCGGTTCCTGCGGCATCCTCTCCGCAGCCGATCAAGCCCAAAGCCATCGCCCCCAGCGCCCACACCATCACTTTCTTCATTGGAAGACTCTCCTTGATTGATTCACAGCATCTGTCACTAGAGCACTCGCATCCAGAGCCATAGGCAAGCTGTGTGCCGTTTTGATGACAAACGCCGATATCGTCACCATCGTGCATAAAAAATTCAGAGAACTGCATTTGGGGCATCCAGGCCATGGCTACTTGGGTGGCCATGGCCACTGGAATCGACATGCGATCGCCGCCTGTCGCCCTTTTCATTCACACCAAAGGTGGGGTGTCTTATGAGTTGGAATCCGTCGCTTGAACCACACTGTCCCCAGGACACGAGGCTGGACGCCATCGAGACTCTGATCGTGCCGCGAGCGCACGATCTGGGGGGCTTTGAGGTCCGCCGCGCTCTACCCACGCTCAAGCGTCAGCTTGTGGGGCCGTTCATCTTCTTTGATCAGATGGGCCCAGCGGAGTTCATCGACGGCGGCGGCATTGATGTGCGCCCACACCCCCACATCGGCATCTCCACCGTGACCTATCTCTACAAAGGGGAGTTCCAACACCAGGACTCGCTGGGCACCAACCAGATGATCTACCCCGGAGAGGTCAACTGGATGACCGCAGGGCAGGGCATCACCCACTCCGAGCGGACCAGTGATCAGACCCGTCAGGGGCAAAACGCCCTCTTTGGCATCCAGACCTGGGTGGCGCTGCCCGCGCACGCCGAAGAGGTCGCCCCGGCCTTTGAACACCACGGCCAAGAGGCGCTGCCGATGATGGAGGGCGAGGGCAAGGAGGTGCGCCTGATCCTGGGTCATGCCTACGGTGAACGCTCTCCGGTGCAGACCCACTCCGAGATGTTCTACGCCGACGCCGTGCTCCAGCCCGGCGCGATGTTGCCGTTGCCCCTCGATCACGAAGATCGCGGCGTGTATGTGGTGCAGGGCAGCGTTGAGGTGGCGGGCAAGAGCTTTGAGGCCGGTCGGATGATGGTCTTTCGCCCCGGCGACCCCATCACGATCAAAGCTGGGCAGCAGGGATCCCGGTTGATGATGCTTGGCGGTGCCACGCTCAGCGGTCCGCGCTACCTCTGGTGGAACTTTGTGTCATCCTCGCGCGAGCGGATCGAGCAGGCCAAGGAAGACTGGCGCAAGGGGCGCTTTGATCTGCCCCCCGAAGACAACCACGAGTTCATCCCGCTGCCCGACGACCAAAGGAGCGCGCCGCGCCCCGTCAAATAACGACCGGGTGCACCGCCGACCACACTTGCGATGGCGGCTGGGGTGTGAGACACGGTGGCGAGTGTGGTGTGGCTCTTTTCGCACGTGCCCATAACCTCTCTTCTGCGCCTGATGTGCTCCTCTTCATGCTGAAATCAAAACATCGCTGGTCGTTGGTGTGTCTCCTTGGCCTCTTTGCCGCGGCCGGGGCCTGGGGCTGTCAGTCCAAAGGCTCGCCCGTCGCCGCCAAAACCCCCACGCGCGCTCCCGACGCGGCCCAAGCCAACGTGGCGTCGCCCCCCAACGCACCGCAAAACTCCAAAAATGGTGCGTCTGCCCCCGCTGCAAGCCCCAAAGCGGCTCCTGGGGGCAACAAAGCACCCGCAGCCACCCAAAAACCGGCTCAAAACAACGCCGCAGCGCCCATAAAAGCCAACGCCAAGCCGGTCGCCGAGCCCGGCTGCGCCCCGTGGCCAGGGCGCAAGGTCGAGCCGCGCGTGCCCAGCGACGATCTTTTGCCCAACGGCATCGCCAGCGGAGGCCTGCGGGCCACCAGCGCCAAGCTCTGGGCCCGGACCAAAGAGCCCGCCAAGGTCAAATTCCTCTACAGCGCAGGCCCCGACTGCCCCGTGCAGTCCACCGGCGAGGTCTCCACCACTGCGTCCGACGACTTCACCGCCCATTTTCCCCTCACGGGGCTTCGTCCCGGCACCCTCTACCGCTATCAGGCCCAGGTCGGGGCCGCCAAACCCAGCTCACCGGGGTGGTTTGTCACCGCTCCCGCCGCCGATGGCCCCGATGTGCCGGTCAAGCTGGCGTTTTCGGCCGATGTCTCGGGTTTTGCCGACCAACTGGAGAACATCAAGATCCTGGCCAAAGAGGGGGCCGACTTCTACATCTCCATGGGAGACTGGCCCTACGCGGATCTGCACGAAAAACCCAAGCACCCCAACCAGTTTCGGCGCTACTACTTTCAGTCGCGCGCCGGCCACAACATGGAGGCGATGATGCGCATGGTCCCGGTCCACCCGGTCTGGGACGATCATGAAGTCATCAATGACTGGGACGGACGCCAGGAGAAGTGGAACCCCAAGGCGGTGATCTCGGGCAAGAAGGTCTGGCATGAGTGGTGGCCCATCGCCGATGCCCCCAAAGGCGAAATCTACCGCAAACACCGCTGGGGGCCGGGGTTGGAGATCTTCTACCTGGACACCCGCAGCCACCGCGTGTCCAACAACGCCCCCGCAGACGGCAAGACCATGTTGGGGCTGGAGCAGCGCCGCTGGCTGCTCGAAAGCCTCTCGGCCAGCACCGCGCCCTTTAAGCTGGTGGTCACCAGCGTCCCGCTGAAGTTTGCCATCACCTTCAAAGACTCCTGGATGGGCTTCAAGCAGGAGCAAGACATCATCCTTGGGCACATTGCCAAAGAGCGCATCTCCGGGGTGGTCTTTCTGGCGGGCGATCAACACTTCTACGCCTCCCACCAATACACCGAGGGCATGCGCCAGTGGCAGGCAGGCCCGCTGGCCTTCCGGACCTTCTCACCCTTGCAGCGCCCGCCAGACGAGGTCATCAAGCAGGGCGAAGGCCGCAACTACGGCGTGATCAAATACACGCCGGGGTCGCCCGCAAAATTGACCCTGGAGGTGCATCTGGAGAGAAAAGGGGTGGTGTACACCGAGACCCTCCAGGCCGGTGTGGGGCAGTTGGACGTTCAGCCGCCCGGCGCGCAGTGGGGCTGGAGGATTGAGGGCGCCCATCGGTTTGTTGGCAAGGGGCCAAGGTCGATCCCGATCGCCCCGGTGGGCCAGTACACGATCTCCTGGGTGGCACCCGACGGCCAGATCTCTGCCGACGCACAGACGGCGACGCTGGCCGCCGATCAAACCGTGGTGTTGAGGGTCAAGTAGGGCACCACTGGCGATTTTTGCATTCTACCCTTGACCCCGGCGCACCCCCTCCATTTTATGGGGGCGCCAGCGGTCATCGCTGGGGGTCGTACCCTTGAACTGAGACAGGTTGGGCGCCGCACACAAGTCTTGTGGTGGACTGCGTTGCCCTTCGACAGGCTTCCCCATTGTCTGCTTGCGTGGAGACGCAGGCGGCATTCAGGAGCGGTCTTTGCTTTAAGCCGCTCCCTATCCCTGGAGAGAGAGATGACTGGAACCAAGACCAGCTTGCTGGCGCCGACCGACCATTTTGTGGACCGCCACGTCGGTCTAGGCGCGCAGGGCATCGAGGCGATGCTCCAGACCCTGGGTGTGGACAACCTCGAAGGACTCATCGCGCAGGCCGTGCCTGCCCAGATCCGCACCAGCAAACCGCTGGAAGTCGGCCCGGGCTGCACCGAACATGAGATGTTGGCCCGCGCCGCCGAGCTGGCCAGTCAAAACAAGGTCTTCCGCTCTTTCCTGGGCATGGGCTACCACAACTGCCTGACCCCGCCGGTGATCCTGCGCAACATCCTGGAAAACCCCGGCTGGTACACCCAGTACACCCCCTATCAGGCCGAGATTTCTCAGGGGCGCCTGGAAGCGCTGCTGAACTTCCAGACTCTGGTCACCGACCTGACTGGCCTGCAGCTCTCCAACGCCTCGCTCCTCGATGAAGGCACCGCCGCCGCCGAGGCCATGGCGGTCTGCTACGCCTCGGGCCGCAAGCGCAAGGGCAACGTCTTCTTTGTGGCCGACGACTGTCACCCCCAGACCATCGACGTCATCAAGACGCGCGCCGAGCCGATCGGCGTTGAGGTCGTGGTGGGCGACTGGTCCACCTACGCCTGGAGCAAGGACGTCTTTGGGGCGCTGCTCCAGTACCCCAACACCCACGGCCACGCGGTGGACTACGAGGCGCTGGTCGAGACCATCCACAGCCACGAGGCGCTTGTGGTGGTGGCCACCGATCTGCTGGCGCTGACGATGCTGCGCCCGCCGGGCGACTTTGGCGCCGACTTTGCCGTGGGCAACACGCAGCGCTTTGGTGTCCCGCTGGGCTACGGCGGCCCGCACGCGGCCTTCTTTGCCGCCGGAGAGAAGTACCGCCGCCTGATCCCCGGGCGCATCGTGGGCGTCTCCAAAGACACGCAAGGCCGTCAGGCGCTGCGTCTGGCCCTGCAAACCCGCGAGCAGCACATCCGCCGCGAGCGCGCCACCAGCAACATCTGCACCTCACAGGTCCTGCTGGCCATCGTGGCCGCCATGTACGCCACCTACCACGGTCCCGACGGTTTGCTGGCGATCGCGCGCCGCGTCAAGGCACTCACCAGCGTCCTGGCCCAGGGGCTGCAAAAGCTGGGCTTTGACATTGGCGGCGCCGACTTCTTTGACACCCTCACCGTCCAGGTCGGCCAGAACGAGGCCCAGATCATGGAGCGCGCTCTGGCTGCCCGCGTCAACCTTCGTGGCTACGGTGACGGTCGGATCGGCGTGTCCATGGACGAGGCCGCTGGCCCCGGCGACATCCGCAGCTTGTGGGCCATCTTTGCAGGCGCCGAGGCCGATTTTGCCCCCGAAGACCTGGTTGAGACCGCCAAAGTGGACTTTGAAGGGCCGCTGGCGCGCACCAGCGAGTACTTGACCCACCCCGTGTGGCACGAGCACCGCTCCGAAACCGAGCTGCTGCGCTACATCCACCGCCTCCAGAGCCGCGATCTGTCGCTGACCACTTCGATGATCCCGCTGGGGTCGTGCACCATGAAGCTCAACGCCGCCGCCGAGATGATCCCGGTGACGTGGGCTGGCTTTGGCAACCTGCACCCCTTTGCCCCCCGCGATCAGGCCCAGGGCTACAAGGTCCTCTTTGATGAGTTGGAAGCGTCGCTGGCCGACATCACCGGCTTTGCCGGCGTCAGCCTCCAGCCCAACGCCGGCTCTCAGGGCGAATACACCGGTTTGCTGGTCATCCGGGCCTACCACCACGCCCGGGGGGACGCGCACCGCACCATCTGCCTGATCCCGTCGTCTGCCCACGGCACCAACCCGGCCAGCGCCGTCATGGCGGGCATGAAGGTGGTGGTGGTCAAGTGCGACGATGAAGGCAACATCGACATCGAAGACCTGAAGGCCAAGGCCGAAAAGCACGCCGAGAACCTGGCGGCGCTGATGGTCACCTACCCCTCGACCCACGGGGTCTTTGAGGAAGAGATCAAGACGATCTGTGAGGTGGTTCACGGCCACGGCGGGCAGGTCTACCTCGACGGCGCCAACCTCAATGCCCTGGTTGGCCTGTGCCGCCCCGGCGAGCTTGGCGCGGACGTGTGTCACCTCAACCTCCACAAGACCTTCTGCCTGAGCGAAGGCACACCGGTGACCTTGGACAGCGGCGTGACGCTGCCCATTGAGCAGTTGCGGGTGGGGCGCAAGGTCAAGGCCTGGTCCGAGTCCGATCAGGGGGTTTTGTCTGCGTCTTTGGAAGGGGCCTACAAAACGGGCCGCAAAGACTGCGTCGAAGTCACCCTTGAAGATGGCCGCAGCTTTGTCTGCACCGATGATCACCGCGTGTTGACCACCGAGGGCTGGATCGAAGCGGGCCAGCTTGACCTTGAGGGGCATCGGCTTGTGGTTGGTCCCGATGCTGCCGCCGATGATCTTCTGGTGGATCAGGCTGCCGAGCGCGAATTTGAGGCCTTCTACGGGACGCTCCACTTGACCATGGGCACGCCCCTGGCGCGTGCGCGCACTTTGGCGTTCTTCAGGATCCTGGGCGCGCTTTTGTCGGACGGAACCTACAGCCAGGAAAAAGTCTCAGGGCGACTTCACTGCCGGCTCTTTGCGGGCACACGCTACGACGCCGAAAGCTTGATCGATGACATCGAGGCGTTGACTGGCAAACGCCCCACGATTTCGACCTGCAACGAGGTCTTCAGCGTGCGGCTGCCCCAGGAGCTGATGTTGGCGCTGACCGACGTGCCAGGGATGGGAGAGCCCGGCCCCCGCGTGGAGACGAAGGCCACGTTGCCCAGTGTGATCACCGCCGAAACCACGCCGCTGGCAGTGCTGCGCGAGTTCTTTGGTGGACTCTTTGGCGGTGACGGCTGTGCGCCTGTGGTGGTCCACCTGGACGCCGCGCCCGACACGATGGGTCCGGTGCGCTTTGTCCAGACCAGGCTCTGCCAGGACACGCTGGAGCGCTTGATGACCGAGATTGCTCAGGGGCTGGCGCGTCTGGGTGTGGAGGCGCTGGTTGCCAAGTCGCTCGATGTGGGCGGTGGGCGCTGGCGAGGAACGCTCCGTGTCGCTGAAGGGACTGCTTTTGCCGAGCGCGTTGGCTTCCGTCACTGCGCCCACAAGTCAGCGCGTCTGGCGGCCGCCACCGCGTGGTGGCGTCTTAAAGAAACCGTGCAGCGCCAACGCATTGAAGTGGCCAACCGTGCCCTGACGGCGGTCGCTGTGGCTGGTGGAGGTGTGCGAGGGCCCAAGCCCGTTTGGGGGCCGGCTGTGGAGTCGGCGTTTGAGGCGCTCGAAGCAGAGCAACCCGTCCTCAACGCCTACTACGCTGGTTTCCAGGGCAATGAGCGCGTCAGTCAGCAACACCTCCGGCTGGCCGTCGAAGGCGCCATCGGCAAGCGCAAAGGCATTCAGGGCGTTCGCAGAACTCGCCGTCGTCAGGTCTTCCCGGCCTTCAACAAGAAGGGGCAGTCCACAGGGATGCCCACGCTCAAGGACTTCTTGGCGGGCATTGGCGCGCTGGATTGGTTCCAGGCGGAGAACTCACGCGGCAATGGCTACAAGGTGTCCTACGCGACGTCCTCCAAGCAGGATGTGGTCGAGCCCACCATGTCGCTCGGTGTGGTGGACGTGCGTCCCGTCGGCAAACGCGTGGTCTACGATCTGACGGTCACCACCCATCACTCCTTCCTGGCCAACGGCGTGGTGGTGCACAACTGCATTCCGCATGGTGGCGGCGGCCCCGGCCTGGGTCCGATCGGTGTGGCGCCGCAGCTTGTGCCTTTCCTGCCGACCCACGGTCAGCTCAAGGTCGGCGGCGATCAGGCCATCGGTCCGGTGTCGGCGGCGCCCTGGGGCAGCCCCAGCATTTTGCCGATCTCGTGGGGTTACATTGAGATGATGGGCTCCGAGGGTCTCACCCACGCCACCAAAGTGGCCATCCTCAACGCCAACTACATTGCCACGCGCCTTGAGCCCCACTATCCGATCCTCTATACGGGCAAAGAGGGCCGCGTGGCCCACGAGTGCATCATCGACGTGCGCCACTTCAAGCGCGATGCGGGCATTTCTGTGGCCGACATCGCCAAGCGCCTGATGGACTATGGTTTCCACGCGCCGACGATGTCCTGGCCGGTGGCGGGGACGCTGATGATTGAGCCGACTGAGAGTGAGTCCAAGCCCGAACTGGACCGTTTCTGCGATGCGATGATCGCCATCCGTCAGGAAATCCAGGCGGTGATCGATGGCCGCTGGCCGCAAGACAACAACCCTCTTGTCCACGCGCCCCACACCGCCGACGAGATCTCTGCAGACGCCTGGGATCACCCCTACAGCCGCCAAGAGGCCGCCTTCCCTGTCAAGTGGCTGCGCGGCGCCAAGTTCTGGCCGTCGGTCAGCCGCGTTGACGACGCTTACGGCGACCGCAACCTTGTCTGCTCCTGTCCGCCCATTGAGTCCTTCGAAGAAGAAGGATGAAAAGGCACGCGCCAGGGCGTTGAACTCAAACCCCCCGCACACCGCAGGTCCAGGGGCGCGCCCCTGGCGGGGGTTTGGGGGCTGGCCCCCATCCCAAGCCGCCCTAAAGGCTCGCAAGGGCACACAAAAAGCGGGGGCACGAGGGGGCGGCAGCCCCCATGCATCCAAAGACCACCTGGGAGCCAAACCCATGACTCGATCGCCACTCTTTCATCTCTTGCTGCTCCTGGCGCTCGCCTTCACCCTTGGAGGATGCGCGGCGGCCGCTCCCAGCAAGGCCATGGAGGCCCCCACGTCCCCGGCGGGCTCAAAAACCGCGGGTGCGCTGGGCGGTGAGAGCGACAAAGAAGGCGCCCGTGCGGAGATCGAGCGCCTGATGGGTGAGATTGACACCCAGGGTCAGCGTTACCGTGAAGAGTTTGGTGTGGAAGACGGTGGCACCAATGATCCCACGGTGCCTGGCGGCACCCCCGATGCTGCCACCTGCGAGCGCGTTTGTGAGGCCAGCGCTGCGATCTGCGAGTCTTCCCGCAAGATCTGCGACATCGCCCAGAGCTTTGTCTCCGAGCCAGAGTTTGCCGAGCGTTGCACCTGGGCCACGGGCGAATGCACCGAGGGCCAGTCTACGTGCAAGGTCTGCATGGGTGAGACCCCCTGATTTTGAGTGTATGGGGGCTGCCGCCCCATAGGCGCCAAATTAAGGTTCACGAGCAAGCCCACAAGTCTCAAAAAACGAGATAGAGTGAGTTGTCTCAGGTGG
>CAKZKQ010000117.1 GCA_937123825.1 uncultured Pseudomonadota bacterium
AGACAGCCGCCACTCGGTGGCGCGGGCGCTGAACAAGAGCGCGCCTGCAGCGCTCCTGGCTGTGTGGACGGGTCAGTCGGCCGACACGCGCCAGATGATGGCGTCCATGGCCCAATTCAAGCAGGCTCAGCCGCATCTCTACCGCGAGCGCATGGCGCAGGTGGCCGCGACGGCCGAGGCTGGCATTGAGGCCTGGCAGAGCTATGACGCCTCACGGCTTGTTGAGGCGGTGCGTCACAGCGCCGAAGCGCTCGATGCGCTCGGCGTCGACGCAAAGGTCTCCATCACCATTGAGGCCCACCGCCGCCTTGCGGCGCAGGTTGCCGAGCAGGTCGGTGACGGTGCGGCGGTCAAGCCCTCTGGGGCGGGCGGTGGTGATATGGCGTTGGTGGTGGCTCAAAGTCCACACCAGGCGCGCGCGTTGAGCGCATACTTTCAGGCCCAGGGCTACCGAAGCTTTGGTTGGATATGGTAATGGTGGTGTCCTGAACACCGTGTGTCACGGCGCGCGGTTGCGCAAGGGCTGGTTGATGGAGAAGAAGGTGGGACTCATCGAAGCTGACGAAGATCAAGGCAAGTGTGCCAATGACCGACCCTCCAGTCGGTTGCCAGGCTACTTCAAGCGCTCCCCCAAAGAGCGCGTGGCGCTTTTGGTCGAGCAAGGTCGCATCACGGCTCAAGACGCCGAGCTGCTCCAATCCCATGCAGACAGTTTCCCCATGTCGGTGGCGGACTCCATGATCGAGAACGTCATCGGGACCTACGGGTTGCCGCTGGCGTTGGGGTTGAACTTTGTCATCAACGGGCGCGATTACGTCGTCCCGATGGTCGTCGAAGAGCCGTCGATCGTGGCGGCTGTCAGCCACACCGCACGCATTGTGCGCGACGCGGGAGGTTTCGAGGTCGAGACGGACCCTTCGTTGATGATCGGCCAGGTTCAGGTGGTGGGTTGTGCAGATCCCGAAGCCGCCGCCGAGCGCCTTCGTCAGAGTGCGCCCAAATTGATCGAGGCCGCCAACGCCCTCCAGCCCAACCTCGTGGCCCGTGGTGGCGGTGCGCGCAGCATCGAGGTCCGCGTGCTGGGGGAAGGCTCCTCGCGGTACACCACCATGGTGGTCCTGCATCTGGTGATCGACACCTGCGATGCCATGGGGGCCAACCTCATCAACACCATGGCCGAGGGCATCGCGCCGTTGGTCGAGGAGATCTCGGGCGGCGCTGTTCACCTGCGGATCCTTTCCAACCTTGCCGACCGGCGCATGGTGCGCGCTCAGTGCCGGATCCCGCATCGCCTGCTGGCCTGGCGAGGATTTGAGGGGCACAGGGTGGCCCAGGGCGTGGCCATGGCCAGCGAGTTTGCCGAATTGGATCCCTACCGCGCGGCCACGCACAACAAAGGCGTGATGAACGGCATCGACGCCGTGGCGCTGGCCACCGGCAACGATTGGCGCGCGATCGAAGCTGGCGCCCACGCCTACTGCGCCATGGGCCAGGGGTATCGCCCGATGGCCACCTGGCACAATGAAGGCGACGCTCTGGTGGGTCGTCTGGAGCTGCCGCTTCAGGTCGGCACGGTGGGAGGCCCCATTCGCCTGCACCCCGTCTTGAAGGTCGCCTACAAGCTGCTGGACATTGAGTCCGCCAGCGAGTTGGGGGCGGTCATGGGCGCCGTGGGGTTGGCCCAGAACCTGGCCGCGCTCAAGGCGCTGGCCACCGAGGGCATCCAACGCGGCCATATGTCGCTCCACGCCCGCAGCGTGGCAGCCACCGCCGGTGCCCGCGGGGACGAGATTGAGCGCGTCGCTCAGCAGCTCATCTCTGAGGGCGAGATCAAAGTCCACCGCGCTCGCCAGATCCTTGAGGGGTCCTGAGGCATGGCTCGCCGTCGCCGCAAAGGCCAAAAGCACGCCGTGCCCGTCACCGACGGCCCACAAGCCCTTGTCATTGAAATGCTCGGCGTCGAAGCGTTGGTTCGCCCGCTGGACGCCCCGCCCGAGAGTCCTCCCGAGAGGGCGCTGCTGGCCCGCGCGGTCTCCAAGCGCTCCCGAGTGGTCGTCGGCGACACCGTCCAGTGCGGGCTTGTTCAAGATTCCCAGCCCGAACATCCTCGCCTCATGATCATGTCGGTGGCGCCGCGGAGCAATGTGCTCGCGCGTCCCGATTTTCATGGCCGCCAACAAGCCATCGCGGCCAACCTCGACCATGTCATTGTGGTCGTCACCCCGCGCGATCCGCCGCTGCGCCTGGGGTTGGTCGACCGCTACCTGGTGGCCAGCTTCAGGACCGGGATTGACCCGGTGGTGTGCTTGAACAAGGCCGATCTTGACGACGTGGGGGCCTGGGAGGCGCTGGAGCCCTATCGGGCGCTTGGCATCCCGACGATCAAGACAGTGGCGCTGGCCGGAAAGGACGACGGCATCGCCCCGCTGACCGATTTGATGGCGTCGCGCCGCAGTGTCCTGGTGGGGCACTCTGGTGTGGGCAAGTCTTCGCTGGCCTGCGCCTTGATTCCTGGGCTGGAGCGCAGGGTTGGGACGGTCAATCAGACCATCGGCCGAGGGCGCCACACCACCACGACAGCCTCGCTGCTCCCCTTGCCTCAAGGTGGGGAACTGGTCGATACTCCCGGCATCCGCGCCTTTGGAATCTTTGGGGTCGAGCCCCTGGAGTTGGCCGGATTCTACCCCGAGTTTATCAGCCGAGTGGATGAATGCCGCTTTCGTGGCTGTTCCCACATCCATGAGCCCGGCTGCGCGGTGCGCGCCGCTGTTGAAGAAGGCTTGATCGATCCAGGACGTTATGAGCGCTACCTCCAAATCCACCGCTCTTTGGTTGAAGAAGGCCGCTGAGACCGCCGCGCTTCTGGCCTTGGTGTGCGCCGCCGGTGCCTGTGCACCCAGGCAGGCCGCCCACGCCGATACACCGCCCGATCCCCAGGAGTACGCCGTCGAGCGCTGCATGGCTTGTCACGGCGCCAGCCGCCCCACCGACCCATGGGATGTGATGGCGGTCTATCCCGACCTCCCGGCCGGCGCGCTGGCGTCTGGTGAGGGGCTCAAGGCCGGTTTTGGCGACCGCCTGCCAATCGACTCCACGGCGCTTGAGTGGCAGGTCTGGCAAGCGCTGGTGACAGACAAGGGAGACGAGACCTGCTTGAGTTGCCACCTGGCCAAAGAGCCCGTGGGGCGCAAGACCGCAGTGGGTTTGCCACAAGGCGCGGTGCCCGAGGCGGGTTTTGAAGCGGACCCACAGATCGTCGACCTTCACAACTGGCTCCACACCCCCCGCAAGGCGGCCATGGAGAAGACCATGGGGCTGTGGGTGGACGTGGACACCTACAGGACAATGCTGGTGGCGACCGTTAAGGTCCTCAATTACGGCGCGGGCCACCGCGCTCCGACGGGGACTCAGGGGCAGAACATCCTCTTGACGGTCGAAGGCCGGGACAGCCAGGGTCAGGCCCTTGAGTTTGTCCGAGGCCCCACGCTCTCATCCCTGTCGGGTCAGGCCCTCGATGGCCGACCCGGGTTCCTGTATGCGCGTGTGATGGCCGACAAAGAGGGCAATCAGGGAGTGCCCATTCAGCAAGCCACGCAGGTGGCCTTTGACAGCCGCCTTGAGGCTGGAGAGCACGACGAGTTGCACTTTTATTACATGCTGCCCGAAACCGCCCCCAAGAGCGGCACCGCCTGGAAGATTGAGGCGCGCCTGACGTGGCGCTCTGCGCTCTCTGGGCAGACGGTGGAGTCTGTGCCGATGGAGTACGCCTCGGCGCTGTCAAACTAGGGCGTGTTTGTAAAATGGGAGAATTTGCAAACACGCCCTGAATCTGGGCAGCGCCTGAGCGCGTTCAGCGGCCAAGCAGCGGTTCGATGTCCAGGGTGTCGTTTTGATGGGTGAGCCAGCGCTGGGCTCGCTCTACGGCGGGGCGCCAGTCGCTGACGCGCTCTGCTGCGTCGTTGCTCAAGAGAGACACCACCACCTTGGTCACCACCAGCGCCTCGCCGTGCACGGCAGAGGCGTTCATGATGACGTCGGTTTGGGCCCCGAGCCACCGCATCAAGTCGCGCCCCATCAAGAAGCTGCCGTCGGGCTGTTGGGTGGCCAGCAGTCTCAGGAGCCAGTCGGCCTCGGCGGTCTCGTCCTCTTCGAGGGCCTTGCGCGTGTCAGAGTGTGGCACTTGCTGCGGCCTGGGGAGTCGGGCGACGGCCTGAGAGATGTTGCTGTCCCAGCCGGTGCCGCTGACCTGCTCCCAGCGCCCCAGCGCGCCGTGGATTTCCTGGATGAAACTGTCCATGGCGTCGCGCTCGCGGCGCAACACGACCAACTCGCGCTGCAAATCGTCGACCCACTTCTTTTGGGGGGCTTCGCGCAGCTTGCCTTCGGCGCGGTGCAGATCGCGGATGAGCTGCTTTTGCTCTTCCCGGTAGCGCTCCACCTCGGCCTTCAAGGCGTCGGCGCGCGCTTTGTCCGCTTCGCGCTCCTTGCGCAGCGCCTCAAGTTGGTTCATCAGCTCGCCGTTTTGGCTGGCCGACAGGTGTTTGGAGGCGGTGCTCAGGACGTCTTCGGCTTCTGGGAGCGGTGTCAGGCGCGGCTGGCGTCGATCGTCCATCACCTCCGCGTAGCTCAACTCAAAGTCGCCGCAACGGATCTGGTCGCCGTCCTTGAGGACTTTGCTGGTGATGCGCTCGTCGTTGACGAAGGTGCCATGTGAGCTGTCGAGGTCAAAGAGCGTGCAGGTCTCCCCGACCATCAAAAAGCGTGCGTGGGAGCGAGATACGGTGAGGTTGTTGGCGCGAATGACGCACCCTGGGTTTCGACCGAGGGTTACCTCGGGGAAGTCGCGCGCGATGCGCACCGTGCACCCTTCACCTGCGCTGTTGGTGTAGGCGATTCGGCCCTGGATGGTCTGCGTCGAACCGGGTTCTGGGCTTTGAGGTCCGGTGATGGAGGGCCTGGGGGGCCGCATGCCTTCTTCTGTGGCGGACGCGACGATGGTCGACTTGAGGCGCTCCAGCGGTGTGTTGCCGCCTCTGGGGGTGGCCGGTGGCCACTGGCGCCATTGCTGTGTGACGGCGATGGGCCGATCGGAAGCCGTGGTGATGTGGGTCATCGGCGAGAGGACCTGATGGCGCAGCGAGATGCCGGCGATGCTGCCTCGATGTTCGCTTGCTGCCGGGCCGTGCAGACGTCGGCTAAGGTCGGTGATGGTGGTGTGTGCCCACAGCCGTGCCAGCGTGGGCTGGTGGAGTTCGTCACAGGGAAGCAGCGGCAAGTTCCAGGATTGTTCGGCCGCCATGAGCGTCAGCGCCTGCGCCTGACCCCGACGGACGCGGGCCAGGATGACGGTGGCGTCGCCGCCGTGGACTGGTGGGCTGATGGCGGGCGCCTGTTCGACCTGGAGGTCGCCCCAGGCCACGCGGACGTCGCGCCAGACCGGTCCATGGGAGAAGGACATCAGGGCCTCAATGACCGGTTCGGGGGCGTCGTGTGGGTCAAGGAATGCCATCCGCCCGTCGGCGGCGTCTGCCAGCGCCTCAAGCGCTCTGGCGTTGCCTCTGGCGTGAACCCCGCAGACCATCAACTGGGCTCGTCCGCGCATGCGCTCGCCGCACGCGACCATTTGGGCGATGTCATCGGCGCCGCCATCGCTCAGGAGCACCACGCAGCGCTGGCGGTCGCCGTCTGGGGGCGTCTCCAGGATGTTTAGCAGAGCGGCGGCGATGTCTTTGCCGCCCTGGTTGTTGGTGGCCTTGTCGATGGCGGTGATGGCGTCGTGGATGTTGAGGTCGTCCACGTCGACGTCGACGCTGCTGCCCCAAAGTGAGCTGGTGTGGCTGCCAAGCCAGAAGACATTGAAGGTGTCGGCGCCGCCGAGCTGCCCCAGCGCCGACTTGAGCGCCGCCTTGGCCTGGGCCAACGGCTGGCTTTGGAAGCTGCTGGAGCAGTCCAGGACGAAAATCATCTCCCGCGCGTAGCGCGCCGATGAGCGCGGCGGCGGCAGGTGGACCATGGCCATGGTCGCGGACGACGCCGAAGGCACCAGCCAGGCCGTGGGGGACTCGGGCCGCTCGGGGCTGATGTGCAAGCTGACGTCTTGTTCCATGCGCGGGTGGCGCTGTTCGAAGACTGCCTGCCAGCGCCTGCCGTCCTGGGAAAAGCGCCAGGGATGGCTCGGAGAGCCGACCGAGGCCAACCCGCAGGCGGTGTCGATCCAGACCACGATGCGCAGCCCCGGACCGCGGCCTTCGCCCTGAAGCACGCGGGTTGGGCTTGAGAGCGACGCGGGCAGCATCAAGCGCCACCGTTTTCCGCACCACTCCAGCGGCGCAGAGAGCTCCACGGTCACCTCGATCTCTTCACCCGGGCTGATGTTGCCCAGCGCAGCCACCAGCACGTCTGGGCGCTCCTGCTCCGAGGAGAAGGGCGCTGGAGGACCGTTGGTGCCCTCCTTGATCTGGCTCTGGATGAGCCTGTCGCGCATGCGCACCTGAAGGTGGCCCAACACCCACTGGGCTTCCATGGGCAGGACATAGAGCGCGCTGCCCTTGGACTGCGCCGGCACTCTGTAGCGCTGCACCACCCTCATGCCCACCGCTGGGCCCAGAACCCAGGCCTCAATGGACGTCGACACCAGCGGCAAGGTGCTTTGGCCCACCACCACGCCGGACTGAGTCATCTGCTTGGCCGAGAGGGTCAGCTTCTCTGGGGCCTTGAGCTTGGTGTTGAGCTCCAGGCGAAAGTGCCCGATCTGAACAATGTCTGCGTCCAACAAGACCTGCGCCTGCGTCACGCGCTGGCGGTTGACGAAGGTGCCGTTGGTGCTGTTGAGGTCTTGGATGATGAACTGACCCGACGCGACCCGGATGCGGCTGTGGTACTGCGAAACATTGCCCAGCGGCAATTGGATGGCGTTGTCATCGGCGCGCCCGATGGTGACCTCGCCGCAGGACTCATCAAAGGTGTGTGTGGCGCTATGACCGGCCTTGTCCTTGACCGTGATGCTGAACATGGGCTGCTGGGCGCTCCGTGTGGTGGCTCTGTTTGTGGTCCAAAGCTGGCGGCGTATGTGCCTTCGTTATCACAGCGACGACAACGTGCAATCGATGGCGCCCCTGGTCTAAGGGTGTGATCGTGGCTTCGATGGCTCTTTTGGTGCGGCCTGACACAACGATTGGGGTGCAAGCACACCCAATGTGTGTGTTTGAAGACTTGAACTCAAGAACAATGCAGAGACAATCTTTCGCAACGGCCACAGCATGCCAGATGCAAGGGTGGGGGTTCAAGAGCAGCCGTCACGCTCTCGAGTTTGGGGCGCCCCTTGGGGGAGGGGTCCATGGGCGCCCTGGGTGGGGTTTCAGGACTGGCCAAGGGCGTAGCTGACCAGGGTGGCGACGCCGACGCCGCTGCCGCCTTTGGGGCTCAGCGGGTTTTCTCCCTCGACCATGGCGGGCCCTGCGATGTCCAGGTGGGTCCAGGCCTTGTCGCCGACCCACTCTTTGAGGAAGAGCGCGGCGGTGATGGCGCCGCCCCAGCGATCGCCGGTGTTTTTCATGTCCGCCACGGAACTCTTGAGCTTGTCGCGAAGGCGTTCATCAAGCGGCATCCGCCACAGACGCTCACCGGCGGCGCTGGCAGCGCCAAGCACACCACTGGCCATCTGCTCGTTGTTGCAGAACATGCCGGTGTACTGCTCGCCGAGCGCCACGACGCAGGCGCCGGTCAAGGTCGCCAGGTCAATGATCTCATCGACGTCCAACTCCACGGCGTAGGCCAGCGCGTCGGCCAGGCACAGGCGCCCTTCGGCGTCGGTGTTGTTGATCTCGACGGTCTTGCCGCCGTAGCCCTTGAGGATCTCGTTGACGGTGAAAGCTTCCTTGCTGACCATGTTGGCGGCCGAGGCGACCAGGAAGTGGATCTCCACCCCTTCGGGCTGGAGGCGGCCAATGGACTCCGCGGCGCCGAGCACTGCCGCCGAACCGCACATGTCCAGGTGCATGCCGAGCATGCTGCCCGAGATCTTCAGGCTGTAACCACCAGTGTCAAAGGTGACGCCCTTGCCCACAAACGCCAGCGTGCGCTTGATCTCACCTTTGCCAGTGTATTTCAGGTGGATGAGGCGAGAACCGGTCAAGCTGCCACGGCCCACGGCGGCCAGGAGGTTCATCCCCTTGGCCTCCAGCGCGTCGTGCTCAAAGATGTTGGCCTCAAAGCCGTGCGTGTCGGCCAGACCCTGGCCGATTTTGGCCAGGTAGGCCGGATCGCAGACCTGGGGCGGTTCATTGCCCAGATCCCGGGCGACGCAGACACCGGCAGCCACGGCCTCGGCTGCGGCCAGCGCGCTTTGTGCGGCGGCGTCCGTGTCGGTGACGTGGAGGGAGAAGTTTTCGGGGCCAGCGGCTTTGGCGTCTTCGTCGGTCAAGTAGCGCGAGAAGCGGTAGGCGCCAAGGATCAAGCCCTCGCTGATGAGCTTGAGCGCCGCGTTGCGGTCACCGCCAAGCTGGGCGCTCTGCCACGGCGCCCAGACGGCCACGTTGTTGGCTTTGTGCTGGTGTCCGGAGCGCGAAGCGTGGCCGCCCATGTCGCGGATCTCGTCGTTGGTCAGCGCCTCTTTGCCAAGGCCGATGAGGGTGACGCGCCGCGCGCTCAGTTGGCCCAGCGTGGCGGTCGAGAACTTTTGGCCGATGCCGGCCTTGAAGCCTTCGGTGCTTGCCAGTTCAACGATCGCGTCGCCCAGGGAACCAAGCTGCGCTTTGGCCTGCGCCTGCCAGTCGCTCTGCGGCAGGAGAAGCGCCAGTTCTTCGCTTTGGGTCTCTGTGGCCGGGGCCGTGCTCAGCGTCAAGGTCATCGTGTCTCCTCCAGTGCGTTGTCATCAAAATGATTGGGGTTTGATACCAGACAAAACAAACCCCAACCTTCTAGCACGGCCAGGGCGTGCTTCGCCAGCGCCGCGCGGTCTGTGCGCGTGTATGGTGTGGGGGATTGTGGGCTGAGGGCTGGCGAGGGGCGGATCAGGCTTCGGCTGCGGGCTTTTTGGGCGCAAAGACATAGGCGCAGCCCACCGAGATGAAGTAGAGGACCATCATGGGGCCAGCCAGCAGGAGCTGGCTGACGACATCGGGCGGGGTCAGCATGGCGCCGACGATGAAGCAGCAAATGAGCGCATAACGCCAGAAGTCGAGCATCTGCCGGTGGGTGACCAGGCCAAGGCGAGCCACCATGGAGGTCACCAGCGGCATCTCGAAGATGATGCCAAAGGCCAGCAGCAGCTTGGTGGTCAACCCCAGATACTCCTGCATCATCAACTCGGGTTCAGCCACCGCCTCGCCAAATTTCAGCAGCGCGCCGTAACCAAAGGGCAGGATGATCAGGTAGCAAAAGGCCGAGCCCAGCAGGAAGAAGCAGGTGCCCACGATGACAAAGGGCAGGGCGACCTTGCGCTCATCGGGGTAGAGCCCTGGTGCGATGAACTTCCAGATCTGCATCAGGATCACGGGTAGTGCGATGATGATGCCGCTAAAGAAAGCTGTCTTGAGCAGGACAAAGAACGGGTCGGTCAGGCTGCGGTAGTGGATCTGGGCCTTTTCGGCGTCTTCGGTGGCGTGCTTGAGGGGTTCGAGCAGGAAAAGGAAGATCTCCTCAACCCAGGTCCAACTCAGCGCCACGCCGACCAGGACCGCCACCAGGGCGATGATGACGCGCTTGCGCAGCTCGGCCAGGTGCTCCAGAAACGGGGCGCGGCTGCCTTCGAGCGGATCAGCGCCAGCGCCGTGCATGTCGGGGGGGTGGGGCAGCTCGGTCAAGACAGGGCGCCTCCTTGAAGCTCATCGTGGTTTTGGGGGCCACCTTCGACAGGGATGGCCATGACACCGCCCAGCAAGCCCAGCGGGGCTGCCGGAATGCGCTGGCGCGCGATCTTCACGTCGCCGCCGTTGCTTGGGATGCACCGTGGGACGTTTGTGGTGCTCCACTGTGTGTGTTGGCCGTTGTCTTCTGGCAGCAGCGGGCCGACGCCGCCGATGACTTCAATCGCCGTAACGCCGCCGAGCACATCCAGGCGCGCGGCCTTGATCTTGGCCCGCGAGGTGGTTTTGGGATCGACGCTGTGGGCCATGGGGAGGCTGGCTGCGACGATGGTCTTGGGCAGCGCATCGGTGGCGCCAGGCAGCGGCGGTGTGTTTGAGGTCAGCGCACCGGGCGGCGGTGCGAAGTCTCCCGAGAAGCCTTGTTGTTGGTGGGTCTGGTAGACGTCCAGATCGTCGTCGCTGTCCTGACCTTCATCGTCGAGGGGGTATTCGTCGGGATCTTCGTCGTGTTCGGCCAGACTGTTTTGGCTTTGCCAGTCGCGCTCTTCCTGGGCCAGACCGGCGTAGGGATCGTTTGGGGTCTCCAACTCGCGGCGCTTGGCGCTGTCGCGCAGTTGCTGTTGGATGTCGCGCCGGACATCGTCCATTTCCACAGCGCGGCGCAGGTCTGTGGTCGCTTTGCGGACTTCGCGCAGGACCTTGCCGGCGGTCTTGGCCAGCCCCGGCAGCTTCTCTGGGCCCAAAAATACAAGGGCCAGCAGCGCAATGACGCCGATCTCAACAAAAGACATCCCGAACATCAACAAACCTCAATCGGTGCTTGGCTGTGCCGCCCCCAAAGGGACTGATCCTTTCAAAGCACAGCTGGCCGATGTCATTCCAATTCGACGTCAATGCTGTAGTCGAAACTGGCAGGGCCATCGGCGAGCCCACGCACGCTGATAAAATACGCGCCCGCATCGGTCAACTGTTCGAGCATTGACAGTTCGAAGTCATCGGGTTCTGCGCGACCCACAATTGTGACGCCGTCGCTGGCCAGCAGCAGCAATTCGAGGTGTTCTGGGGTGTTGGTGGCGACGGTCACCAGCAGCAACTCATCGCCCTGGGCGTCGATGCGGTACCAGTCGGTTTCGTTAAGGCACATGATGCGGTCGTCGAGCAGGCCTGAGGCCAGGACCGCGGCCTGGGCGGCGTTGCCATTGGGCGCGGCGTCGTCGTTGCGGCAGATGTCGGCCGAGAGGGTGTAGGCGCCCTCGGCGCCGTTGTACCCCAGCACCAGCCCGTAATGTGTGCCCTGCTCCTGGGCGGTGACGGTGACGATCTCGGGGGAGGCGATGCCCTCGGAGCTTTGAAGCTCGGTGGTGCCGTCGGGTCCGAGCATGAAGAGGTCGAGGTCGTTATCCGGGTCGAAGTCGATTTGGAGCCTGGCGCGATCACCGCGGCGCATTTCCATGCGGAAGTGGTCTTCGTTGCCGCCGCAGATCTGCATGTCGAGCGAGTCTCCATCGACCAGCGGGAAGCCTGTGTCAGGTTCGTCGTTGGGTTCGTTGGGGTCATCCTGGCAGACGTCGCCGTTGTTGGACCCGACCTCAACCAGGAGTTCATACTGGCTGGCGATGTTGTCAAAGCCAGTGACGATGAGGTGGTGCGTGCCGGTGCGGGTGATGCGCGTCACGGAGATCTCTTCGTCGTCGTCGATGGAGAAGCCCTCGGCGATGGGGGTTTGGTCTTCAGGGCCGACCAATGCCATGTCCAGATCGCCGTCGTCGTGATCAAAGAGCATCAAAATCTCAACGCTGTCGCCCTCTTCAAGCTCCAGCGCATAGACGTCTTCATCGCCCTGGCACAGCGAGAGGTTGGTGTAGGCGTCGGGGGTCAGTTCTGCGGCGTCGGCGACGCTGTTGTTGGGTTCAAAGGCGTCTTCACACTCTTCGGGATCGAAGAGGGGGATGATGCTGACGGCCAGATCGTAGTTGTTGGGGTCCCCGGAGATCTCCAGGGTGTAGGTTCCTGCGGCGACGTTGGTCACAAAGAGGAATTCGTCATCCGCTGGGGTGTCTTCCTCGGCGAGCACCGTGGTCTGGTCGGTGTCGTAGAGCTTGGCGGCGAGGTTGCCGTTGTCGGCGGTGTAGGTCATCAGCACCGCAATGTCGTCCCCTTCCTGGACGGTGATGGGCCACCGGTCGACGTCGCCCCGGCACAATGACAGGCCAATGAAGAGCTCCTCGTTCTGGGTGATGGCGGCGCCCTGGTCAAATTCGTCGTCAGGCTCGTGGGCGTCCTCGGCGCAGGTGACGTCATCTCCGGCGGCGAAGGCGTTGAAATTGTAGATCGCCCCTTTGGGGTGGACGATGCTGCCGTCGCAGGTGTCCCCTTCCGGATCATCGTTGTCAACGGCCAGGATCTTGTAGAAAAAGGTCTGCGTTTGCCCCTCCAGGAGCCCCGGGTTGGGGATGCTGGCGGTGAACTCATCGCCGTTTTGGGTCATGAGGAGGTCGACGAAGCTGTTGGGATCATCGGGGTTTCCGGTCGTGTAGAAGAGCACGGCCTGGGTGATCTCGCTTTGGTCGTCGGTGATGGTGGCCGACACGACATAGTCGCCCGCACCGCGTTGGTCGCCCAACTCTTTGTGTCGGATGTCGGGGGGGTTGCAGCCGCAGTCGTCAGTGCACTCATCCTCTTTGCCTTTGGGGATCAGGATGACGCTGATGGTCTCGCGGACCGGGCCGCTGTCGCGATCGTCGATGACCAGCGTGGCGGTCCAGACCGACTGGGTGTTGATCTGGTCGGGCTCGGGTGTCCAACTCAGCTCGGCGCTCTTGGGCTCGAACTGATTCAACTCCATGCCTTTGGGCTCATCTTCCAGGTACATCTCGACCTGGGTGGAGTCATCGTCTTTGACGACCAGCTCGGCGTTGAGGGTCTGCTGCTGGCCCAGGTCAAGGACGCGCCGCAGGGCGCTGACGACCCTCGGCGCGCTGTCGGCGGCCTCGACGGTGACCAGGATTCGGGCCGTGGTGCGGCCGCCTCGGCCGTCGGTGGCGGAAAAGATGATCTCGTAGGGGTTGGGGTTGGCGTCAGAGGCCAGCGGCGCCCAGAAAAAGCGGCCGACCTGCTCTGAAGCGATGAACTCCGCCCCAGGAGGGCCTTCTTCGATGCTCAAGCGGACCGTGTCACCGTCGGGGTCCGAGGCCGCCACGGTCAACTCCAACGCGTCGCCAGCCTGAAGCTGGGCCTCGCTGGGGAGGTTTGAGAATACGGGGGGCTGGTTGGCCTCTTTGGGGGTGCCGCATCCGATCAGCACGCCGAGCCATAACCCTACAAGGCATGTCTTTAAGCTGCCGTGACCCATTGTCTTGACCTTATCTGTTGCGTTCATGAAATCTGGTTGTGTCGAGCCGTTCCCCATCGGGTTGGGGGCCTTGGCTCGCGAGGCGCCCTGGGCGTGTTGTCAAAGCGGTCCCTGATGGCCGCCGCGCCGCTGGCCTGAGCGTTGCCATCCCGTGCGTTTGCACAAGTGTGGTTGTGGTTTTGCGCACCTGCAACCCGGCAACGCATCAGTTTTAGGGCTTCAATGCCCTGGGGGCAAGCCCGCCGCCGCACAGCGCCCTGCGACGGTCTTGAGTCACAGAGGCTGCGGTTTGGGGGCTGACATCAGGCCGAAGGCGGCTGGAGGGCCTTATAGGCCGTGGCGAGCGCTTTAAACTGCGCCATGGAGAGTTTTTCGGGGCGAACAGTGGGGGTGATCTGGGCGCTCTGAAGCAGGGCGTCGAGGGTTTGGGTGTCGGGCAGCCCCAGCCCGCCTTTGAGGGCGTTGCGGAGCGTTTTGCGCCGCGCCGAGAAGGCCGCCCGCACGACCTTGTCAAAGGCGCGCCGCAACTCGGGGTCCAGCAACGGCTCGGTGGGGGTCTCAAAGAGCACCACCGAAGAGTGGACTTTGGGGGGAGGCGAGAAGGCGCCAGGGGGGATGTCGAGGATGAGCCGGGCGTGGACGCGTGATTGGACGGCCAGCGAGAGGCTCCCGTATTTGCGCGAGCCTTCTTTGGCGACGAGCCGCTGGGCGACTTCTCGCTGGAACATGAAGATCCACCGAGAGAAGGGCGTGGCGTCTTCGAGCAAGCGCAGCAAGATGGCGGTGCCGACGTTGTAAGGGAGGTTGCCGACGGCCACGTAAGGCCCGGGGCCGTGGGGTTCGAGGCTTGGGCCAAGCGGCACCCGCAGCGCGTCGGCCTGGATGATGTGCAGGCGCTGGCCCTGGTCGCCCGGCAGCAGGTCGGGCAGGCGCTGGCTGAGGAACTCGGCCGCGCGGCGGTCTTTTTCGACGCCGACGATCGTGGCGCCGCTGTCGAGCAGCGCACACGTCAGCACACCGGGGCCCGGGCCGATCTCCAGAGCCACTTCATCGGGTTTGAGCGCGGCGGCGTGGGCGATGGTGGTGATGACATCGACGTCGGTCAGGAAGTGTTGACCCAGGGCCTTGGTGGCCTTGTGTCCGTAGGCTTTGAGCAACTCGCGAGGAAAAAGCATGGGTCGGTGAAAGAAGCGGGCCCCTGAGGGGTGTTGTGGTGGTATGGCCAGGCGTTGAATGGATCGCCCTGCGGTGCGCTGTCAGACCGCAAATCTTTGACTGACGTTGTGATGGCTTCTGGAAGGCGATTCGGCAGCATCGATGCCGATTGCTTTTGGCTCGCCTCAGGCTTGGACGATGAACCGTGTGGGAGTTGTGATGTCCCACGGCCCATCGGTCCAGCCCACCTTCTGCCCCTTGGCGCCGGTGGGGTGTCATCCCCCGATTCAGGGGCGCTGTCAACCAGACGGTGCTTGTGGCTGAGGTGCGTCTGGAGTTGACAGGTGGCGCCAAACGGGTCTAGATAGGCATTAAGTTGGGCGGTCCAATCAATGGCAAGGACAAGCACGTTCATGGGATCCATGTGTGCTTTGTGAGTGACTTCTTTGTGTTTGTCAGAGGGTCTGATGTCTTGCTTTAATCGAGTGTCCGCTTGTGCAACCTGGGTTGTGTGTGCAGGGGTCCTGTCGCCGCGATGATGCGGTGGCTGGACAGAAAGCGGCGTTCATTGACTCAACCTTCGTGAGCAATGGCCCAACGTCAGGTCCCAACCTGTCCACACACTCTGAATGAAACAAGCCAATAAGACTGAGCTTGGCAAAGGCCGCTGCGTTGAACACAGCGCGGTCGCTGAGCGATGGAATGACCTGGTGACGCGTTCACAGAGACAACCTTAAAGGAAATGGCCGCCAGAACCCCCGCAAACGATGCCGGATGATACAGGGCGGCTCCACGATGAAGGGAGCGTTAAGACGATGCGCAAATTGAACCTCCTCTTGCTTTTGCTGGCCGCCCTCGGCCTGATCTTTGCCGGCTGCCCCGGTGGCGGCGGCGGTGACGGCGACAATAAGGCCCAGAACGAGTCCTCGGATGACGATGAGGGCGACGATGACGATGACGACGACGACGACGACGACGACGACGGCGCCGACGACGACGACGACGACGACGACGACGACGACGGCGACGATGACGACGACGACGATGATGACGACGGCGATGACGACGACGACGACGACAAAGGCGACGACGACGACGACGATGACGACGACGATGACGATGACGACGACAAAGGCGACGACGACGACGACGACAAAGGCGACGACGACGATGACGACGACGACGACAAAAAGGCCGAGCTTCCCAGCGCTGAGAACTTCACCGAAGCTGCCATTCGCCTTGGCTGCGTGAACCTCAACGACAAGTTCGACACGGCTGAGAAGGCCAAGCAGCGCAAAGAGATCTACGCCAAATACGGCTTCTCCGACAAAGCGGCCTACGACGCCGCCACCGAGAAGTACATGAAGGACCCGGCCGTCAAGCAGGTCGTCGAGGCCAAAATCACCAAGGGCGAGTGCGCCAAACTGGCCAAGAAAGACAAGCCCAAGACCGACAAAAACGACAAGAACGTTGTCACCAAGAAGCCGACCCTGACCAAGGGCTCCCTGTCCACCTCCATCCGTGGCGGCGGCGTCAACGGCACCATCCGCATGAGCGTCAACCGCGGCAAAGTCAGCGGCAACCTCAAGGGCGCCCGTGGCCGTGAGAAATTCCAGTGCGGCTTCTCCGGCTCCGCCACCGGCGGCTCCATCTCGGCTGGCGGCGGCGGCTCCGGTCGCAACACCAACTGCCGCGTCACCGCCCGCATCAACGGCAGCTCCGTCAGCGGCTCCGTCACCGGTCGCGCCAACGGCAAGCCCCTCAACGTGACCTTCTCCGGCTCCTTGAAGTGAGCCTCCCGGCGAACACCCCCACGGCGTCACTGCTCGCCGTGACGGGTGACCGCCCACCCACAGGGCGCCCATGAGAAGACAAGGGCTTTCTCCCGGCGCGCCTGACATCGAACCTACAGAATCCAAATTTCAGACCTGCGCCCAGTGCGCGGGTCTTGCTGCTCTGGACCCCTGGTCCTGGTTTTAAAGAGGTGCTCTCATGGACAAGCTCAGATGGCTCTTGATTCTTCTCGTGGCGTCGTTGGCCTTTGGGACCAGCGCTTGTTGCAGCATGTCGTCCGATGACTCCGGTTCGGCCGTCGAACCCGAGGAGGGTGATGACGACGACGATGATGACGATGACGATGATGACGACGACGATGACGATGACGACGACGACGACGACGACGACGACGACGGTGACGACGACGATGACGATGACGATGACGATGACGATGATGACGATGACGATGATGACGATGACGACGATGACGTAGAGCTGCCCAGCGCAGAGAAGTTTACCAATGCCGCCATCGCCATCGGCTGCATCAACCTCAACGCCAGTCTCGATTCATCGCAGAAGGCCAAAGAGCGCAAAGCCGTCTACAAAACCAACGGCATCAAAGACAAAGCCGCTTACGACGCCGCCGCCGAAAAATACATGAAGGATCCTGCCGTCAAGCAGGTCGTCGAAGCCAAGGTCAGCAAGGACGAGTGCAAAAAGATCGCGTCCCCCGGCAAAAAGCCTGAAACAACCCAGCAATCTAAAGGTTCCTTCAGCGGCCCCATCCGTGGCGGTGGTCTCAACGGCACCATCCGCATGAGCTGG
Organism: uncultured Pseudomonadota bacterium; assembly: GCA_937123825.1. Lineage (GTDB taxonomy): Bacteria > Myxococcota_A > Bradymonadia > Bradymonadales > CAKZKQ01. The sequence goes on from CAKZKQ010000117.1 coordinate 16,915, forward strand.
GGCAACGGCAAGGTCAGCGGCAACCTCAAAGGCTCCCGTGGCCGCGAGAAGTTCCAATGCGGCTTCTCTGGCTCGCTTAAGAACAACACCTTCACCGCTGGCGGCGGCGGCGGCAAGAGCCGCTGCAATGTCCGCGGCAGCATCAACGGCAAACGCGCTTCGGGCTCTGTCACCGGCAAATTCAACGGCCGCTCCGGCAGCATGAAGTTCTGAGCATCCACCCCGCACCGGCTAGCTTTGCACCCGTGGCACGGCGAGCCGGTGTGGCTGTGGTCATGTGGTGGGGATGGCCCGCTGGTGACCCCTTCTCCGTCCCTCCCCCTGTGCGTTACCCAAAGAGCACAATCCCATATTGCCCCACGCGGCGATAACCCAGCGCCAGGTACGCCCGCTGCGCGGGCTCGTTGTGCTCTCCTGTAAAGAGGATCGAGCGACCCGTCCCGTTGCTTCTGGCCACCAGGAGCGAACCGGCCACCACCGCGCGTGCGTGCCCGTTGCCCCGAAGCGCTGGTGGCGTATACACCCCGCCGATCTGCACGCACTGCGGCAGGTGGGCATTGAAAGTCGACATCGACACCAACTCCCCCTGACGCTCCAGCACCCACTGCACGCCCTCGCTCTGGGCCCGGTACACGCCCGCGATCAAGCCCGCTTTGTCTTCTTCGCTGCGAACCCCGCCCTCCATCTCCTCTTTCTGCGCCAGACGCCACGGGATCAACACCTCCAGGTCCTCCAACGTCGCCCTGCGGCAACGGACCTGACCGCTGGCCAACGCCGGGGGCACCTCCAATGCATCAAGCGGCAGGTCATAGAGGTACTCCCTGGAGTTCATCCGACATGGCCACTGCTGGGCGCCCAGCGCCTCTCTGGCAGCCTCGACCTGTGCCCAGGGGCCAACCAGACCGCTCGGCGCGCCCATGTCCCGCGCCTGATGCCCCTCCACCAACGCCGCCGTATGCCCCATTGACTGCAAAATCAGCATGCCGTTCCAGTAGAGCGCCGACACCCCGCAGAGCGACTCGCCCTTCCATGCCCCCAAATACGCCCCTTCATAAGGCTTTCCCTGGTTCTTCAGCCCCGCCCGTTTCAAGTTCGACAGCAAAAACATGGAGCTTTGCAGGTGCTCCACCAAAAATGCCTCCAGGGCCTCCTCTTGTCCTGGCTCGATGGGCCGGATGTCGATGCGGTCTGCGTCTTGGTTCATGGTCTCTTTCCCTTGTGGAGATTGCGGTCATGCCAGACAATCGGCTCCGAGAAGGTATTGCGCCCACCCCGCACCGCAAGGAGAAAACCACCACCATGGCCCAGGCCCCCCCTGATTCATCCAGCACCATCCGCGAGCGCCTTGATGCGGCGCTGCACCCCACAGAGCGCCGCTCAGCGATGGATCCCAGGGCTTTGGCAGGCGGCCGTTGGTGGGAAGAGGCCCAGTTGGGACCCTGGCCCGAGCACCTTCGGGCCGGTGTCATCGAGCCGCGCAAGGGATACCGCTTCAGGCCCGAAAACCTCCTCTTGCCCGCCTTCATGGGCCGCACCCCTCGGGGCACGGTGGTGGATCTGGGCTCGGGGACAGGTTCGTTGCTCCTGCTGGCGGCGTGGGCTTGCCAGGCCGAGCGCGCTGTGGCGGTCGAGCGCCAACCCGAAGTGCATCAGAGGCTGCAAAGAACCCTCGACGCCCATGGTTTTGGCGCGGCGGTGTGTGGTGATTTGCGCCGCGCACAGTGTCTGAACGCGGTTCGAGAGGCTTTGGGTCAGCCCCAGGCCGATGTGGTGGTGATGAATCCGCCGTTTTTTCCTTCGGGCTGGGGGCGTCCCAGCGCCCTGGAGACCACGCACCTGTCCACCCACGCCGAACACGGCGGCGTGCGGGACTTTCTGGCCGCAGCGCGCCAGCTCCTGGCGCCTGGCGGCTCGGTGTTTGTGGTCTACGACGCAGGCCGGGCCGCCGAGGCGCTGGCCAGCATGGGAGAGCACGGTTTCAAGCTCGAAACAATGGGTTGGGTCCCCGATCAAAGGCCCGACAAGGCCGGTGTGCCCTTTCGGATCTGGTTGGAGGGGCGGCTGGACGCAGGGCAGGGCATCATCAAGTGTCTTTTGCCAGGGTAGGCGCTCAAAATTGCCACTGGGCGTTCAAGCCGCCGCCCGACGCCAGCATCCACGGCTGAAGGTCGGGCACCAGCGAGGCCCCCGTGGTGGGTTCGAGGCCCGCGTTGACGGCGGCGGCGTCGGCGCTGTAGATGTCCCAGCGCCGCTCTGCGTCGCTGCGCCCCAAAAACATCCACACACCAAACCCACCAAAGAGCAGCGTGCCGGTGATGCCTGCGCCTGGAGGCGTGTCAATGTCCAGCGCCCGGGCCGCGATCGTGCCGCCAGCCGAGATCGCCGCCAAGCCCAGCAAGATCCCGCCGCCGACTTGTCGTCGAATGCGGCCTCGTTCCGACAACCCCCACAAGAGTTCTTCCCCGGCGTCGGCCCGCGCCACTTCGTCCAGCGATTCATCGGCCGCAATCGTCTCAAATTGTTCCAGTGCGCGTTGGCTGGGGCTGTCCAGGGCCAGCAAGAGCATGCCGGCTGTGGCCGTCCCCAGCGAGAGCGTCGCCCCTGTGATGAATCCGGTCTGTGAGCCGCAGCCGCCGCCTTGCTCCGAGGTGCACGAGGCCAACAATGGCCCAAAGACCAACAGCCCCATGGTTCCCACGCTCAATGAGGTCCACCCAGCCGCGCTGCGTCGCTTGCCAGAGATCTCGGCCATGCGGCCAATGTGGTGTTTGAGCAACGCCTGGTGGGCCACGGCCTTGTCTGCTTTGTCCTGGGCCTCCTGGGCGCTCTGAGCGCAGACGCGCGGCGCGGCCATGGGCAGCAAGAACGCAGCGATCAACAAAGACGTCAGGAATTTCATGGGGCCGTGCCTCATATTATCGCAGGGCACCGCGCAGCGCCCCGGTCATGGCAAAGGTGGGGCCGCACAGTGTAGATTCTGTCCGTGTTTGCGCTGGCTGGTGGCGAGCGCATCTGGCCCCAGAAGTGATGTCGCGTTGAACCAAAAAGGGCAAGGATCATGGGCAACAAAGAAAACGGTCGGTTCGTCAACCTCGACCCCGCGGTGCGACCTCAGTTCAACAAGGTCTTTCAGTGGGCCGTCCTGGACCGACTGAGCGGCAAGCGGCGCAAGACACCGCCCCACGCCCACGTCGACGTGGTTCAAGACCCCGAGCCGCCTTCGGTGCAGGACATCGGGGCGATGTGGTTGGGGCATGCCACGGCGCTGATCAGCATCGCGGGCTTGCGGATCCTGACGGACCCGGTCTTTGCCCGCAACCTGGGGCTGATCCGCCGCAACGTCCCGGTGGTCTTGCCGGTCGAGGCGCTGCCGCATGTGGACGTGGTGCTCATCAGCCACAACCACCGCGATCACCTGGACCGTGCCAGCATCAAAGCCGTCGAGGCGCGCTTCAAGCCCCACTTTGTGGTCCCCCTGGAGGTCGACCGCCACCTGCGCGCCTGGAAAGTCCCAGTCCAGCGGATCACGACGCTGGGCTGGTGGCAGGACGCGCGCCCGATTGCCAAGGCCCCGCACCTGAACTTCACCTGCGTGCCCGCCCAGCATTGGTCCCAACGCCTGATCGCCGATCGAAACCAGACCCTTTGGGGTGGTTTTGTATTGGAGGCCGACGGCAAACGCGTCTATTTTGCCGGAGACAGCGGCTATTTTGACGGGTTTGCCCAGATCGGGCAGCGCCACCCAAACATTGACCTGGCCCTCATCCCCATTGGGGCCTACGACCCGGAGTGGTTTATGAGCCCGCAGCACATGAACCCCGATGAGGCCGGTCAGGCGTTTGTGGATCTGGGCGCCAAACAGATGATCTCCATCCACTGGGGGACCTACAAGCTCACCGACGAGCCCATGGACGAGCCTCCCAGGCGCCTGAGCGACTGGATGACCCGCGTGAAGATGGAAGAGGGGCGGATCTGGACGCTCCCTGTGGGCGGCAGGGTGGTGTTGTGAGGGTGGGGCGTGTATCTTTGAGCCACTTTTGACCAACACCGTTTTGATGCCCTGCGGCGCCTGTCGCGGGTGTCCTCGCAGGTGGTTTGGAGCCAAATCAACTTCAACAGGCCAGATGCTGGCCTGCAATAGACAGGTGCATGGGCTTATCGGGCCGGAAAGCTGGCCGGGCTCTTGTGCCACACGATAAGGAGATGGAGCGGATGGGGAAACCAGAGCTGGTCATTGCCGCCAACCCTGACTCAATGGCCAAGCAGGCCGCCGAACGCACGGCCAGGGTCATCACCGAGAGCGTCCAGGCGCGCGGCCAGTGCACGCTGGCGCTGGCAGGTGGCGGCACGCCCAAAGGCGTTTATGCGCTGCTGGCCCAGATGAAGACGTTGCCCTGGGACAAGGTGGTCTTCTACTACGGCGATGAGCGCTGCGTGGCGCCCGACGACAAGGACAGCAACCACCGCATGGCGCACGAGTCGCTGCTGGGTCCGTTGGGAATCGCTGACGCTCAGATCCGGCGCATGGAAGGGGAGGACGCCGACCGAGAGCAGGCCGCCGCCCGCTATGCCGCCAGCCTCCCCGAGCGTTTTGACCTGATTTTGCTTGGCATGGGGCCAGACGGGCACACCGCCTCGCTCTTTCCGGGGCACGAGGCCATGGGTGAGCGTCAGCGTTTGGTGATGCCGGTCAAAGGCCCCAAACCGCCGCCTTGGCGCTTGACCCTCACCGCGCCGGTCATCGAGGCCGCCAGGGAGGTCTTTGTCCTGGCCCACGGTCAAGGCAAAGCCCAGAAGATCGCCGAGGTCATGGGCGAGCCCATCGACATCGCTGTCAGGCCCATTCAGTTGGCCCATGCTGGGGTTTGGTTCCTCGACGAGGCCTCGGCCAGTCTCTTGCCTGTCCAGTGATCGCTGTCTGCAGCACGGCTGCGCGTCACCACGCCCATTGAACCTTCAATCCGCCCCCATCTTCGCTCACCCAGGCGTCGACGGGTGGTGGTGCGGGCGCCTCGGCGCGGCGCAGCCTGGGGCCACGGCGAGAACGGGCAGGGCGCGTGGCCCAAAGGACCAGGAAGGTGGCGCCGATGACCAGGCCGACGCCGACAACGGTCACGGTGGTGGTGGAGACCGGGTCGGGGACGTCTCGGCAGACGGTCTTGCCGGTGTCTTTGTCGGTGACACAGTCTCGGTCTGCGGCGTAGGCGGTGTGGGAGAAACCCAGCGCGGCGATGACGATGGCGGTACAGATGGTGCGTCGCATCGGAGCCTCCAGGAGGCGGTGGCTGCCGGGGCTGGCTTTTGGGAGCCTTGCTGGCGTGGCCAGCCCCAGAGAAGGCGCAGGCAAGCGTGGACCGGGCAGGGCAATGGGGCTCATGGCGGCCTGCCCGGCGGCGGAAAACGTTGTCAGCGCCTTTTGAGTCTGAGGTTCTCCAAGAAGACAAGACGCGCTTGTGTGTGTTGAGTTGCCGGGTGCGGTCCGTGTCTGCCCAGGCCTTCTTCGATCACCTTTGGGGTCATTGTGACGGCTGGCGAGCGCAGACGCAAATGGGTGCCCTAGAACTGGCCAAAGACGCCCATGCCGCCGCCGGTGGGGGTCATCCAGGGGGCCATGCCCCATCGATCGGCGCGCTCATCGGGGTTGCCCGAGAGGTACTCGTCCTGACTGGGAGACTCAACGAAGTAGAGCACGACGGCGCCAACAGCCAATACGCCGCCGACGATGTAGAGGGTGTCGCGGGTGATGAGCGTGTCGTCGAGGTCGTTGCGCAGACGCTCGGTTTGAGGGGTCCCGCGGCACTCGGGGGCGGCGATGCAGTCGTCCAGATCCTGCTGGGCCGTCTGACCCAGGAATTCAAAGGCGATCCCGGCGGTCAGCGAGGCCGCCGCGATGCTCCCCACCGTCCACGTGAAGATTCTGGAGCCGTCGGTGGCCACCACCTCCAGATACTCGTCGCGGTCACGGTAGACGTTGTCATTGAGCGCGATGTAGACATCGACCTCGTCCTCGGGGGTGGGTTTGTTGGAGCGCACCGCACGCAGCGCCTGGTCAATCCCGGCGCGGTCGAGCCGCTCGGTGATTTTCAGGCGAATGGAGCACAGCCGGGTGGCCTCCTGGGTGTCGATGCGGTCAAACTGCAAAAAACGCCCGAGCGCTTCGTTTTCACCCACGCCCACCATCCAAACCTCACCGCTGCCCAGCGCGCGCCCCATGGCCACGCCCACAGAGACGATGTTGGCCACGGACTTCTCGCCGTCGATCAGGCGCAGCGTCGGGCCTGCGCTGGTGCGCTCCATGGCGCGGGCCAGCAACATGCTCAGGCGCAGCTCCATGGGCTTGTTGACCGTCACGCGGCGCGGGGTCAACGTCAGATCCCCGCACGAGCCCACCACGTAATAGGTGCGCCCTGAGCGCACCGCGACGTTGGCCTGGCGCCCGTCGCCCTCCACAAAGCCGTTGATGGAGATGGAGCAGCTCTGACCGGCCCCCGCCGGGATGTCCTGAAGGATGATGTTCAGCGCGGTGTCGTTCTTGCTGCGCCCCTTTTCAAAGGCGTCGACGACCTCGGGGTCAATCTCGTTGCTGGTGGGCCGGGCGGCGGGGAAGCGCGCGGCGGCGTTCTCCATCAGCGCCGACAGCTTGGCGCCGTCGGCCTTGCCCTCGGCCTTGAGGCTCTGCCACAACCTCAAGTGGGCCATAAAGAGCATCTTGGAGGTGTTTTTGTCCGCGCTGGTGTGCGCCAGGAGCGCGTCGGCGTCTTTGAGCAGGCGCTCCAGCGGGGCGATGGCCTTGGCCGAGTCCTCCACCAGGAAGATCTCTTCGGCCCGCGCCGCCTCTTCCTGCACCCGCTTTTGAGCGTCGGTGTTGACCGGCGACACCCAGGCCGCGCCCATGGCGTCTTCAAGCTCCTGGCCCACCAACGCCGTGCCCGTCCAGATCCGCTTCAACCCGCTGTTGATGTCTTCCATAAAGGGCGCCACCGGAGGCTCGCCCTTGGCGTCGGCGTAGTGCGCGGGGAAGAGCGCCACCTGATTGCTCACCACGTTTTGCTGCGCGTGCGCCACACCTGACAGACACACCCACACCACCCACGCCCAACACAATGTCCTCAAACGCATCGTTTCGCTCAACCTCGCCTGCAATCTATTTTGGCTGCTCTGGGGCAAAGGCAATATAGCTTAAACAACCCCGAAGGTATACTGCGTCTTCCAAACCGGAGAGGTTTTTGACGCGCTTTGGGGAATGTGTCAAAACCCCGACTTACTTGTGGGTGGATGTGTGACAGAAGGTTGACGTTGTGGTCTTTTGGAGTACGTTTAAACATGGGTGCGGGTTTTGCCGATAGAACATGACAGCATCGGCTGGTGGCCTTCAGGGCCAGACAATGAGACATGCTGACATCTTGACCGAGGGCTGACATTGGTGGGCAGCCCGTGGACAAACCAGAGGCCTTTGGTGGCCAACCTGGTGGGGGTCCGCAGGTGGAGGCGCCCTGCTTGAGGCGCAACGTGGACGAGAGCTTGAACGGACAAACAGAGCCCAGGTTCCATTGTGAACCCATCGTGAGGTTCTCAACCAGCGGTTTGAAGCTGGCAGCGGTGGAGTTTATGGCCGGCGGTCCAACCGCCGCCACCTGGAAGGCCCGGGGCAAGCTCCTGGAGCTGGACTGCCTGGCCGCCGAGGCCGCCCGCAGGCTCAAGCTCCCCGAACACGTCGCCGTCCACCTCAACCTCCCCGTGGGTGAGCCCACGCGCGCCCTCGACAGCCAGCGCTACCTGAGCGCCCTCAAGATCCTCTCTGAAGAGCGCCGCGTGGTGCTGGAGATCCCCGAATACGCCCAGGCACAGGACTTCGCCGACGCCTTTGAGATCGCCAGGCTCACCGGCGTGTGTCTGGTGGTCGATGATCTGGCCCCCGGCAATCAGGCCTGGCAGTGGGTCGAGGACAACCTGCGCCAGTGCGCCGACGCCGGACGCGCCATCGCCTACGGCGGCAAATTTGATTGGGTCTACTTCCAAAGCAGCGTGCGGGATGGGGCAAGGTGGGACGATTTCTGCCAGCACGTCCACCGCTTTGGAGACGCGCTCTGCTCGGTGACCATCGAGGGCATCGAGAACGTCCGCCACCTCTTGAGCCTGGGGGCGCTGGTCCGCCCCGGCATCACCTTTGATGTCCAGGGCTTCTTCCTCAACGATCTCTTCAAAGACCGCATCAAGCGGATGTGAGCGCGCTCAGCGCCGCGCTTTGCTCCAGAAAGCCTGGAGGAAGGGGCCGGCCAGCATCCACAAGATGCTCAGCGGCACCAGCGCCAACATGGCGCGCTGCAGATCGCTGCCCGCCAAAGACGTCACCACCGAGTTGATGTGCCAGCCCAGGTTGGGCTCGTAGGGCGTCCAGAGCGCCGCCAGCGGCACCAGCGCCATGGTCAGCGTCGCCGCCACGCCCACCCACAGGGCCCACGCCCGCAAACGCATGATGCCCGCCACGGCCACCGCCGAGAGCCCCAGGGTCATCAGCGCCCCAAAGTAAGCCAGGTCGCTGGGCAGGCGGTAGGCGTGGTCCATGAAGGACGCCGCGCCAAAGCCCATCCACGACAGCACCATCGCCGAGGCCAGCAGCCGTCCACGGCCATAGCTCAGCGTGGCCCAGCCCGTGAGCATGTCGCGGCCCTCAAAGCGCTGCAAGAGGTTGCGGCCCCAGAGCAGCGCCGTGGGCACCGCCGCCACCGACACCGCTCCGGCCACCGCCGTGGCAATGCCCTTGCCCTCATGCCAGTCGGCCAGGTACTCGGTGAACCACGCCGTCTGGGGCAAGAGCACACCCCAGAGCGTCAAGAGGCTCAGCAACCTGGCCCGCGGCGTGCCGCGCCACAGCGCCACCGCCGAGGCGCCCAGCATCCCCACCGCCAGCAGCGCCAGACCCGGCCTCCACCAACTCAAATACGTCCACAGTGAGCCCTGAATGTGAAAGCCAACGCCCGCCGTGTCGTACGTCACGCGTTCGCCCCAGTGCACAAAGACGTCGTGGTAGAAATACAGGCCACACAGCGCCCCGTAGCACGCAGACAAAAGCCCCATCCAGAGGGCGGCTGCGCGCACGCGCAGTGTTTGAGGACGACTGAGGTTCGTGGCTTCCTGCATCACGTGTCTCTCCCTTGTCCATGGCGGCCCATGGTCGGGCCGGTGTGTGTTGTTGTGGCGAGTCTTGCCAAAGCCTGACACTTATCATCGGCAAGCCAGGGGCTCTTTTCAAGCCGGGCGGTCCCACCGGCGCGCTTCACACCAAACGGCAGACAAAGATCCTGGTTTGGCCTCAATCACCCCATGCACACAACGTGCGGTCAAGGCACGCCACTGCGCCCGACCAGCATAGAGAACACACCAGCACCCATAGGATCTTCCTCAAGAAGGATCCTTTGTGCGCTCGTGTGGTCAGAACACAGCCTGGAGTGGCCTCCAAAAGCGCTGTGCGGGCAAACAAGCCGTGTTTCAGTTGGATGTAAGGCGCTTTTGGGTGGGGATTTCGATGGCCTGACGCAGGATTTCGGCCGGGTGGAGGGCTTTTTTGCCCGTCCCGTCGGCGATCTGGTGACGGCAGCTCGTCCCCGGCGCCGCCACGATCACCTCTTTGGACGCCTCGCGCACCGCCGGGAAGAGCACCAGCTCACCGATTTGCATCGACAACTCATAGTGCTCCTTCTCGTAACCAAACGAGCCCGCCATGCCGCAGCACCCCGACGGGATCGCCTCCACGGTGGACTCGGGCAGGACAGAGAGTGCTTCCATCAGCGGCCCCATGCCCACGATCGCCTTCTGGTGACAGTGGCCGTGGACCTTGAGCTTGACCGGCCCGCGCGCCTTCCACGCCAGCCCCTCCAGCGCCCCGTCGCCCTTGGCCTTGACCACAAACTCCTCAAACGTCATCGCCGCCTCGGCCACCAAACTGGCCTTCTCCCGCGACGCGGGCTCCACAAGGTCGGGCGCCTCGTCCCGGAAGGTCAAAATGGCACTCGGCTCCAGGCCCACAATCGGTCGCCCGGCCCTGGCGTGCGGCGCCAGCGCTTCGACCGCTTCGGTGAGCACCTTGCGGGCGCGGCGCAGCAGCCCCTTGCTGATCTGCGTGCGCGCCGAGGTGATCCCGTGGGTCACCTCGACCTCGTACCCGGCCGCCTCCATGAACTCCAGCGCCGCCCGGCCCACGTGCGGGTCGTTGTAGTGGACAAAGGCGTCGTTGAAGAGCACCACCTTGCCACGCTTTCCGTCCCCGAGCGGCTTGTGGCGCTTGGCCCAGGACCCAAAGCTCTCGCGCGCGATGGCCGGCACCTGACGCTTGGGGTGCACGCCCATGACCTTCTTCATCAGCGACGTGTTGATCATCCCCGAGGCCAACCCCGGCGTCCACCGCGCCATCCCCACCAGCGTCGCAAACTCGCCCAGCATCCTGGAGCGCAGCGGCACCCCGTGCTTGTCGTGATAGTGCTGCAGGAACTCGGCCTTCATCCGCGCCATGTCCACGCTGGCCGGGCACTCCGATTTGCACCCCTTGCACGACAGACACAAATCCAGCGCCCCGTAGAGGTCCTTGCGCGTCATGCCCTGGGCCGGATCGGCGGCGTGCAGCGCTTGGCGAAAGAGGTTGGCGCGCCCCCGGGTGGTGTCCTTCTCTTCTCGCGTGGCCATGTAGGACGGGCACATGGTCCCGCGCCCCGGGCTCTTGCGGCAGGCCCCGGCCCCGTTGCACTTCTCGGCGGCGCGGATCAGCCCAAAGTCCGCCGACCAGTCAAACCACGTCTCCACCTCCGGCACCGGCTTGCCCGGCTCAAAGCGCAGATCGGCGTCCAAAGGCAGCGGATCGACGATCTTGTGGGGGTTGAGCAGGTTGTGCGGGTCAAAGGCGCCCTTGACCTGACCCAGGAGCTTCGCCACCTCCTTGCCCACCATCAACTCGATGTACGGCGCCCTCAGGCGGCCATCGCCGTGCTCTCCAGAGAGCGAGCCGCCAAACTCCGCCACCAACTCCGCCACGTCCTGGGCGATCCCCTTGAACTTCTCCATGTCGCCTTCGTCGCGCAGGTTCAACTCGGGCCTCAGGTGCAGCTCGCCCACCGATGCGTGCGCGTAATAAACGCACTGGGTGCCGTAGCGCTCCATCAGCGCCTGCATCTTGCGCACATAGGCGGGCAGGTCATCGACCGCCACAGCGGTGTCTTCGATGATGGTCACCGCCTTGACGTCCCCAGGCACCCCCATCAAGAGCCCCAGGCCCGCTTTGCGCAGCGCCCAGACGCGCCCCAGGTCTGGTGGCCTGACAATGGGGAAGGCGTACCCCATGCCGACCTTCTTGTAGTGCTCAATGAGGGCCTGGGCGCGTTCGTCGAGCCGCTGGGGGTCGTCGTCGTAGAACTCCACCACCAGGACGGCTTCGGGCTTGCCCTCGACCCAGAAGCGGTTGCGCATCTGGGCGCTGTTGCCCTCGGTGGCCTTCAGGATGCGGTCGTCCATCAACTCCACGGCGGCCGGGTCGTGGCTGACGGCCAGGACAGTGCCGCGCATGGACTCGTCGAGCGTCTCAAAGTGGGCGCAGACCAGGAGCTTGTGCTTGGGCAACTCCACCAGGTTCAAGGTCGCCTCGGTGACCAGCGCCAACGTCCCCTCACTGCCGCACAGCAGCCGCGAGATGTTTAGCGGCGGCCCGTCAGGCTCCCAGGGCTGGCTGCGGGCCAGGATGTCCAGCGCGTAGCCCGTGTTGCGCCTCAAGACGTCATGGCGAGGGTAGCGCTCCAGGATTTGGTCCCGGTGATCGTCGATCATCTGGCAGATCTGGCGGTAGATCTGCCCTTCCAGAGTCTCCAGGGCCTTCTTTTGTTCCAGTTCCTCGGTGTCCAGGTCTCCAAAGCGCACCAGCGAGCCGTCGCTCAAGACCGCCTCGATCTCCAGGGTGTGTTCGCGGGTGGTTTGCCAGATGATGGAGTGGGTGCCGCAGGCGTTGTTGCCGATCATGCCGCCGATCATGCAGCGGTTGCTTGTGGAGGTCTCGGGGCCAAAGATCAGCCCGTGGGGCTTGAGCTTGTCGTTGAGATCGTCGCGGATCACGCCCGGTTGCAGGCGCACGCGTTTGGCCTTGGGGTCGATCTCCAACACCTTGGTCATGTGCCGTGAGATGTCCACCACCAGCCCTTGGCCCACGCACTGGCCCGCCAACGAGGTGCCTGCGGCGCGCGGGATGAGCGGCAGCTTGTGTTTGGCGGCAAAGCGCACAATGGCCACACAGTCGTCGCGGTGCATCGGGCGCACCACGCCCAAAGGGGTTTGCTGGTAGATCGACGCGTCGGTCGCATAGAGCATCCGCGTCACGGGGTCGGTGTGGACCTCGCCGTCGATCTGGCCATTGAGCTCGGCCAGCAGGGCGGCCTGCTGGTCCAGCGACAAAGGAGGGGTGGCGGTGGCGGTGCCGTCTTCATTGGGAGTGGGGGGCATTACTGTCGACCTTGTTTTTCGACCACGGGGAACTGATCGTGGTTCATGGACAGGGCGTTGTGGCTCCAGGGGCGAGCCTTTTGGGGCCTTTGCAGGCCCATGTCGGCGCCAAAGATGTCCAAAAATGCCTGAAGCCGGTCAATCCGGTCCTGCTGGGCGTCCTCCATGCCGAGGATGCGCTCCACCAGGAGGTTGGGGGAGATGGCGGGGATTTTAATGGGCCACAGACGGTGGTGACGGCGAGTGAGTCGCTGGGCAAAATGAAGATCAAGCCCGTCGCCATCGATGAGCGCACCAAGCTGGCGGCAAAGCGCCATGCCCTGGTCGTCCGGGGGTTCTGGGGTGTTTTGCCAGGACCAGGCTTGTCCCAGCAGCGCCCGTGCGCGTTTTCGGTCCGCGCGCGGGATGGAGCCGCCCTTGAGGGCCGCAGCCACGCCGGCCGCCTCTTGCTCCACAGCTTGTTGCAGCCAGTCGCCGCTCATGGATTCGCTTCTTTTCCAGCCCTGGGGGACATCCCCAGGTTCAGACGCGGTCCTGGCCGCGCCTTGTCAAAGGTGCGTCCCCAACGGCAAAAGTCCATCGCGCGCAGCCTTTCCCCACGTTTTACAGTGTTCACACCCCCCGGTCCAGACCGCCCTGTTCGCTGGATGCAATGGGGGTTCATGGAGGAGCGCACAGCTCAAACAGCGGGCCGTGATTTATGGCTCTTGGGCTGGCGTGATGATGGATTGTGCCGAGGCCAGGAGCGTATCACGGGCTTTGAGGCCTTGGTAGCAAGGGCAAACTCGGGTGCCAATGCAGTTTGGGGCGGCGCTTGTGTATCTGAATGGAGGTCTTTTGAGTTTTTGAGGCTGATGGTGCGTTGGGCGCGCTTTGCTGAGTTGTTGCGCAGACCCACGTTCATGTTCTGCTGATCTCGTCGTCGGACACCCATCATTCAGTTTTCAAACTCGTCGCCGCCGGGTTCATCTTCGGGTTCAGGACTTGGACGAGACTCGCGCAATGGGCATTCCTCATGGCGAGCAAACTCTGTGTCGAGCAACTCCAACATTTCGCGGTCAACCTCGCGTTGGCAGAATTCATCATAGTCCCTCAAAGCGGCTTGGACCTCCTGAGAGAGTTCTTCAAAGGAGCTGGGGAGTTGGACGATGATCCTATCGTTTACGGCGAAGGGTTCAAGCGAACGTTCGTCGATGGGCAGGCAATTGATGATCCAGTGCTTTCCTCCCACAATACGAACAGAAGCCAAGAATGATTCGCTGTGCTGAGCACAATATGAAAGCCGATCGCTCCCAAGAGGTGCGACAAAGGGGACTGTTTTGGGCAATTTCTGGCCACCTGCAACAGCCAGCACTTCTCCGTCAAAGTTATATGTGTTGTAGAAAGCATTTCCAAAAGTGCAGCCATCCTCATATCCGATACGTTCAACAACACCAGGGCGGACAAGAGCAACGGTATGGGCAATGCCGGAGAGAGCACAAGAGTCCATGATGCTCTCGCATTTGCCTTCGCAATCGGCATCCTCCCCAGGCCCGAGGGTGTATTTGAAGTGCGGCGCTCCAGTGAAGTTCTGGCCCGCTTCGATGAAGTCGGGGCGCGGCAATTCTTGGATTTGTTCGCCTTGTTCGGAAGAGCAGGCGGTCAGCGCCAGTGTGAGACCCGTCAAGGTGGCCAGCATGTGTTTAGAGTATGGCATGGTGTGGTCCTCTTCGGTTTAGTGATATGCAGATAAGAGAACCTGATGCTGTCCGCTCAAATGATAGCTATGACCGAATGGTTTATCCAGCATTGTTTTTTGAAACCCGTATGGTTTTACCATGGCTGGATTTATCCCTTCACCTGCATTTGAGGACATGCAGGGCACACCTGTGCAAAGGGAGTTTGTGTGATGAATGGGTGATGGAGGGGTGAGGCGGTGGCGGGCTTGGAGGGTTGCCTTGGGGGTGGGCCACCGCCTTGTGGGTGAGAACTATTTCTTCTTCTTCTTCTTTTTGCCGTCGTCTTTTTTGGGCTTCAGGTCGCGGGGGGCGGGTTTGCCTTGTCGGCGCCACTCATCGACGGTCTTTTTGGGAACCTGGGGGACCCAGTGAGGGCGCAGGTCGCCGGAGCCCCAGCGCACGCGCTCGACCACGGGCAGTTCAAAGCGCAGCGCCGCGCGGTCGTACTTGTAGGGGTCTGCGAAGAAGACAACCCGGCCCGACTCGTTGATCTCGGCGGTGCGGTAGACGGTCATCAGCGGGATGGGTTTCTCCAGGGGGAAGCCCCACTGCTTGTGCTCGGCCTTGTAGGCCTTGTCGACCTCGACCATGTCCTGGCCGTCGCGCTCCAGCAGCCAGCGGGCAAACTTGGGCGCCTCATCGACGCGGATGCAGCCGTGGCTGAAGGTCCGGTGGTCTTTCTTAAAGAGCCACGGGTCGTTGGTGTCATGAAGGAAGATCGCCTTGGACTCGGTCAGCATGAACTTCACCTTGCCCAGCACGTTAAACTCGCCGGGACCCTGGATGTAGATCGTCTTGCCGCCGCGCTCGATCTTCTCGATGTTGTTCTCCTTCATGTAGTTGGGGTTCTTCTTCATCGCCCCGACCAACTCGCCCTTGTAGACGCGCGAGGGCAGGATCCAGCTCGGGTTGACGTGGATGTTGTAAAGCTCAGTGGTCAACAGCGGGGTGCGGTTGATGTGACCCTGGATGAGCTTGTGTTTGTCGTCGTCGAGCTTGTTGGTGCCGATGATGACCCGCTGCTTGCGGATGACGTTGTCGTCCTGCAAGACCGACATTTCAAAGGCCGGCAGGTTGACCCGGATGTAGAAGTCGCCCAGGTGACCGGTGGGGCGCTCGCGGATGCGGTGCAGGTTCAGGCGGATGGTCTCGGCGCGGCGCTCCATGGAGACGTTGATGCTGCGCATGGTCTTGGCGTCGGCCCAGCCGGTGGGCTCCATGGCGTGGTCGCGCTGGTACTGCTTGACGGCCTCGATGGTGGTGGTGCCGTAGATGTCGTCGGGGCTGTGGTTGAAGTAACCCTCGCACTTGAGGCGCTCTTGGAGTTTGCCGACCTCGGGGCTGGGGCGAGTGCCTTTGGTGAAGACCCACTTGTCTGGGAGGACGGGGCAGCCCTTGGCGGCCAGGTCGCGGTAGCGCTTGTAGGCCTTGAGCATGGGCTCATACTGGGAGTCGTCGGGCTCAAGGGCCTTGAGGGCGGCGACCTTGTCGGGGGCCTGGTAGATCTCTTTGAGGGCGGGCAGGACCTGCTTTTCGAACTTGGTGATGTGGCGCAGGCGCCGGTTTTTGTTCTTGCGGGTCTTGCGCGGCACCGTCTCAAAGGGGCCAACGTACTTGAGGAACTTGAAGTCCAGCACGATCTGCAGCAGCGCCTGGGTCAGGGCGACCTCCAGGCCAGCGGCGGTGTCTTTGTGGTTGGCGGCCTCGGCCGACGCGGCCTTGAGCTTGGGCACGATGGCGTCGATGTCGGCCTGGGTGGGCATGCCCCCGGCGGCTTCCAGCGTCCGGGTGGCCACGTCTTTGTTCCAGATGGGGGATTCCAGCAGGTCAAAGACGGCCTTTTGGGCGCCCTTGGCCGAGCGCGACTCCGAGAGGTTGACCTTGGAGTACCAGGATTCGGTCTGGGACTTCAGAAAGCCGATCTCGTAGAGTTTGGGGTTGAGGCCGTGGTCTTCGAGCTGGTCAAGGCGCTCCAGGACGGCCTTGCCAAGGGGCGTGATGAAGCCATTGCAGACCATCTGGCAGGGGCCGACCATCTTGTGGATCTGGCGCCGCAGGTCTTTGAGCTCTTCGGAGCGCTCAATGGCGGCCCCCAGCACTCCGTCCACTTCCTGACCCTCGATGTGGGGCCGGGCAGGTGGGTTGATGGCGGCCTGATGCTGCTCAAGGATCTTGAGGGCAGCTTCGACGCCGGGATCAACCGGCTTGGCGGGCTCGGCCTTGGCGGCCTCGTCATCGTCGCTGCCGCAGCCGGTGTTGGTGGCGGCAAAGGCGGCGCAGAGCAGCAGCGCCGCAGCGATCCGTGCGATGGTGTTTGAGAACAGGCTCGAGTCTGACAGCGTCTTCTTATCCATGAAGACAGACCTCCTGGCGACCGGGTGGTGGGCAACGCCAGGAGAGGTGCAGTCACCCCTGACGGTTGCGCATGACCCGCGAGAACAATGTGCGTCCGCGCTTCACTCCCGCGATGCCCAATCGCACCGCGCGCTCGGCGGGAGTCTCCCGAACCCGATCTTCGGGCGGTGGGAGCATGCGGGTTGCGCGCGTCTCCGCCGCAGCCGCCGAGTCTTTGTAGAACCCCGATGGGGGGGCGCTGCGAAGCTGCTCCAGAAGGTCGTCCTTCTCAAAGCGGTAACACAGCACCAGGGCCCCTTTGCGAATGTCCACGTCGTGGATGTTGAGGTAGGACATGGGCTTGAGGGTCACATGTCCCACCGGCGCTTCGCGGGCCACCAGGGATTTGATCGCATCCACGCTGGACAAGTCAACATGCAGGCGACCGTGTTCGTAACGAACGTTTTGCGGAAACCGGTCGCGGACCAGTTTCAGCAGCGTCGGGGTGTGCAAAATGGTCGTCAGCAGCGCTTTGGCCATGGGCGACAGGCGCCGGCGGCCCACGCTGCCTTCATCGATCTGCAAACCCCCACGGGGGCGCAATAGCAGAAATTGGTTGGTTGGGTCCAGTCTGAGACGTTCCAGATCGAACTTCTGTTTGACTCTGGGCCGCAACGGCAACCCCTGCGCGCGAAGATCCAACTGAATCCCCAGCTCAAAGAATCCCGACTGACACAAAAGTGTCACGCCCGCCAGCGGCAACGGCAACGGCAGCGAGGAGAGCAGGCGATTGAGCATCTGCTCGGGGATCGCCAGCTCCTGGTCTTCGAAGCTTTTGATGGAGTTTGCCGAGAGGATATCGGCCAGAAGGATCGGCGGCTGGATCATGGGCAGGGGCCTCGCCATGCTGGCGTGGGGCTTGCCGATCCCCAAAGGATCGGGGTAGACCACGCTCTGTCTTTGCTCACACCATACTTAGTTTTACATCCTTCAGGGGCCTCGGTCCAGACTGGTCGGTCCAGCCGACGCCCCATCGGCAAAGTTTTCACTCCCCACAGCGGTCCAAGCCCGCCGCAGCAGCGTTGCAAACACGCCCTAGGGCAGATCGCGGCCCACCGAGGTCATCCTGGGATCGTGCCAGGTCGAGTCGTTCTCGGCGCCAATCCGAGAATAGTTGTCCTCGTCCCCGCCCAGATCCAAAAAGCAGGACGCGGGGTCCTTGCCCTGGGGCTGCTCGCGAGACCATCCCTGATTGGAGTTGATGCTGTTGCCGTAGCGATCGGTGCCATCAAGATCGACCATGATGCCCACCCCGGCCTCTTGCACCCCTGTGCCTTGCGACTCCTGTATGGCCCGGTACGTGTCATCGCCGGCAAAGTCCAGCAGCATCGCTGCGGAGTTGTCCAACCCGTGGCCCTGGGCGTGGTCGACGCTCAAGCCGTAGTTGTCGTCCCCTTCAAAGTCCATCACAAAGGCCACGCCGATGTGGTGGGCCGAGCCAAGGGTGTAATCCCAACCCCTATACTTGGCCGCGCCAGCCAGATCCACCACCGCGCCCAGGCCCCAGAAATACCCCACGCCCAGCCCAAAGGCGTCGGCGTCCAGATACTCGTCGTCGCCCGCGCCATCAAAAATCACCCCAATCCCGCCGCCGTGCGCCGTCTCAGAGACCAACCCCGCAAAGAAACCCACGCCCACACCCTGCGAAAACGCCAGATAGCCGTGGTCGGGGTAACCCTCGTCAAACCACTTGTTGCGGTAGAAGTCGTTGATGACATAGTCCCGGTGCACGATCTGGTAGACGTCGTCTCCGTCGCCGTCCACAAGCCAGCCGATGCCCTGCCGGGCGCCCATGCCCTGACCGCCCAGCGTCACCTCTCGCAGGTCCGAGCCCGAGCCATCGACCAGCAGGCCGCTGCCAAAGATGCCCACGCCCTGCGTGTGCGTCTGGCTCAAATACTGATCGTCCCCGCTGGTGTCGTAGAGGATCCCCACCCCGGCGTAGCCCATGCCCTGGCCAAAGTGGGCGGTGCGGTAGACGTCGTCGCCGCCCAGATCCGCCACGCCCGCCACGCCGTAAAACGCCGCGCCGCAGCTCCACAAGGTCTCGTCGCCCCCGTAAGCGTCGTTTCCCGACACATCCACCACCCAGGAGAGCGGGCCGCCGTCAAAGGTGTTGGCCACCTGCTGGCCGTACGTGTCCGCGCCGCCCAGATCAATCAAAAGCGCCGCGCCCTCTTCATGGACATCATCGCCAGCCCCCGACACCACCACGCGGCCCACCCCCGGCAGGTCCAACTCAAGAAGCACGCCCTCAAGCGCTTTGGGTGCCTGTCCCAGGCCCCATCGGGCGCGGTCAACGGCGCTGGCCATCCGCCACGCTGCCTGCAGGTGCCCGCTGTGAAGCTCGGCGGGGGGATCTTCGGTGAGTCGGTCCACCAGGCGGCCAAAGCGGTCAAAGCTGGGGCCGACCTCTTCGATGATCGCGGCCACCTCAGCGCGCTCCGAGTCCCGATCCACGCCCGTGTTGGCCGCCTCGATCTCCTGCGACGCCGCCGCAGCCGCCGCCACCAACTCCGCCAACGCCTGACGCAGCGCCGTTGGCCACGCCGCGACCTCCTGCGCCAACGCCTCGCGCTCCGGCACCGACTGACCCGAAGCTCCGTACACCGCGTCGAGCGCGTCCATCAGCGGGGTCTGTGAGAGCGGGTCAAAAGCGCGCGGCGGCATCTCAAAGACCTCCTCCTGGCGCCAGAGGCCCACCTGGGAGACGTTCTGCGCCAGACTCCCACACCCGCCCAGAGCCGCTCTGGCCCGCACCTGAAGGTCCGCCGGGCCGCCAAGCGGGTCCTGCAACCGATCCACCACCGGGCTCATCGTGCCCACGT
This sequence comes from uncultured Pseudomonadota bacterium, assembly GCA_937123825.1. Lineage (GTDB taxonomy): Bacteria > Myxococcota_A > Bradymonadia > Bradymonadales > CAKZKQ01. Next base: position 36,332 of record CAKZKQ010000117.1, read on the forward strand.
CGGCCTGATAGGCCAGCTCGCCGTTGACCCGTTTGGGCTGGGCGATGTCGTCCAGACCGATGCCGATGGTGGCAAAGGCGTCGTTGATCTCTTCGTGGATTTGGGGATAGCGCTCGTCCACGAGGTCCAGGTTCTGGAGCGCGGGCTGCACAAAGACCGCCATCGTGTCCCCAATGTTGTCCTCTATAACGGGCTGCGCCCTGATGAAGGTTTGACCGGGTGAGACGCCTTCAAGGTCGAGAGCGAATTGATGGGTGGTGCCTTCGGGTGTGGCATCCAGAGGAGATTGAGCAAGGGGCTGCGCAAAGGCTTCAAAGCTTTGTCCGTCCTGTGACCATGATGCAGACACCTCCACCGAGGTGGCCTCTGAGGCAAAGAGCCGCAGCGTGACGGTCAAAGCGTCGCCGTTGTTGTGGACGCTCTCCATCAGCAACGCCACATCAACCTGGGCCTCTGGCTCCATCTGAACGGGGGGCTCGGTCTCTGAGGCGGAGTTGTCGCATCCCTGCGCGATCAGGGCGCCCAGCGCCAAACCCATCACCAGACATCTGCTCTTCATTCGCCAGCCTCCTCTTGTGGACAAGGTCGATACCAAGAGTACTCGCTGGCGTTCAATGCTTCCACTGCCGGTGGTGGGCCTTGGCGGCTTTGAAGATGATGGGGCGCCTAGCTGCGGTGTGTTGGGCTGCAATACTCAAAGCACAATGATCGATTTGCCCCTGGCGTGGCCCTGGCCTTGAGCGCGCATCGCGCTGGGGACCTCCGACAGGGTGTAGCGGCGGTCGATCACCGGCTCGATCTGGCCCGCTTCGGCCATGTGCCGCAAGACGTCCAGATCGGCCGCCGTGGGTTTGGCGGCAAAGAGCACGACCTTGCCCGGGCCTGGAATGAAAGAGGCCAGCAGCGACTTCAGCGACCACCCCATGCGTCCCACCGACGAGACATAGACGCCCCCAGGGGCCAGAATCCGGCGGCAGGCGCCGATGGAGGCGGTCCCAACCAGATCAAAGATGGCGTCGTATCGTGCGCTGGTCTGCGAAAAGTCCTCCTGGGTGTAGTCCACCACGTGGGCCGCGCCGAGGGCGCGCACCATGTCCACGTTTCGGGTGCTGCACACCGCTGTCACCTCGGCCCCAAACGCCCTGGCGATCTGCACCGCGAAGGTGCCCACGCCCCCCGAGGCCCCGTTGATCAAGACCTTGTCGCCGGGTTTGACCCCGGCTTTGTCGCGCAGCCCCTGCAAAGCCGTGATGGCGGCCACGGGAAAGGCGGCGCTCATTTCAAAGCTCATATTGGCGGGTTTGTATGCCAGACGCCGCTCAGAGACGCAGACGTACTCGGCGTACGTCCGGTTGGCCTCTCCGTACACCGCGTCGCCGACCTTGAAGCGCGTTGCGCCTGCGCCGACCGCCTCAACGATCCCGGCCACATCCATGCCCAACACGGCGTGTTTGGGTCGCTGGAACCCAAGGACAAGCCGTGAAGCGTAGGGCTGGCCCGTCATCATGACGTGGTCCCCGTAATTGACCGAGCTGCCGCGCACTTTGATCAACACTTCGCCGTGCCCCGGCGTCGGCTTGCCGATTTCCCGCAGCGCCAGCACATCTGCGAGGCCATATCTGTCTTGAACGATCGCTTTCATGGTTCATCCCTCCGTTTTGGAATGGGTCCTTGGTTGACAAGGCCAAGGTAGGATTACAAAAACGTTCAAGGAAGAGGCAGTTTTGAGCATTGATTGTGCAAAAATGCAGATTGAGGCTTTGGCATGGACTGGGATGAGCTTCGTTACGTGCTGGTGGTGTCGCGCGAGTTGACGTTGAGCCGCGCGGCGACGCGCCTGGGGGTGAGCCATACGACGGTGGGGCGCCGGATCAAGGCGCTTGAGGGGCGCCTGGGGGTGCGGCTCTTTGATCGGACCCCCGAGGGGTTTGTGCCCACGACGGCGGGGCAGGATATTGCCCGCGTGGCGCAGGAGATGGAGGCGGAGGTGCTCTCTTTGGAGGGGCGCGTGCTGGGCAGGGATGTGCGGCTTGAGGGGGAGCTGCGGGTGACGACGATGGACATGCTCTACGTGAGCTTTCACGAGGCCTTTTCGTCGTTTTCGCGCCGTTATCAGGGGATCAACTTGACGGTGGTGGCCACCGACAGGGAGGCGTCGTTGACGCGCCGCGAGGCCGATGTGGCGCTGCGGATGACGGGGACGCCGCCCGAGCACCTGGTGGGGCAGCGCGTGGGGACGGTGGCCTTTGCGGTTTACGCCAGTCGCGCGTTGGCCCAGCGTGTGGGCTCAGGGGCAAGTTACAGTGACTATCCGTGGTTGCACTGGGATGGGCGGTTGAACATGCGCTGGTTGGACGCGTTTTTGGCCCGCAGGGCGCCTGGGGCGCAGATCGCGATGCGGGTGGACTTCAGCTCTCTTTTGATGCGTGAGGCGATCGCCGCCGGGGTGGGGGTGCATTTTCAGGCCTGCTTTGTGGCCGACGCCGATCCGCGTCTGGTGAGAATTGGACCGGTGGAAGAGGGCTTCAGCAGGGATTTGTGGCTCTTGACGTTGCGGGACCTGCGCCACACCGGCCGCGTGCGCGCTTTTATGGACCACATGCCTGGGGCGATCCGCAGCGCGCTGGCCGCACTCGATGCCCGTGTTGGGGATGATCCCTCGTGAGGCGCGTGTTGGTGGTGGGCGATGCGCGCCGTGGCCGACGGCCACGGCGCGTTCAATGGGGAAGGTGAGAGGTGCGGCAGGGCGCGCTCACATGTTGCGGCGGTACTGGCCGCCGACCTCGTAGAGCGCCTGGGTGATCTGGCCAAGGCTGGCCACGCGCACGGTGTCCATCAGCGCCTCAAAGAGGTTGCCGTTGTTCAGCGCCACCTGCTGCAGGTGCGCCAGCGCCTCTTTGCAGGCCTCGGCGTTGGACTGCTGGAAGGCCCGCAGGTGGGTCAACTGCATGTTCTTCTCGGCGGGCGTGGCGCGGGTCAACTCGATCTCTTTGGGGGTTTCGCCCGCTTCGCCCGGCGCCAGATAGGTGTTGACGCCAATGATCGGCAGCTCGCCCGAGTGCTTTTTAAGCTCGTACTTGATGGACTCTTCCTGGATTTTGCTGCGCTGGTACTGGGTCTCCATGGCGCCAAGGACGCCGCCGCGCTCCGAAATCCGCTCAAACTCCTGCAAGACGGCCTCTTCGACCAGATCGGTCAGCTCTTCGACCACAAACGAGCCCTGCCAGGGGTTTTCGTTCTTGGTCAGGCCAAATTCGCGGTTGATGATGAGCTGGATGGCCATGGCGCGCCGCACGGACTCTTCGGTGGGCGTGGTGATGGCCTCGTCGTAGGCGTTGGTGTGGAGGCTGTTGCAGTTGTCCCACAGGGCCAGCAGCGCCTGGAGCGTGGTGCGGATGTCGTTGAACTGGATCTCCTGGGCGTGCAGCGAGCGGCCCGAGGTCTGGATGTGGTACTTGAGCTTCTGGCTGCGGTCGCTGGCGCCGTAGCGCTTGCGCATGGCCACCGCCCAGATCCGCCGCGCCACGCGCCCGATGACGGTGTACTCGGGGTCCAGCCCATTGGAGAAGAAGAAGGAGAGGTTGGGGGCGAAGTCGTCGATGCTCATGCCCCGGCCCAGGTAGTACTCCACCAGGGTGAAGCCATTGGCGAGCGTGAAGGCCAACTGGCTGATGGGGTTGGCCCCGGCTTCGGCGATGTGGTAGCCGCTGATGGAGACCGAGTAGTAGTTCCGCACCCCGTGGTCGATGAAGTAGGCCTGGATGTCGCCCATCATCTTCAGGGCAAACTCGGTGGAGAAGATGCAGGTGTTCTGGGCCTGGTCTTCTTTGAGGATGTCGGCCTGGACGGTGCCGCGCACGATTTTGAGGGTTTTGGCGGCGACCTCGGCGCGCTCATCGGCGGTGGCGGCCTGGCCTTTGCTGGCCTCAAAGACATCGACCTGCTGGTCAATGGCGGTGTTGAGGAACATGGCCAGGATGATCGGGGCGGGGCCGTTGATGGTCATGCTGACGCTGGTGCTGCGCGCGCAGAGGTCAAAGCCCGCGTAGAGCTTCTTCATGTCCTCCAGCGTGCAGACGCTCACGCCCGACTCGCCGATTTTCCCATAAATATCAGGCCGCTCGTCCGGGTCGTGCCCGTAGAGCGTCACCGAGTCGAAGGCCGTCGAGAGGCGCTTGGCGTCGTCGTCCTTGCACAGGTAGTGGAAGCGCTTGTTGGTCCGATCCGGCGTGCCCTCACCGGCAAACTGCCGTTTGGGCTCCTCGCCGGCCCGCTTAAAGGGGAAGACCCCGGCGGTGTACGGGAAGCTGCCCGGCACGTTCTCTTTCATCTGCCAGGTCAGGATGTCGCCGTGGTCGTTGTAGCGCGGCAGGCAGATCTTGGGCAGCGCCGTGCCCGAGAGGGTCTCGGTGGTCAAATCGACCGAGAAATCGCGCCCGCGCACCGTGTACGTGAAGGTCTGGCCGCTGTAGGCCTCTCGCAGGGCAGGCCAGCCGTCCACCAGGGCGCGGCAGTGGGCGTCCATGGCGTCGAGGGCCTGGGTTTTGGCCTCCTGGAGGGTCTGGAGACCGCCTGCGCCTGACTCGCCGGCGCCTTGCAGGGCTTCAATGGCGGTTTGGAGGTGCTGGGCCTGACGCGCCAGAGCGGCCTGGGCAGCGGTGTGGCTGTGGTGGCCGCGCACGGTGCCGGCGATGTCGGCCAGGTAGCGCTCGCGCTGGGCGGGGATGATCTGGTGGGCCTTGGAGGAGATGGGCGACAGACGCCCGACCTGGGGCCGCACGGAGGTCTCAAAGCGCTGGCCGCTCTTGGCCTCGATGCTGTCGAGAAGGCCCACAAAGAGGGCGTCGACGCCGCTGTCTCCCCACTGGCTGGCGATGGTGCCAAAGACCGGCAGGGCCTCGTCTTCGACATCGTAGGGGATGTGGTGGTTGCGGCGGTACTGTTTGCGCACGGCGCGCAGAGCGTCGGTGCTGCCGCGTTTTTCGTATTTGTTGATGGCGACGACGTTGGCGTAGTCGAGCATCTCGATCTTTTCGAGTTGGGTGGCGGCGCCAAACTCGCTGGTCATGACGTAGAGCGAGACATCGCAGTGGTCCACGATGGCGCCGTCGCCCTGACCGATGCCGCTGGTTTCGAGCACGATCAGATCGTAGTTGGCGGCCTGGAAGACTTTGATGGCGTCATCGACGGCCTTGGTCAGGCCAGTGCGGCTGCCGCGGCTGGCCATCGAGCGCAGGAAAGCACCATCACCGTAGATGGCGTTCATGCGGATGCGGTCGCCCAGCAGCGCGCCGCCGGTGCGTCGACGGGTGGGGTCGGTGGCCAGGATGGCGATGCGCTTGTCGGGGAAGCTGCGGCGAAAGCGCAGGACCAGCTCATCGGTCAGCGAGCTTTTGCCCGCGCCGCCGGTGCCGGTGATGCCCAGCACGGGTGCCGGTGTGCCCTTGCGCTCGGGCAGGTCGATTTCGCCCAGGCGCCCGGCTTCGGCCAGCGAGAGGGCGCGGGCGACGTGGAGATCGTTGGAGGCGGCCAGCTCCTGGGCGTCGGGCATGCCGCCGCGCTCGATGGGATCGAAGTCGGCCGTTTCGAGCATCTGGTTGATCATGCCCTGGAGGCCAAGTCGGCGGCCGTCGTCGGGGCTGAAGATCTTGTCGATGCCGTGCTGCTCGATGTCCTCAATTTCGCTGGGGACAATGACGCCGCCGCCGCCGCCAAAGATGCGCACGTGACCGGCGCCGTGTTGGTCCAGCAGGTCGCGGGCGTACTTGAAGTATTCGACGTGGCCGCCCTGGTAGGACGACAGGGCGATGGACTGGGCGTCCTCCTGAATGGCGGCCTGGACGACTTCGGCGACCGAGCGGTTGTGGCCAAGATGGATGACCTCCACGCCCGAGGCTTGCAGGATGCGGCGCATGACGTTGATGGCCGCGTCGTGCCCGTCAAAGAGGCTCGCAGCGGTCACAAAGCGCAGCTTGTGCTCGGTGGGGTGGATGTCGTCGACGGGTTTCTTCAGGGGATTGACGCTCACTGACATGGGCTGCCTCGCTTGATGGAATCCGGTGTGGCGGGGAGACGCCAACAGGCCATCTTATAGATGGACACCAGATCGGGATGCAAGGTGTCAGGGCGCAGGTACGGCCAGTCAGGTCGGTTGGCGCTCTGGGGCGTGCCACATGCCGCGCACGACGGCCTCGTAGGCGGCCTGCCAGCTTTGCGGTGAGCGCAGCCAGGCCGAAGACGCCTTGCGCGCGCTGGTGTCGTCCTGACGGCGTTCCTGCTTGATGGGCAGGGGGGTGATGTCGAGTTCCTGGGTTTGCTTGTTCTTTTTCTTTTTGGGCGGCAGGCCGGAGTAGCTGGTGGGCTTCACGGGCGTTTTGGCCCGCGCTGGCAGGAGGGACGATGATGAGGTGGCATCGGGGTGGCGCGGCGGCGGTCCAAAGCCGGTGCTGCGGTGCGGGTTGCGAGGGGTTTGGTAACCCGTCCACAAGACCGTGGTGTCCAGCTCGATGCCCGCCACCAGCATTTGAGCCATGGCGCGTTGGATGCCCACCGATGCAGGTTGGCCTGGCAGGTTGGTGGGGATGAACCCGCAGCGCCGTCCACCTGAAGCGGCGGCCACTGCGGTGGCCAGCATGTCTCCAGGGCCGACCTGGATGAACATTTCGGCGCCGCGGGCCATCAAGGCGCTGATCTGTCCTTCAAGTCCGATGCCTTCGAGCTTTGAAGAGCGCCGCCGTGTAAAGCACTCACCCAGCCCAGTGCCTTTGATGAAGGCCGAGAGCGTGCGGGCGTTGTCGTTGGCGCAGGCCCATCCCACCGATCGCAGCCCGGCCTGGTGAAAGATCGCCAGCGCGCTCAGTTGGGAGGCCACCAGTGGGGGCGCCGAGCGTGAAGAGCGGCGCCAGACCTCATCGGCGGCGACAAAAGACGTCGGCGCGGGAGGTAGGGGGGTTTGGGGTTGGGTTTGTGCGCCAAAGAGCACCGCGACCTTCCCCGGGCGCTCGCTGCTGGCGTGGTAGAAGACCCCGCGGTGGTCATTGAAGGTGGCGCCGGGGCGTTTGTCGATGGCGGCGGCGGCTTTGAGCATCAACTCCCGGGCGTTTTGTGCGGTGGCCACAATGGCAAGCCGCACCGGGTGTTGGGGGTTGAAGGTCTGCTGGCTTGTCCATGCTTGCCAGCGCAACTCCACCGCGCCTTGAAGCTGACCGGCCATCTGGCGACAGAGCCGAACCATGTCCTGAGGGGTGTTGGCGCTGATCAGCAGCAACTCCTCATAGATGGCTTCCCGTTGGCCTCTCCTGCGGTAGGGCTCCTGGCCAGTGGGGATGCTGGGTTTGGAGCCTGTGGCTTGGGCGCTGAGCCGTTTGGGTGTGGGTGATGGCACCAACGTGGTGTCGCCAGGCTGCGATGTATGTGGGGGCTGATTTTTCGACATGAGCGTAAGGTTGCTGCAAATGAGCCGTGTCGTTGGTGCAGGTCAACACTGAAAGTTGATGCGGTCTGTCTAAAGACATGATGTGTTTTTTGTGGCCCCGGTTCAACCCTTTTCTGACGGTTTGGGACGTTTGAACAAAAGTTTGGGACATTTGGACAAAGCCGTGCTGGCCGATGTCGATGGGAAACGGTGTTGCTTTTCCATCATGTGGGGGATGTTTTGGGGGCGGATGGTCGGGCCTGAGGAGATCCATGGCGGCCGGTGGTGTCTATGGCCCACAAGGTACGGCGTATTGTTTGGTTTTTTCGTAAGGGTTTTGTTTTTTGTGAATCAGGTTTTCAGATCCTGGCCAGGGCTGGATCCGTACTGCGATTTGTAGAGTCGGGACAGGTAGGACTGGCTCATGCCGACCGCTGCAGCGATCTCTCCGACGGTGTTCATGGAGCGTTGCTCGATGAGTGTGCGTGCGTGATCGAGGCGGCGTTGGCGCAGGTGTTGCGCGGGGGTTTGTCCGGTGAGCGTTTTAAAGTCTCGGTAGAAGGCACTGCGGCTCATGGCCACAGCGCGGGCCAGCTCGGCTGCGTCCAGCGATTGATCGGCGAGCCGTTGGTCGATGGTGTCGTTGACGCGTGTCAGCAAGGTGGTGGGTTGGGGCATCTCTTGGGGTGGTTGGGTGGGGGTGTGCTCGGGTTGTGGGGTGGGTGCGGTGGGCCGGCACAGGTGGGCGACGCGGGCCAGCAGCTCGCGCATGTGAAAGGGTTTGCTCATGAAGTCGTCGGCCAGCTCCAGGCTTTCAAGGCGAGTGTCCTGGGCGGCGTGAGCGGAGACGAGCAGGATGGGGATGTGTGCGGTGTCGGGCTGGGATTTGAGTTGTCGGGTCATCTCCATGCCGTCCATGCGGGGCATCATGATGTCCGAGACGATGGCGTCGGGCCAGGGGTTGTCCTTGAGCCATTGGAGGGCTTGGGCGCCGTCAGAGACGGTGTCGGTGTGGTAGTGGCGTTGGAGGTGCTCGGCGATGTACGCCTGCATATCGGGGTGGTCTTCGACGACGAGCACGCGCTGGGCGCCCTGGGGGCCGTGGTGGGTTGGCTCTGGCGGTGGTGTGGTGGTGTTGGGGCGCGCGGGGCTCAGGTCGATGTCATCGGGGCCAAGGTGGTGGACGCCGGTGGGCAGGGAGATCCAGAAGGTGCTTCCCTCCCCGGGGTGGCTGTCGACGCCGACGTCGCCGCCGTGGAGTTCGACAATCTCGCGGGTGATGGACAGGCCCAGTCCGGTGCTCTTGTAGCTTTCGGTGTGGGGGTGTGCCTGTGAGAAGCGCTCGAAGATGGTGAGTTGGGCGCTGGGTTCGATGCCGGGGCCATTGTCGGAGACTTCAATGCGGATGTGGCCATCGTCCAGCGCGCCGTACTGCAGCAGCCGGACGGTGATCTGGTCATCGGCGGGGGTGTATTTGAAGGCGTTGCCCAGGAGGTTGGCCACGGCTTTGTCGAGCAGTTCGGGAGAGAAGTAGAGCGGGACGGGTTGGTCGGGCAGTTGCAGCGTGAGGCGCTCGGTCTCTTCGGGCAGTGCGAAGCGGCTGGTCAGGCGGCGCAAAAAGGCGCACGCGTCCACGCGGCGGACCTTGAGTGGGACAGCGCCAGCCTCAAAGCGGGCGGCGTCGAGGAGTTGCTCGACCAGTTCGGAGAGGCGGTCGGTGTTTCGCCTGGCCATGGTCAGGCGACGGCGCTGGGGGGCGTCGGTGTGGGCGATGTCCTGCTCCAGGTCGGTCAGGGCGCCTTGGACCAGCGTCAGCGGGGTGCGCAGCTCATGGGAGATGGTGGTGACAAAGCGGCTGCGGGCCTGGTCGAGCTTGGACAGGCGCTGGGCTTGTTGGCTCAGCAGGTCGCGCTGGGCGGCCAGGAGTTCGTTCTGGAGCTTGAGATCCTGGCTTTGGTTGGTGAGGCGGCCGTTGAGCCGGGCCAGCTCCTGGGCTTGTTGTCCAAGCTGGGTGTTGCGCTCATCGAGGTCGGCGGTGCGTCGGTGGACCAGGGTGTCGAGTTCGCGCTGGCGTTGGCGCAGACGCCGGGTGTAGAGGTGGACGCCGAGTGCCAGGGCCACCGCCAGAGCCGCCGCCATCAGGAGTTTGAAGAGCGTGGTCTCTGTCCACGCAGGCGCGCGCGTGATGGTCGCGACGGCTTTGGCAGGGCTCCAGCGCCCGTTGAGGCCGCTTTGGAGTTCCAGCGTGAAGGTGCCTGGCGGGAGGTTGGTCCACGAGCCCTGGGGGCTGAAGCTGGGCTTGGACCACCGCTTGGTGAAGCCGCGCAGGCGGTGGCGCGTCATGAGCTTGTGGGTGGTTGAGACCGAAGGGGTGGCCCAATGGACGCTGAGGCTTTTTTGTTCGGGGTTCAGTTTGATGTGGGCGTGTTCGGCGGTGGATGGCAGGAGGGTTGGGGGTTGGTCGCTGCGTTGGTAAGAGGCCAGTCTTGGGGGGCGCAGAATGTCTGAAGCCTGGGTTTTGGGATCGATGATGGCCACACCGGCCTGGGTGGGGAAGGCCATGCGGCCGTCGGACAGGGTGGTGCAGGCGGGTTGGAAGCCGCCGTTGCACTCGGCGTCGTGCATGCCCTGGTGGGTGTTGTAGAGGGCGGGCTGGAGCAGGTCATCGTCCCCGGCGAAGAAGCGCTCAAGGTGGTCTTGCTCCAGGAGCATGATGCCTTTGTTGGTGCTCATCCACAGGCGGCCTCTGGGGTCTTGTTGGATGCAGTGGACGGCGTCGTCGTAGAGGCCGTGGTTGAGGTCGGCGCACTGGATCCGGGCGTTGTCTGCGCTGGGGTCGGCGACGTGGCACAGGCCGTGCTCTTCGGTGCCGATCCACAGCGTGCCCCGATCGTCGACGAAGAGCTTGCGGGCGTGAATGTTTTGGTGTGAGGCCTTGGGGCTCAGGGGTTCAAACTGGCCCATGCGTTTGCGGTAGACGCCGGTGGAGGTGCCCGCCATCAAGGTGCCGTCGGGGGTGCGCAGCAGGTCGTAGGTGCGCGTGCCGCGCAGGCGGTGGTCTGTGGAGTCTTGCAGGGTCCAGGTGTCCGGGGGGTGGTCTGGGTTGCCCAGCCAAAGGCCATCGTCGCGGCCGATCCAGAAGTCTCCAGGGCGCTCCTCAAGCAGGACGCGGACAAAGAGCGAGACGTTGTTTTCCTGGGACGCGGGTTCAAAGCTCCCCTGTGGGTCGTATCGATAGAGCCTGTCGGGGGCGCCGACCCAGATGTCGCCGTTGGAGGCGCGGTAGAGGGCCGACGGAAAGGTCTCGTACACGCTCCTGGGGCCAAAAGGCAGGTCTTGGGAGGTGGTCGGGTGGGTGTTGAAGTCGGTGTGAAGGACACCCATGCGCCAGACCCCGGTCCACAGCGTTCCATTGGGGGTGCCCAGCACAGGGAAGATGACGGTGCCGGCCTTTTGGGGGTCGATGATCTCAAAGCGGTTGGGGCTAAGGCGCGTGATGCCTTTGTGGGCAAACCAGACCTGCCCCTGGTCGTCCGAGACGGCGCTGGGGATGTCGTGCTCGACGTGGGCCAGGAGCCCCTGCGGCCCAAAGAGTTGAGGTCCATTTGGCAGCAGCGCCAGCGGGCTTTGTTGGGGGACCATGGCCTCTGTGCAGGCCCCCAGCGCCAGCGACTCGGGGTGGCGCACGAAGGTGTCGCGGCCGTACCAGACGCCGCTGTGTCCCTGGTAGATGAAGGTGCCATCGGGCAGGGCGACCATCGTGCAGCTTTTGGACAGCGGTTGGCCGTCTGCGGCGGTGCGGGCGATGAAGTTCTTGCCGTCAAACTCGCTCAGACCCTGCGTCAGCAGATCGATCCACAGGTTGCCCTCGGGGGATTGGTAGACAAAGTGGCTTTTGGGTTGGACGGGTTCGGGCAGGTCGATCCAGCGGTGGGTGCCGTCGGGGCGGATGTGGTAGAGCCGCAGCGGCTGCTGGTAGAGGATGACGCCGCCGTCGCTCAGGTGTTGGCTGTGGGGGGCCAGGGGTTTGGGGGCCTTGTGCAGCGCCGTCAGCCGCACGCCGTCGTAGACGTAGAAGGTGCCCCGGCTGTAGATGTAGATTTTGCCATCGACGGTGACGGGTTTGAGGTGCGACTGCAGGGGTTCTGCGCCGTCTTTGAGCAGCTCGAAGCCTTGTTCAGAGACGATGATGACGTGGCCAATGTCGGTGTTGGCCCACAGGTTTCCCCCTGGTGCTTTGCCGATGTGGATGATGCGGCGCCTTGGCAGCCCGGCGCTGCGGCCCTGGAAGTGCTCAAAGTGTTGTCCATCAAAGCGCACCAGGCCGTTGTAGTTGGACATCCACAAAAAGCCGTGCGCATCAAAGAGCACCTGTGTTGGGTGCTTGATGGGCAGGCCGTCGTGGGCGCCCCAGGTCTGGCTCACCATGCCTTCGGCGGTGCGCTCCTGCGCCAGCGCTGCTCCCGACCAAAGCAAGGCCATCGTCGCCATGAGGGCGCCCAAGGCCCTCCAGGCCCGGTGTTTATGTGCAGATGGCGATGTCATGTGGGCAATCTTAGCAGAATTCTGTGTTTTGATCTGCGCTCGATGGCCAGCCTGCGACCGATTGTTGTGGTGCTGAGTGCGGGTGGGTCCCAATGTCGGCGGCGATGGGGTTTTTGCGCAGGCGTTGGCAGCCGTGGCGGGCCGTGGCACACTCCAGGCCGTATTTTAATGCAAGGTGGAGGTCACATTGTTACGGATCATTGAACCGGGCGACGCCCTGGATGCGATCGAAGATGAGCTGATCCACACGATCAGCGCGCTGCAGTCGGACCCCAACGCGGTGGCGTTTGTTTCACTGACGCGGGCCTGGCTGGAGACTTTGGAGAAGGTCCGCGTGGGTGACCGGCGCGCGCGGCGAAAGGTGATCAACGCGCAGGCGCGTGCGGCGGTGGCCAACGAGCACCTCGATGAGGCCTGCGAGGCGTTTGGGGCCGCTTTGCTCGAAGCGGTCGGCGGTGACACCGACGACCCGCGCTGGCGGCGTTTTTTCAATGTCCCGGTGGGCCTCTTTGTGCGTCAGGCGTTGATGCGTCAGGTGGAGCAGGTCGGCGCCTGGCTCCAGGAGGATGACCCGGTGCTCGCCGAGCATCGAGAGGCGCTGGCCCAATGGTCCAGGGCGGCCAGCGTGGCGCTGGGAGACACCGAGCGGTTGGCGATGGTGCGCGCGCGCAATACCATCGACCGGGAGTCATTGGCGGCCGACCTCAATCGAGAGCGTCAGGCCCTTTACGAGGCACTGGTGGCCCAGGCCAGCGCCAAGGGGCTGGCCGAAGGCTGGCCGAAGGTCTTCTTCCGGACGATGTAGAGTCCTACAGCGGATGCCATCGTGTTGACCGGCAGCATCCAGCGATGGCACCGAACAAAAAGGAAAAGGGCCAACCCAATCGTATGATGGGTTGGCCCTTTTCCTTTTCAGCAGGTGCTGTGCTCGCCGTGGCTCAGAACCCCAGCGCGGTGCGCGGCTGGTCTTGCTCGGCGACACCGGGGACAAGCTCCTGATAACGGCTCAGGGTCAGGTCCAGGTATTGCGGGTCGAGCTCGATGCCGACATAACGCCGCCCCTGTTTGAGGGCTGCGATGCCGGTGGTGCCGGAGCCATTGAAGGGGTCAAGGACGCGTTGCCCAGGGTCGCTGGCCGAGCGGATGATGCGCTCGATCAACGGCAGCGGCTTCTGGGTCGGGTGCTTGCCGTGCTTCTTCTCGGCTTTGCGCGGTGGCTTGAAGTTCCACATGGAGCGCATTTGTTTTCCACCGTTTTCGGCTTTCATGTCCTTGTAGTTGAAGTGGTGCTTCGACTTGGTGGACTTGGCGGCCCAGAGGATGGTCTCTGTTGTATGTGTAAAATACCGGCAAGAGAGGTTGGGCGGAGGGTTGGGTTTAAACCACGTAATGTTGTTGAGGATTTTGAACCCCAACTGCTGCATGGCAAATCCAATACTGTAAATGGTGTGATGCGTCCCGGAGACGAAGATCGTGCCATTGGGCGTCAATGCTTTTTGGCACGCCTCCAACCACTGAAGGTTGAACTTGTGGTTCTCTACGGCTCCTTTGGATTTATCCCATTTGCCTTTGTTGACCGAAACCATCTTTCCGTTTTTGCAGGTGACACCACCATTGGAAAGAAAGTAAGGCGGATCTGCAAAAATCAGATCAAACTGATTTTCACCAAGCGCCTCGATCAATTTCAGACAATCTCCTTGATACAGTACAAAACTCTCTGTGGGGTCCGTAAAATACGGCGCGACTACTCCTTCCGGCATGAGTGCTCCTGAGCGCCTTCCTTGGCGCAGAAAAAGATTCGACCTTCATCCTTGGGTCGGATCGCTAAGCTACCGCCCTGGGATGATCTGCGTCAAGGGACTTTTATTAACAAATTCAATCAGATACAGATCCATCTGATCAGTGGTGATCGGTTGATCAGGTCTTTGCAGTATGCAGATACAACCGTGCCCTTGATCAGCGGATTGTGATCTTCCAGTTTTGATCCAGGATCGATCTTGGATCTGATCCGATCTTGATGTTTCACGAATGATCATTTGTTTCACGATCAACCGTTGAAAATCGATCGTAACATGGCCGGATCGATCGTCACGTTTTTTACCTTCGAAGTTGTCGACACTTTTTGGTTGGACTCTGTCGATCCGATCCTCACGGGGATCGTGGCTCGCCGCACGGTGCTTTTGGGCAGGCATCCGTCACCCCGTGGCCTTGACCATGTGGCCCGGCTGGGGCACTTTCTTCTGGCCGCACACGGACTTTAAAGACGCCTTGGCGATGGCAGAAGATGGCCACGCCAGTGGGGTCAGCACAGAAGTGGCTGCCATCGTGGTCAAGCGCAGCGCCGAGGTGACTTTTGGAAAGACACCTCTTGTGGACTTTGTTGCATCTACCACAATGTGTGAGCGCTGCGTCTTGAACGCCGTCCCTGAGCACAATGCACGGGACGCCAACGCGCGACCAAGGAAGAAGGACTCATGGATGTACTTGTGGTGGGCGCCGGACCGGCTGGCGCGACCGTGGCCAGCGGCCTGGCTCAGGCTGGGCTTCAGGTCACTCTCCTGGAGAAGGCTCAGCTTCCCCGTTTTAAAGCTTGTTCTGGCGGCCTGCCGGCCAAAGTCCGGCCTCTGGTCAACCTCCCCGATGAAGTCTTTGACCAGCAGGTCGAAGACGTCATCCATCGGGTCAAGTTCACCTACCGCCACCAAGACCCGGTCATGGTCGAATCCGAAGACCCTCTGGTCTACATGGTGCGCCGCGACCGCTTTGACCACGCGCTGATCACCGAAGCCGCGCGCCACGGCGCCCGCATTCTGGATGGCATCGAGGTGGTCGGGGTTGATCCGGCCGGTCCTCGCGTGCGTGTGCGCACGACCAAAGGCGAGTTTGCGGCCAGGGTCGTGGTGGGTGCCGATGGGGTGCATTCGGCAGTGGCGCGCTCGATTGGGCAAAGCGGCCATGAAAAGCTCGGGTTCGCCTTCCAGGCCGAGGTGCCCATGAGCCCCTCCGCGCTCGAAGAGTGGCGCGGCACGGTTGGCGGTGACTTTGGCCGCTTGCCGCACGGCATCGGCTGGGTCTTTCCGAAGTCAGACCACCTCTCGGTCGGGCTGCTCTCTTTTACACAGCGCCGGGGTTGGAAGCGCGAAGAGCTCTTTGAGTTCCTGCGCGGCCACGATCTGAACTTCAACCCCGACCGCACGCGCGTGTACGGGCATTTTCTGCCCCGTTGGCACGGTCAGAACCGGTTCCACGAGCAAAATGTGCTCTTGCTGGGCGACGCCGCCGGGATCGTCAACCCCATGACCGGCGCCGGGGTCGAGGCCGCCATGCGCTCGGCCCACATCGCCGTCGAGGTCATCCGCGACGCCTTCTGGCACGGCGATGACCGCCTGGAGCGCTACAGCCAGCGCATCCTGCGCGAGATCTGCCGCGACTTCCTCGACGTGCGCGCCATGGCCAAGCTCTTCTTCTCCTTCACCCACCTGTCCTACCAGGTCGGCATCAAGAACCCGAAGTTCTCCAAGATCGCCGCGCGTCTGCTGACCGGTTCCATGGACTACTCCGAGGTCTGGGCCGAGATGCTCAAGGCCACCGTGGCGCCCAACCGCAACTGAAAGTGCGCCGCAGGCCTATCCCTGGATGATTTGGGTGCCTTGCTTGAGGGTGTTGTCGAGGGTTTGAGGCACCGACGGTTTGGCGCTCAGCCACGTCTGGAGCCCCGCATGAATGCTCAGGACCTCGTCGAGCCCTTCATCCAGTTCCTGCTCTCCAAAAATCTGTGCGTAGTCAGACAGCGCCTCTGAGGCCGCCAGGAGTTCCCGGCAGGCTTCGTTCATGGCCTGGAGTGGGGCGGAGGTTTGTTTGACCACCGCGGTGCTGCATTGGCTCAGGTCGAGCTTGCCGTGAGCAAAGTGGGCCTGTGAGGCCATGGTGCGCCCCGGGGAGAGATCTCCTGGGCCAAGTCGCCCGGTCCAAAGCGGATCGTCGGGGACAAAGCCCAGCACGGTCGCCCCTTTGGTGTGAAGTCCGTCGAGCGCGGCCTGAAACTGTGCCAGCGCCATTTGTCCGCTCGACGCGCCGAGCCCGTCGACCTCTTTCCACGACACCAACGCAGGCATCGGGTCGTAGAAGACCACCAGCAAAGGCCCCTCGATGGCCTGCGCGATGGTGAGCGTGGCCCGCATCAAGAGCGCCTGCTGGCCTTTGTGGTGGGGCTGGGCGCGCAGCTCAATGGCCTCCACGCCTTTGGGAGGGGAGGGGGCCTGGGGTGAGCCCGCGACCCAAAGCACACGCGCCTTGGCTTGCTCGGCGATGAACGGCACATGGGCAGCCGCCAGTGACGCCAGCGCCGCGGGGTCGGGTTCATAGAGCGCCAGCGCTTCGCCGCCCATCAGCGGCGCCAGGACATCCACGCCGGGGTGCCCAAAAGTCCATTGCGGTTGTTTGGACGGCGGTTGGACCTCAGATGCCGCCCCAGCGCCCGGCTCCAACGTCCCCAGCGGCAAGCTCGGCGTTTGCTCGCTGGGGCCGAGGCAGGGCCTCGCGCTGGTTTGCCAAAGAGCCTCAGGGGCAGGGGTGTGCAGCGGTTGTGGGTGTGCTTGGAGCGTGGTGCCGGTGTGTGGGGATGGTCCGCACCGGACTGCGGCCAGGACATCGCTGGGGTTGAGCGGCCGCAGCACTTCGGCCAGCGCGCCGCCTTCTCCCGTCCACACCGTGCCCGGTTCAGGCCGCCGCTCAGGAGCAAACTCAAGGATGACGGTCGAGGTTTGGGGGCCAGGGCCCAGCACCCGGCCATGGACGATCTGCAAGGGGTCTTTGATCTGGTTCACTGAGGTTGCCTTCCATGTTTTATCCGGGCTTGAAGGTAGCCGAAGGACGCGCGCAGGTGAAGGGGGAGGCGGTTGTGTTCCTGGGTGAGCCAAGAAACAAACAGGCCGACGAGCATGGTGCTTGTCGGCCGCAAGTGGGTCACCGTGTCACCGCCGCAGGGGCGGTGGGCGGTGTCACTTGTTCTCTTCGGAGACGACGAGGCGAGCACGTGCGCGCTCGAGGGCGCGACGCTGGATTTCGGCAGCGTCGAGCTCTGTGGCTTCCTCGCCCTGGGGCTTGCCTTCGGCCTCTTTGAGGGCCTGCTCGGCGCGTTCCATGGCGGCGCGCGCGCGATCGGCGTCAATGTTGGCGGCGTCTTCGGCGGCGTCGGTCAGGACGATGACTTTGTCGGGAAGGATCTCGGCAAAGCCCTGGTGGACGGCGAAGAACTGTTGTTGGCCGCCGTCAATGGCGACCAGACGCCCCGAGCGAAGCGTGGTCATCAGGGGAAGGTGACCGGGCAAGATGCCCAGTTCACCGTCAGCGCCCGGCAGAATGACCTCGTCGACGTCTTCGTGGAAGACAGCCTTCTCGGGAGTAACAATCTCGAGGGTGATCTTGGCCATGGGGCCTCCCTTAGAGCTTCTTGGCCTGGTCTTCGGCCTCGTTCAGGTCGCCGACCATGTAGAAGGCCTGCTCAGGCAGGTGGTCAACATCGCCGTTGAGCAGGGCCTTGAAGCTGGCGATGGTGTCGGAGAGCTTGACCAGACGGCCTTTCTTGCCGGTGAACTGCTCGGCGACAAAGAAGGGCTGGCTGAGGAACTTCTGGACCTTGCGGGCGCGGTTAACGACCAGGCGGTCTTCGTCAGACAGTTCGTCCATGCCCAGGATGGCGATGATGTCCTGCAGGTCTTTGTAGCGCTGCAGAATGGACTGGATGCCACGGGCGACCTGGTAGTGCTCCTCGCCGACGACCTGGGGGTCGAGGATACGGCTGTTGGAGTCGAGCGGGTCAACCGAGGGGTAGATGCCCAGCGCGGCGATCTGACGGCTCAAGACGGTGGTGGCGTCAAGGTGAGCGAAGGTCGTCGCAGGGGCGGGGTCGGTCAAGTCGTCAGCAGGGACGTAGACGGCCTGAACGGAGGTGATGGAGCCCTTGTTGGTGGTCGTGATGCGCTCTTGGAGCGCGCCCATCTCGGTGGAGAGGGTGGGCTGGTAACCGACCGCCGAAGGGATACGACCCAGAAGCGCGGAGGTCTCGGCGCCGGCCTGGGTGAAGCGGAAGATGTTATCGACGAAGAGCAGAACGTCCTGGCCCATCTCGTCACGGAAGTGCTCGGTGACGGTCAGTCCGGAGAGGGCCACGCGGGCGCGGGCGCCGGGAGGCTCGTTCATCTGACCGAAGACCAGGGCAACCTTGGATTTGTCCCAGTCCTGGCCGGCGTCGATGACGCCCGCTTCGATCATTTCGTAGAAGAGGTCGTTGCCCTCGCGGGTACGCTCGCCGACACCGGCGAAGACGGAGTAACCACCGTGGGCCAGGGCGACGTTGTTGATCAGCTCCTGGATGAGGACGGTCTTGCCGACCCCGGCACCGCCGAAGAGGCCGATCTTACCACCACGAGCGTAGGGGGCCAGCAGGTCGATGACCTTGATGCCGGTCTCGAACGCTTCGACGCTGGTGGACTGCTCGACGAACTCGGGGGGCTTGCGGTGGATGGGCAGACGGTGGGTCGCCTCCAACTCGCGCACCTCGGTCACCGAGGCCTTGGGCAGGGTGGACTCTTTGTAGTCGATCTCGTGCTCGTCGTTTTCGAAACGCTCACGGATCTTGTAGCTGGTCTCGTCCTCGTCCTCGATGAGGTCGCGGATGGTCTTGCCGTCTTTGGTGGTGAAGATCCGCAGGTCATCGACGGGGTCGCCGACGACGTTGAGGATGCGGCCGAGGACCTCTTTACCGACGGGCATCATGATGGGGTTGCCGGTGTTCTGGACCGGCTGGGAGCGGGTCAGGCCATCGGTGGAGTCCATCGCGACGGTGCGCACGGTGTTCTCGCCAAGGTGCAGGGCGACCTCGAGGACGAGGTTCCACTCTTTGTCCCCGATGCTGGGGTTCGAGACCCGCAGGGCGGTGTTGATTTCGGGCAGTGATTCGTCGAACTGCACGTCGACGACCGGGCCCATGACCTGGGTGATCCGGCCGAACTTGCCGGAGCTGGTGTCGGCAGACACCTGGATCTGGCTGCTCTCCTCGCTCATGGTGGCCTTCTCCTTACTTGCTTGTATGTGATCGTATCTGACGTTTGGGTATCTTTAAATCCGATCAGCCGTTGACGGTCTCGGCACCGGAGGTGATCTCCACCAGCTCTTTCGTGATGGCCGCCTGACGGGCGCGGTTGTATTGCAGCGTCAGGGCGGCGATCATGTCGGAGGCGTTGTTGGTGGCGTTGTCCATGGCGGTCATCCGCGAGGCGTGCTCACTGGCAACCGAGTCGAGCATGGCGCTGTAGACCATGGTCTCGACGTATTTGGGCAGCAGCACCCCCAGCAGGTCGTCTTTGTCGGGCTCAAAGAGGAACTCGGTGGCGTCGGAGGCCTCGGCTTCCTCGCCTTCATCTTCAAGCGATGACGGACGCACCGGCAGGATGAGATCGACGCGCTGGTTGGTGGCGATGGCGGACTTGAACTCGTTGAAGGCCAGGTAAACCCGGTCGTAGCCACCTTCGGTGAACTGCTCGGTGACCTTCTGAGTGAAGTCGCGCGCGTCGCTGAAGTTCACGCCCTTGTTGAGCACCTCGGGGTGCTCCTCAAGGACGTTGTGTTCGGTGCGCTTGTAGTACGACTGGCCTTTGCGACCGATGACGATCAGGTCGAAGCTCTCCACCTCGCCGGCGGCCTTGTATTCGGCCATGATCGTCTCGATGCGGCGCAGCAGACCCGCGTTGAAGGGTCCGCACAGGCCGCGGTCGCTGGTGATGATCAGGAGCAGGGCCTTGTCGCACTTCTCGCTGGAGCGCAACAGTTCGTGATCCTCTTCATCCACCGCGGAGGCCAACACAGAGACCACTTCGTGGATCTTGGCGGCGTAGGGGCGCGCGTGCTGGATGGCTTCCTGGGCGCGGCGCAGCTTCGAGGCCGCCACCAACTTCATGGCGCGGGTGATCTTCTGGGTGTTCTTAACAGACCCGATCCGCCTCTTGATGTCCTTCAGGTTTGGCATCTTTCCTTCTTGTGCTCCTGCGCGCAAACACGCTTGGCTGTGGCTTTGTCGTCACATGCAGTGTGCGTGCGTGGGGTCAGGCTTTTGGGACACATTGCTGCGTGTCCTTGCCCTGGTCGGGCTTGTTGACGGGCCATGGCCCCACAACGCCGCCGGGCTGCGCCAGCCTCATGGACGCGGCTCGGCGTGGTGGGAGGATCAGGCGCCGAACTGCTCGGCGAACTTCTTCAGGGCGTCGATGACCTTGCGGGTCGTGTCGGAGCACTTGTCGGGGTTGTCGAAGTTCTTGCCGAACTTCTTGTCCTTCCCGATGGCTTCGAGCAGGTCCGCGTGGCGGCTATCGAAGTACTCGTACACGGCGGCTTCGAACTTCAGCACGTCTTCGACGGCGACCTCATCGAGGAAACCGGCGTTGGCGGCGAAGATGACCAGGACCTGCTTCTCGACGGCGATGGGCGAGTACTGGGCTTGCTTGAGAAGCTCGGTCAGACGGGCGCCCTTGGAGAGCTGACGCTGGGTGGCTTCATCGAGGTCGGAGCCGAACTGGGCGAAGGCCGCCAGCTCGCGGTACTGGGCAAGGTCCAGACGCAGCGAACCGGAGACGTTGCGCATGGCGCGGATCTGGGCCGAACCACCGACGCGGGACACGGAGATACCGGCGTTGATGGCCGGACGGATGCCCGAGTAGAAGAGGTCGGTCTCAAGGAAGATCTGACCGTCGGTGATGGAGATGACGTTGGTCGGGATGTAGGCCGAGACGTCACCCGCCTGGGTTTCGATGATGGGCAGCGCCGTCAGGGAGCCGCTGCCTTCACGCTCGGACATCTTGGCGGCGCGCTCCAGCAGGCGGCTGTGCACGTAGAAGACGTCACCGGGGTACGCCTCGCGACCCGGAGGACGGCGAAGGAGCAGCGCCAGCTGGCGGTAGGCGACGGCCTGCTTGGAGAGATCATCGTAAATGATCAGGGCGTGCATGCCGTTGTCGCGGAAGTACTCACCGATGGCGACGCCGGTGTAGGGCGCCAGGAACTGCAGCGGGGCCATCTCGGAGGCGCTGGCGGCCACGACCACGGTGTAGTCAAGGGCGCCGTTGACGCGCAGCTTCTCGACGACCTGGGCCACGGTGGACTGCTTCTGGCCGACGGCGACGTAGATGCAGAAGCAGGGGCTGCCTTTGCCCTGGTGGGTGTCTTTCTGGTTGATGATGGTGTCGATCGCCACGGCGGTCTTGCCGGTCTGACGGTCACCGATGATCAGTTCGCGCTGGCCACGTCCGATGGGCACCAGGGCGTCGAGCGCCTTAAGGCCGGTCTGGAGCGGCTCGTGCACCGACTGGCGCTCGATGATGCCGGGGGCTTTGACCTCGATGCGCTGCGTCTGGCTGGCGCCCAGAGGGCCTTTGCCGTCGATGGGCTGACCCAGGGCGTTGACCACGCGGCCAAGGAGTTCCTTGCCGACGGGGACCTCAACGATGCGCCCGGTGCGCTTGACCTCGTCGCCTTCCTGGACCAGGTGACCCTCACCCAGAAGGGCGGCACCGACGTTGTCCTGCTCAAGGTTCAAGACCATGCCATAGACGTCGTTGGGGAACTGGAGCATCTCACCGGCGACGGCGTTGTCCAGGCCGTAGACACGGGCGATACCGTCACCAACGCTGATGACGGTGCCGGTCTCGGCAACCTCGACGCGCTTGTCGTAGTCTTTGATCTGCTGCTTGATGATGGAGCTGATCTCAGCAATGTCAATCTTCATCTTCTATATCCTCAAATGTTGAATCAGATCGTGACCGATTTACGGAGCGCCTCGAGCTGCGTGCGCAGGCTCCCGTCGTAGACTTTGCCACCGATGCGGGTAACCACGCCGCCCAGCAGCGACGGATCCTGACGCTGCTCAAGGACGACGGTCTTGCCCGTCATCTTCGACAACAACGCCTTCATCTTGTTGACCTGGGCCGTGCTCATCGCCGAGGCACTGGTGACCTCGGCCCGCACGCGGCCTGCTTCGGCGTCCGCCAGGCGCTGGAAGGAGCGGGCGATCTGCGGCAGCGCCGCCATCCGATCCTTGTCCAGCAACAAAAGCAGGAAGTTGGTCATCAGACCACTCAGGCCCATCTTCTTGCCGATCGCGCGCAGCAGAGCCTTGCGTTCTTCGACTTCGATCGATGGGTTGGTCAACACCACCTGGAGATCGCGACTGTCCTGGTACATCTGCGCGAGATTGCCCAGCTCCTCCTGGAGCTTGTCCGCAATCTTCTCCTCAAGGCCCAGCTCCAGGAGCGCGCGGGCGTACCGAATGCTAACGCCACCTTGCATCGTTTCTCTCTAGTGCCCCATCAATCCGTGGTCTTCAATATTCTCATCAGGCATTGCCGACCCCACGAGGACCGGCCACCCTCTATCACTGCTGCATCTGGCGCTCAAGCTCGCCCAGGTAGCCGTCAATCAACTTCGTCTGACTGTTGGCGTTCATGCGCTCTTTGATCATGTCCTCGGCCATCTGCGTGGCCAACTCCATGACTTCAGCCTCGAGGGCCACTTTGGCGCGGGTAAGCTCGTTGTCCACCGTGCGCTGCGCGTCGGCGGTGATCTTGTCGGCCTGGTTCTGGGCCGCTTCAATGATCCGATCGCGCTCGCTCTCGCCCAGTTCGCGGTACTCGCGCAGGACCTGCTCTTTCTCGGCCTCAAGCCCGGAGAGCTGCTCGCCGTACTTGTCCAGCATCGCGCGGGCCTCTTCGTGCAGCTTCTTGGCCGCCTCCAGATCCGCGGTGATCTGCTCTTTGCGATCCTTCAGAAACCGGTTGAGCGGCGCGCGCACGAAGTAAATCGCCACGCCCAGCAGCAAGACCAGGTTGATCAGGTGGAAGATCGCCGTCTTGACCAGCCCACCGTCGCCTGCGGCAAACGCCACCGCCGGAACCAGCATCGTCACCACCAGCGCCACCACTTGGGCGCGGCGCAGCGAGGTCCGATCTGTCTTGAGGGTCTGCATTGTTGAGGCTCCTTGTTTATCGTGCAATCTGTGCCTTGATTCCTAAAAGAAGAACGTCTCAGGCCGAGGGCAGGAGCTGATCGGTGATCGCCCCCGCCAGCTTGCCGGCCTGATCCTTGAGCTGACCGCGGGCCTCTTCGACCTGCGTGGCCATCTTGGCGCGGTGCTCTTTGAGCTTGGCCTCGGCCTTGTCCGCCGCCGCCTTGAGCAGCTCCTCTTCTTTGCCCTGACCCTCGCGCTTGAGCGCTTCACGGCGCTCGGCGGCCTCCTGACGGGCAACCTTCAAGCCTTCCTCGTAGGCCTTGAGCTTCTCCTCGGCCTGCGCCTGGAGCGCCTGGGCCTCGTCACGGCTGCCGCCGATGCCCGCCTGACGCGCTTCGCGCACCTTCAGGTAGGGATCAAAGAGCAGGGGCTTGAGGATGAAGAAGACCGCCAGGAAGAGCACCAGGTAGATCACCAGGCTCTTGTCGAAGTCCAGGGGGTTGCCGCCGCCCATCGTGCGCGCGGGCATCGTGATGATGTCCATCGCCTCGGGGCTGAGCTTTCCAAGGAGGTCGAGGGCGATGTCCGTGGATTGGTGGGCCATGTGGCTTCCTTGAGCTTACTTGGTGTTCAATGTGTCGGGTCAACCCTGTGATCAGGGCTGCCCGCTGGGGTCTGCACTCGGTTTGGAGCGCAGCCCTCCAGAAGCGGGCCGGTCGTAGCACAGCGTTTTGGGGCTGTCAAGCCACACAGGAGCCCGGAAACCAACCTTCTGCCTTGTGCTGGGAATGCCGATCTGATCGACCTTCGATGTCTCTTGACCGATCCAACCACGGCCAAGACCACACCCAACCCCCGGGGGGCCGATGAACCACCCTCAAACCACACCCAATCAAGGCCTCTTGATGCCCCGAAAATCACTGCTCTGGCGGGTCAGTTTTCTTCTTCAATCGGCTCCGGCACCGGCGTGCGCAATGGCCCATAAGGGTAGGGCCCCTGGAGCTGCCCCGAGCACACCTCCTGGCGCAGCGTCGCCAGTGCCCTCCTGGCCCTTGAGCGCGGCCAGAGCATGAAACCATAGTCCCGGCTGGAGAAGATCTCGGCCAGCCGCTCCACCTCCGACTCTGGCACCCGGCCCGTACCCTCGTTCAAGACCATCATGTTCTGGGCATAGCCGCGCAACTCCCAAAACGATCGCATCGTCCAGATCGTCGGCAAGAGCAACACGTAGCTGGCCCCCATCAAGAGGTGAAACCGATCAAAGTCCTTCAGATGCACAAACTCGTGCCTCAAGGTCGAGTACCAACGCTGTGGACGCTTCTCGAAAGTCTCCCGGGTGCCCGCCGGGAAGTAGATCGTCTTGTGGATCACGGTCGTGTAGCGGGTGTGGTACTCGCGGGCCACCAGCGCCCCCGCCCAGTGCGCCACCCGATGCCACCAGGGCATCGTCTGCGGCGGATCGTCCTTGAAGGCGATCCGACAACCGGGGATCTCAGCCTTCATGAACTCAATGAAGCGCAGCGTATAGCGGCGCTTCTGCGCCTGATCCATCCGATCCCACCCTTTGGTCATCCCTCATGCCTCCCTGACGCAAATGCACCTGTGCGGCGCGCTGCTCAAAGACGGCGCAGCGCCGCAAAACCACAGGCCACCCACCCATATTGATGCGGGATGGGCCTCAGAGGCAAAGGGACACACGGAAAATGATGGGGATGGCAGGCTCCTGGTTATTGATGACCGCCTGGGGGTTTGGGGGAGTGGCAGGGCACAAGGCCCGTGCCGCGCGCTGGCCAGTCATAAGGAGCACTCCGTGGTGGGACTGCTCCTTATGACTGGCCCGGTGACGCTAAGGCCGACAGTCAGTCATCAATAACCAGCGGCCTGCCATCGTGCAGGGCCGCTGTGGTGCTCGCGACAACGGCGAGCCGACAAAATACCTCAGGCGACGTCGCGTGCTGGGGCCTTGGGGCGCCGGAACTCGGGCAGCGGCTCATCGACCGCGCCCTGGTAACGCACGCTGAAGGTGTCAAAGGCCCCAAGCGCATCTTCGATGTCCTTGTCGGCCCTGACCTCAAAGGCGTTGAACCCGCAGCGAGACATCACATAGAGCTGATCGCGCAGCACATCGCCCAGCGCCCGCAGCTCGCCCTTGTAACCCAGGTGATCGCGCAAGATCCGCGCGTGGCTGTACCCGCGACCATCGGCAAACTTCGGAAACTCGATCGCGATCAACGACACACCCTCAAGGTGCTCCCCAAGCGTCCAGGCGTCGTCCTCCGGGGCGATCCTGACGCCCACACCTGCCGGCGCCCCCTCAGAGAGGAAGCGGCCCAGGCTGATCGTGACCTGCTGGCCGGATTCCAACGCCGCGTCGTCCTCCAGGTGGAGGCAGCCGTCTTCGATGATCTGGCGGTCCTTGATGATCTTACGCATTGCCGTACACCTGCTTGTTGAATGGTTTGACGCCGATGCGCCGGTAAGTGTCCAGGAAGCGCTCCTCGTCGGTGCGCTCCTCCAGGTAGACCTCCAGGATCTTCTCCAGCGCGTCGGGCACCGAGTCCTTGGCGATCGCCGGACCAATCCAGCGCCCCAAAGACGCGTCCCGATCGGCCGATCCGCCCAGCATGATCTGGTACCACTCCTCGCCGCGCTTGTTGATCCCCAAAATCCCGATGTGACCCACGTGGTGGTGACCGCACGCGTTGATGCACCCCGAGAGCTTGAGCTTGAGCTCGCCCAGGTCGTAGAGGTAGTCCAGGCTGTCGAACTTCTCGTTGATGGCTCGCGCCACAGAGATTGAACCGGCGTTGGCCAGGCTGCAGAAGTCGAGCCCGGGGCAGCAGATCATGTCCGCCAGCGTGCCGATGTTGGCCACCGCCATCTTGTGGGCCGACAACCCGCGCCAGACCTCAAAGAGGTGCGCGTCCGACACGTCCGAGAGGATCAGGTTCTGCTCGTGGGTGGTGCGCACCTGGCCAAAGCTGAACTCGTCGGCCAAATCGGCCACCACCTCAAGCTGCTCGTCGGTGATGTCGCCGGGCGGAATCTCGGGGTGCTTGAGGCTGATGCAGACCACGTTGTAGCCCGCCACCTTGTGGGGCTTGACGTTGTGCTTCAGCCAGGCCGCAAAGGCAGGCTCAGAGGCCTTGAATGTCTCCAGTGAGGTGTCCGTGGCCGCCTGCGGGTCATAGGCCGGGGTGGGGAAGTGCGCTTTGACGCGCTCGATTTCCTCACGGGTCAGGCGCCCGGGGCCGTCCTTGATCCGGTCAAACTCTTCTTCCACGCGGCGCTGCATCTCTTCGATGCCCAGCGAGCGCACCAGGATCTTGATCCGAGCCTTGTACTTGTTCTTGCGGTTGCCGTGCAGGTTGTAGACCCGCAAGATGGCCTCGGTGTAGGTCAGCATGTCCTCTTCGGGCAGAAAATCCCTGATCTTCTTGCCCAGAATGGGCGTCCGACCCAGACCGCCGCCCACCATGACCTCAAAGCCCACCTGACCTTCGTCGTTGCGGACCATGAAGAAGCCGATGTCGTGCGCCAGGACCGCTGCGCCGTCGCTGGGGCAGCCCGAGAAGGCGATCTTGAACTTGCGCGGCAGGTAGGTGAACTCCGGGTGCACCGAGGAGTACTGGCGCATCAACTCGCAGTAGGGGCGCGGGTCGGCGACCTCTCCTGCGGCGACCCCGGCGTAATGATCGGCGCTGACGTTGCGCACACAGTTGCCGCTGGTCTGAATGGCGTGCATCTGCACGCTGGCCAGATCCGCCAGGATGTCCGGCACCTCTTCGAGCTTGGGCCAGTTGTACTGGATGTTTTGACGAGTGGTGATGTGCCCATAGCCCTTGTCGTACTTGCGGGCGATGTGGGCCAGCATCCGCACCTGGGCGGTGGACAAGAGGCCGTAGGGGATGGCCACGCGCAGCATGTAGGCGTGGCGCTGCAGGTAGAGGCCATTCATCAACCGCAGCGGCCGAAACTCGTCCTCGGTCAGCTTGCCCGACAGACGCCGCGCGACCTGATCCCGAAATTCCGCCACCCGCTCATCCACAAAGCGTTGGTCAACTTCTGTGTATTGATACATGGTCGAACGACCCTCAATCTACATTTTGCATCTTTTTGGTGTGGAATCTGTTTTGTTTCCACACCAATCCCATGTGCTTTTAGTTAGCAATGTTGACCTTGGAAGTCAACTATGGGGTGTTCCTTTTTGTGCAAAGCGCCCTTGTTCACATGGAGGGGGCAGGGTAGGCGGCGCCAGCTCGCCTCCCTGCCGGCCGTGGATCATCGAGGGGTCTAGACCGAGAACCGTTTAAAAAGAGCCAGCAATGACGGCTATCACAGCCCATCTCATCGTCGTCGATGCTCGACGAACCCCCAGTTCGTCTGCGCTCTCCTCCTCGACCTGGACTGTGATTTCTCGTCCTTGCAAGGCTCTTTTTAAACGGTTCTCGGTCCAGCAGGCGAGCTGGCGCCGCCTGCTGGCCTGGCGACGGTTGGGGGGGAAGAGGGGCAAGAAATGCAAAACCCGATGGAGGGTGTCCATCGGGTCATTGGGCACCGAAGCGTTGCGATGAAGGCTTCGGTGAAGGTCTGGTGCGGGGACCAGTCTTACTTGTTGTCGCCTTCTTCGGCGGCGGGGGGCGCGAAGGAGAACTTGACCATGGTGGTCTCGCGGGTCTCGCTGGGCAAGGGGCCGCAACCAGGGTTCTTGCCTTCAGCACGGACGCGGTCGCCAATGCAGGTCATGTTGGTGACGGCTTCCATCTCAAGGATGGCGCCGGGGGTGTAGGTCTCCGGCAGCGCGGTGGCGCCGTCGTGGATCTTCTTGTAGAGGGCCTTGAAGGCGTCAAAGGAGGTGATCTCCTCGATGGGCGCTTCGGCGTCCTCGGTGTTGGTGACGAGCTTAAAGAGCTTGCCCTCTTTGAAGAAGACCTCGTAGCCTTCGCCGACGCTCAGAAGGGCGGGGCGAGTGTCGGCAGGGGGAGGCGCATCGGAGACGACCTTGGCGGTGCCGGCGAAGCCGGACATGTAGCCTTGGACGTCTTTCCAGTCCTGCTCGGTGAAGGTGGCCGCCCCGGTGAAATCAGGCAGGGTGGCGTGGGGGCCTTCGGCGACGCGCAGGGCGAACTCGTCCCAGGTCCCGTAGGCGCTGTTGTTTTGCAGCGCGTACGTGGAGGTCTGGACGTAGGGCCAGCGTCCGAAGCGACCGTAGTTGGTCATGCCCTGGCCTTTGTCGCCGTGGCAGGAGGCGCACTCCATGCCGAAGACCACGGCGCCGTTGTCCTTGTTGGCGGCGTCGTTGATCTTGACGGGGCCATTGTCGGCGCGGCCTTTTTTGCGGGCGGCCTCGGCTTCTTCAGCCAGGACGTCCATGGCGACAGCAACGGGGATGGCGGGCAACTTCGGGTTGCTGATTTCGATGCAGGCCTCTTCGAGCTGCTCCGGGGAGGGCTCTTCCCATTTTTCTTTGGGCATGAGGCTGCGCACGTAGTGGGCCACCGCGATCCGCTCATCGTCGGGGATGGTCTCAAAGCCAGGCATGTTGGCATTGAGGCCGACGGTGAGGGTCTTGTAGATGGCCAGCACGGAGGTGCCGCGGACGAACTTGTCGCCGACGAAGTTACGGGCCTTGATGGCTTTGCCAGCAGGGCCGTCGCCGAGACCTTTCTCGCCGTGGCAGGCGATGCAGTTGATGTTGTAGAGCTCTTTGCCCTTGTTGACCTGCGCATCGGTGGCCGTGAGGTTCTTCTGGAGTTTCTCCTTCACGGCGGGTTTGCAGTCCTGGGCCCAGGCGGTCTGGGCCAGGAGGCTGATGCAAAGCAGGCTGCCAACGGCGAGCGTCATGCGACGGATGTAGGTCGTGTGCCTTGTCATGGTGCGGTACTCGCTTTCCGACTCACTGGTGGTGGGTGAGCGCTTCGTACAGGCGCGGGTCCTTGGTCGGGATGATGTTGATGCGCGTCAGCGTCTTGCCGACGACAAAGGCGAAGAGTCCAGCAAAGCCCAGGAAGACCAGCACTTCGAGCCAGGGCAGCTCGGGGTGAATGGCGTGGTGGGCAGCATCAGCAGCACCGCCGCCGCCGCCGTGACCACCGCCGTGGCCGTCCAGGACAGGCGTGGGGGCGGGGGCAACCCACCACCAGACCTCGTAGATGCACATGAAGAAGATCCATCCACAGATGTAGATGAGACCCTTGCCGCGCTTGACGTTGCGGGGAAGCAAGAGGAAGAAGGGCACGATGAACTTCAGCACGCCCATGGCCAGGGTGATGTTGGACCAGCCGTTGTTCAGGCGGGCGTTCCAGAAGATGTACTCTTCGGGAAGGTTTGCGTACCACATCAGCAGGAACTGGCAGAAGGCGATGTAGGCCCAGAAGGCGGTCAGCGCAAAGAGCAGCTTGCCCAGGTCATGGATGTGATCGGCAGTGATGAAGTGTTTCAGGTGGCCTTTGCGGTGGAGCAAGAGGATGACGATGGTCATCAGCGCCGTGCCGGCCTGCCACATCGTGACCCAGATGTTGACCGTCCACATGGTGCTGAACCAGTGGGGGTGCAGGGACATCATGAAATCGACCGAGAAGGTCGTCAGGGTCAGGCTCATGAGCATGACGAAGACGGGGGAGATGCGGCCGTTGAGTTTGTTCAGGGCCTGGTCGCCGGTCTCGTCCTGCTTGTTGGAGTTCTTGAAGATCATCATGCCGCCGACGATCCAGACGGCAAACCCGATGACGGTGCGGATGACCATGCCGCCGAAGTTGAGGTAGGGCAGCTTCTTGGTCACCAGTGCGTCGTGGTACTGCTCGTGGGGCCACTCATAGATGTGGGTGATGCCGCCAGCGAGGCAGAAGATGAGGCCCAGGACCGCCATGGGAATCAAGGCGGGGGTGAAGGCCTCGGCGATGCGGCGCACGGTGACGGACCAGCCCGCGCGGGTCAGGTACTGCGTGGCCACAAAGAAGGGGCCCGACAGGGCCAGGATGGTAAAGAAGAAGAAGCCGATCAGGTACGCCTTCCAGGCTCTTGTGGCATCCACGCCAAAGAGCCCGCCGACAAAGGCCAGCCCGCCGATGACCATCAACACGATCGAGATCGTGAAGAAGTTCTGCGGCAAGGTCAGCTTGGGCGGCGCTTCGAGGTTGTCAAAGTTGTGATGCGCTTGGCTCATGGTTTTTATTCCTCAGTCCTTGCGTCACTTGGACGGCGACGCCGTGGACAGGCGCTTGATGTCAGACTCGCGAGGGTACTCGGCCCGCTGCAGTGCCCGGATGTAGTTGACCACTGCCCACCGCTCCATGGGTTGGAGCTGGTTGGAGTAGCTGGGCATCAGGTTCTGGCCCTGGCTGATCACGTGAAAGATCTGGCCGTCGTTCCAGTCGTTGCGCAGCTTGCGGAAAACGAGTTTGCCAAGGGCTTTGCCGCGTCAATCGTGAAGCAATCCCGCCGCCGCAACTGGACGCCTTCCCCGAAACAACTGCCCATCATGCGCGCGCTGGTTTCTGACCTG